>CAYQFP010000001.1:0-29298 GCA_964416865.1 uncultured Methanotrichaceae archaeon
ATGCTCGAACTAAATTATAGCGGGGTTTGCAAAAAAGTTGCATGACCATTACGGGTGAGTAAGCTGATGAATATGTCTGCCGTTAAGGTACCAAAGCAGAAGATCGTCAAATTTTGTAAACGGAACCACGTCCGAAGATTGTCTTTCTTTGGCTCGATCTTGCGTGATGATTTCTCGCAGAAGAGTGACCTTGATATGCTTGTTGAATTTGAGCCCGATAATGTACCGGGTTTCTTTGATCTGATCAGGATGGAAGAAGAGCTATCTTCTATCTTCGGCGGGCGTAAGGTCGATCTAAAAACTCCCGCGGACTTGAGCAGGTACTTTCGTGATGATGTGTTAGCGGAGGCGGTGGGGGTGTACGTTGAAAGCTGATCTGGTTCGTGTTCATCACATTGTCTCAACAGCAGAGTGCCCCATCCCGGCGCTTAGATAACCACACCCGGCGCCCAACCCGCCCCGACCAGCAGAGAAGGCGCGGCGCGGAACTCCGAACCCCGCAGAGAACCCCTCGCGCCCCGGCAACGCATGCCCCATCAAGAGAGAAACCGCTCCAGCACCGCCTTTATCGTATGCAGCCGGTTCTCGCTCTGGTCCAGTATGGCAGACTGAGGCCCGTCCATCACATCATCGGTGAGCTCTTGACCTCGATGCGCCGGTAAGCAGTGCATCACGATCGCCCCAGCGGAGGCCAGGCTCATCAGCTCGGAGTTCACCTGGTACGGCTCGAAGACCTTCTCTCGCCAGGCGGCCTCAGCCTCGTCGCCCATAGAGACCCAGGTATCTGTCTCCACCACCCCTGCGCCTTCGGCGGCCTTCGCCGGGTCGGCCATCACCTCGACCCTGCCACCGAGACGATCCGCCTCGTCCAGTATATCACCATCGGGCTCGTGTCCGGAAGGGCTGGCCACGGTCAGATCCATTCCCATCAGGGCAGAGGCTAAGATCGTGGAGTTGCAGACGTTGTTGCCATCCCCGATCCAGGCGACCTTGAGTCCTTCCAGCCGACCGAAGCGCTCTCTCATGGTCATCAGGTCGGCCAGTATCTGGCAGGGATGCTCCCTATTGGAGAGGGAGTTGATCACCGGGACCTCGGCGTGGAAGGCCAGCTCCTCCACGGTGGCATGGTCGAAGACCCGGGCCGCGATCCCATGAACGAACCGGGAGAGAACCCTGGCCGTATCGGCGATGGTCTCCCCGCGACCCAGCTGGAGGTCGTTGCTGCTCAGGTGGAGAGCATGCCCCCCCAGGTCTGTCATGGCCACCTCCAAAGAGACCCTGGTCCGGGTGGAAGGCTTCTCGAAGATGGTCGCCAGGCTCTTTCTGGCCAGCACCTGCCCCGTCTCCGACCCCGACCGGCTCCTGCACCTCTTGAGCTCGTCTGACCTGTCCAGGATCTCCAGGATCTCTTCTGCCGTCAGGTCGGTTATGGATACCAGGTTCATCGTCGTCATACGTCATACGTCCGGTCTAATCTGCTCTTATCTTCTCCACCAGCTCCGATATGGTATCGACCTCTTTGTCGGTGGCCGATACCTCGGCCCTGATCCTCTTGAACTCGGGTATCTTGCTCGTCCCGGCATCTCCGGACACGAGCTGGTTCGACCAGGGACTGTTGGGCATGAAGGCCAGGCCAGGATGCTCTTCGTCCTCCTCCGAGAGCCTGGCCGTCACCACCACCGCCCCCCAGTCAGTCTCTGCCTGGACAGTATAGCCGTCCTCCGTTTCGATCAGCTTCATATCGCCCCTGTCCAGCAGTATCAGCGCGCTCAGGTCCCGATACTCGTCGCTGTAACGCCCGATCTCCTTTGCCTCCTCCTGGAAGATGTCCCTATAGGTCACTATGGTAACCTCGACCTTCGCCATCTAGACCGCCTCCATTATCATGGACAATATCTCCACATCCGATCGATAATCGCTCTCTATCACCGGCTCGAACTCGACCCTCACCCCGTCCATCCGCAGAGCGCTCCCGCCTGCCTCTAAGCCCGATATGGCAGAGGGGATCGTCACCCTGGCCATATCGGTGGTCAGGTTACGGTGAGGATCTATGGCTATGGCCGGGATCCTGGTCAGCTTCCTGGATATGGCCGCAGGCAGGGCAGATATGAGATCAGATCCGATCACCATCAGAGCATCACAGTCGTTCACGGCCTCGGTGACGGCAAACTGTGGGCCGTGCTCTACCCCGTCTTTGAACGAGACCCTGTTTATGTGGCCGGTCTCCTCCAGCAGGGTCTGGTTGAAGCCCCGCATATTATAGTGGCCCACCATGGGGATCAGCTTGTAGTTGGCAACCTCGTTCAGCCTGGTTATCAGAGGCGTGAGTTTGTCTATCTCGTCCTTGAGAGCATAGATCAGGCCCAGGCCGGGGAAGATCACGCCGAACTCCGCCTTTCGGAGGGTGCTTCCCAGCTTCAGGATCTTCTTCTTCATCTTCTTATCCTTGACCTTGGGCATCTTCCCGCCCAGAGCCGCCAGCAGTGCCTCTATGAACTCTGCATCGCCGCCCGGCGGGATCCTGAAGAAACCATCTGCGGCGATGACGGCCGTAGGCGACTTCCGAACGTCGATCGTTATGGCCGTCCGGTCCTCTTCATACCCCCTCTGTCTCTTATCACCCCGGGGGAAGTAGGAGAACCGGGACATATGGCGGGGCTGGCTGCTGGATGGGTCGGATCCCCAGTAGATCAATACGTCGGCGAAGTTCCGAACGTCGTCCAGGGTGCAGGTCGGGTACTCGCCCCGCAGAACCTTCTCCATGAGGTACCCCTGACAGAAGGAGGAGGTATCATCGATGGTCGCACCGAGCTTCTTGGCCAGATCTATGCCGATCCTCTGAGCTTCCAGGGTGGAGTTACTCCAACCGAAGAGAAGAGGGTTTTCTGCGTCGCCCAGCATCTCCGCCGCCTTGGATATGGCCTCGTCGAAGCTCACCTTCGCACCGTCTACGGCGGGGACCAGCCGGTCTTCGCGAAGGGACCGGTAGCGCCCCTCCCCCTTTCGGCAGAGGTTCTTGGTAAGGCTTATCTTTCCGTCCTCACACTCCAACTCAATATCATCACATAACAAAGAACAACCAGTACAAACTGCCATAAAGACCACCTAGATAAACTCGATCGCCCTGCTAGGGCAGGTTACAATACAAGCGTTGCACAGGATCTTTTCAGGACCAAAACGCCTGCATTCTTCCACGTTGGCGCACTTGATCACCCCGTCTTCTACCATCAGGATGGCCCTGCCGCTTTTCGGGCCAAAACCCAGTGCGGTCCCCTTGGGGTCGTTCGCCACGTTTACGGGACATGCCACCACACAGTTCCCACACCCATAACACTTGTCGGTGTGAATTATCATCCCCGTCTCGGTGGCGTCGGCAGACATCAGAGGTGCGAGAAGCTCCCGAAGCTTTTCCAGCTTCGTCTCGTACTTGGGTTTCTCGATGAGGGGGGGACAGTCCTCAATGATCTTCTCCTTGCCCAGAAGCGCAACCGCGAAGGCCATGCAGGTGGGGTATCCACACTCCTTGCAGTTCGTCTTTGGCAGAAGCTGATAGACTTCCATGACGTTGGCCATAACCTAGACACCTCGATGTGAAAGATCTAGCAAGACTAGGCCCCTTAATCGTATTAAGAATATTGGCCCGGAAGAGATGCCCTGCGCAAACCTTTTCACGTTTATTTACATCAGATAGGCCGATGCCCTTCATAAACCCCCTCGCCCTCCTAGGGCTGCTCAGTGTCGTGCCCCTGATAATCCTCTACATGATCCGGGCCAAGCCGATGGACCTTCCTTTTCCCTCGATCCACTTCATCGTAAAGGACGAGGCCCGGCCCTCTGTCGCGATCAGACGGTTTATCACCGACCCCTTGTTCTGGATACAGCTCCTGGCGATCTGTCTGCTGGTAGTATCTGCCGCCGGACCCTTCGTCGTGGCCGAGGGTACTCGCGGCAGCCATCTGGTAGTGGTCATGGACGTCTCGGCCAGCATGGAGACCAGCTTCGAAGAAGCGGCGAATATCGCCAGCCGGTACATATCCGAACACGATAGGATAAGCATAGTCCTGGCTGAGAACGTACCCCTCATGGCCCTCAGCGAGGGGAGCCTGGCCGAGGCCGGGACCGTCCTAGCGGGGATATCGCCAAGAGCAGTTCCCGCAGACCTCTCGGGAGGGATGATCTTGGCCAAGAGCCTACTGGGTGCCGATGGTGGGCAAATACTGGTGGTCTCCGACTTTCTAAGCTGGGTGGGCGATGACCCCGAGACAACCCGAGGCCTGATCGAAGACAAAGGGACTCAGGTGGTCTTTGCAGACTCCGATGGGGGCGGCGAGAACGTGGCCATGGTGAGCGGTTGGATCGAGGAGTCGGGCGTCGGCATAAAGTACGAGGGCCTGATACGGAACTTCGGGAATACGAGACGCGTCCCCATAGAGATCAGCGGGCCCGGTGGTTCGATCGCCAGCTCGGCAACCATCGAATCGGGATCCGATCACTACCTATCCTTCGAGGCCTCTCCGGGGATCAACATCCTCTCTCTGAACGTCGAGGACGCCATATTCGCGGACAACAAGGTATACATCTACGCCCCCGAGCACAATCCCAGAAGGGTCCTCTACCAGGGCGAGGTGGGACCTGCCCTCGCCGCGCTGGAGTCGCTGCCCAACGTCGACGTCAGCCGTTCCGGCGATTACGATAACTTCGACCTGGTTGTGACGACCAACGCGACCGCTGACGGCAAGCTGAACAGGTACGTCCACCGAGGAGGCCGGGTGATCTACCTGGCCATCAACCCGAGTTTCAGCCCGGAATACCTCCCTGTGAGGGTCGAGGGCGTGATCAACGGTACCGCCCTCCTCTGGGTCAGGTCGCCGGTCTTCACCGAGGGGATACACTTCGATGAGATCGGGGTCTACGGCAGCCCCGACGCCAGGCCTCGCAGTCGCTCGGTGACCATGGTAGAGGCAAACGGCGTTCCGGTTCTGTCCTACTGGAAACTGGGGTCTGGTACCGTGATATACCTGGGATTGGTGCCCGGGCTAAGCGACTTCCATGAGAGACCGGAGTATCCCATATTCTGGTACAAGACGGTCAACTGGCTCACAGACGTGCCCGACGCGTCGGAGGCGAACATGCGCACAGGAGAGATCATAAGGCTGGGCGAGACGACGACGGTGGAGACGCCTGAGGGCATAATCACCACGAAAAACCTGCTGCTGGACATGGTGGGCGTCTACAAGTTCCAGGGCCAGACCGTGGTGGCCAACATGTACGACCCCAGAGAGTCGGACTTAAGCGATGGCGAGAGCTTCACCACAGGTACCTTCACCACCAGAACCGTCTCTGAAAAGCTGATCGAGAAGGATCTGTCGCCTTGGCTGATCCTGATGGCAGCAGCGATGATAGCGTTGGAGCTGGTCATCATAAAGAGGAGGGGAGAGGCTTGATGGAGGATATATTCTTCGCCAAGCCTGGGCTTCTCTGGCTGCTGCCCCTCATCCTCGTAGCGGGAGCGATCATTATCAGGCGATGCAAGAACAAGGTCCTCGTCCTGAGCAGGGCAGTCGTATTCGCCCTCTTGGTGGTAGCCTTGGCCAACCCCTACGTTGTGGTCACCCAGACCACCCAGACCAAGCGACCCCTGATCACCGTGATATCGGACGATACAGACTCCATGAACATATTCGACCCTGGCACGGCTCAACGGGTCTATGACCAGCTGCCAAACTCCCAGCTGAGATCCTTCTCAGGAACCTCGACCCCCCTGGGGGACAATATTCTCCAGTACGCTCAGCAAGGAAGTACCCAGGTCCTGGTATCAGACGGGTACAGCAACAAAGGCAGAGACCTGGAAGAGGCGCTCGTCCTGGCTCGGTCGGCCAACACCACAGTCTTTGCAATCGAAATTGAACCGATAGCCAAAGACGCCAGCGTGGTGATCGACGGGACGAACACCGCCGTTCTGGGCGGGGACTACCCCTTCAACGTGATACTGAGATGGGCGGGTGGAAATTTCGAGGGCACCCTCACCGTCCGCGCCGACGACAGGATAATCTATCAGGATCACCTCTCCGAGGAGGGCAGGTCGAGATCGATCAGGATGTCCCATACATTCCTGACCACGGGACCTCACCTCCTCAAGGCGACCATATATCCTCAAGAAGATAGAGAACGGGTGAACAACCAGTACCAACAAGCGGTCTACGTCGTACCCAAGCCGGATGTACTACTGGTAACAAAGGGCTCTTCACCCCTCGCCAGCGTTCTCTCCAAGCAGTACAAGGTCACCGAGGCCTCCGATTACGATCCCGATAAGAGGTACAAGGCCGTGATCCTGGACGATCAAACGTATCGGTCCGACCTCGACGCCCTCGAGGAGTATGTGAGCGAAGGGGGCGGGCTGGTGGTGGTAGGCGGCAGCAACTCCTACGACTTCGGGAACTATCTAAACTCGTCCCTGGAGAAGATCCTGCCCGTGAGGTCTGCACCCAGCATCTTCGAAGGTGGGAACGTTGTGATTCTGGTCCTGGACATCTCGGGGAGCACCCGGCGCGAGATGGCTGTGGGCGGGACGACCTTTCTGGAGTACGAAAAATCGCTGGCGATCGAGCTGCTCAAGTCGCCTCAGTTCCAGGACGACCAGATAGGTGTGGTGATCTTCGGGACCGAGGCCAGGGTGATATCTTCACCCGCACCTCTTTCCCGAATCGGGACCATGATCAAAGACCGGATAAGACACCTCGACCCCATACCAGGATCGCAAGAGGAGACTCAGCTGGATGCCGGTCTGAATCTGGCCTGGGATATGCTGAACTCGACCGGGGCCGAGGGCGAGGTCGTCGTGATATCCGATGGGAGGGTAAAGGAGTACCCCGAAACCTATCAGAGATCTATCGGGATGATCAATAACATGGGCGCAAATGTATATCTAATAGAGGTCAAGTCATTCGAAGATGCGCCCGGCGGGTTCGTCGACCTAGCAGAGAAGACGGGGGCAGCGTACTACTCTGCGGTCTATCCGGGATCGGTGACCATAAAGACTGGAAAGCCCACAGAGGCAGAGGCGGTGGTGGAAGAAGATACACCCATGAGCGCGTATAACCTGATGATCTTCAACCCCAGACATTACATCACCTCGGGTCTGGATCTGAAGGCCAACGTAACCGGGTTCAATGACGTCACCCCCAGATCGGGATCCCAAAGACTGGTGATCATGGCTAGCGGGAAACCCATCCTCACCACCTGGAGATACGGCCTGGGGAGGGTGGCCTCTCTGGCAACCGATGATGGCACCATGTGGTCTCCAGAGCTCTACTCCGCCCAGAACTCGATTTTGATCTCCAGAGCCGTGAACTGGGCGGTGGGCGATCCCAGGCCAGAGTCTGGAAGGATAGATGCTGCCGATGGATGGGTGGGTACGCTCATGGAGATATCCATAATCAGCGAGAGCCCTCCTAGTATGGGATCGGGGCAAGATCTAGACCTGGAAAAGGTGGGAGATAATCGGTACAGGGCCACCCTGACCCCAGAAAAGAAAGGAGTATACCGCATCGGCGATTATGCGATCACCGTGAACTATCCCATCGAGTTCAGGGATATTGGGCCCAACCCCGAGCTTTCGAGGATGATAATGGCCAACGGCGGGAGAATATTTTCCGAGGCAACTGTGAGGAGCGAACTGGTGGAAGAAGCGAGAAATAGGAGCACCGTTACCACCCAGCAGAGGGTGAGCAGGCGAGGGGCGCTTCTCTTCACCGCGTTGGCCATCTTCCTCGTAGAGGTGCTCATCAGGAGGAGGGGGGTGATTAAAGGAAGAGGCGGCTGACCCTATCCGACAATCGCACCATCAAACTTTAATAGCATACCACCCTACCCATTTTCCATATGGTACATAAAGTATAACTTTATGTGCTCAAGTAAATGTGAGCGTAAGCGGACATTTTCTTGTTAGGCGGAGGTAAATACCAGAAGATGAGTTCTGAGATGTGCCCTGTATGCGGTCTTCCCAAAGACCTTTGCATATGCGAAGAGGTAGCCAAGGAGCAGCAGAGGATCACAGTGAAGATTAACAGACGACGGTACGGCAAAGAAGTTACAGTGATCCAAGGGATAGATCCTCATGAAATAGACCTTCACGAACTCTCGACGTATCTAAAGTCGGAGCTTGCATGTGGCGGGACCGTGAAGGACGTCCGCGGCGTCATCGAGTTGCAAGGCAACCATATCGGGCGTATAAAAAAGATACTAGTCAAAAAAGGCTTCGGGGAAGACCAGATAAGCGTCTGATGAAATTTTATTGTATATGATGTATTACATTGTATACTCGTAGGTCGGGCTTTGCCGTTTGGCTCCTTTGAGCTTTGTAGGGAGGATGTCCCCGGGAAACGCCTTATTGAGATGCCCTATCTTTGGCGCATAACAGAAGGGCTCTCAAGGCAGGATCCCGGTCGGGACTTTTTTAGCACTGTGATCCAGATCGGCGCTTCTAGAGACTATGATGGTAAATATCCACTCGCTCAGCTCTGGACAGTGCTCGGGAACGCATTCTGAGATACACCCTGCACAAGGTGCAAATATGTTATCTGCGAGGAGCGACTCGAACCGGTTCGAATCAGGAACCTTTGTACAACGTAACCTATAGGTCCGAACGCCTTTAACCGATTCCGGCTCCCTGGTGATGAGTTGATTATCCACCAACTTGATGACTATACGAGAGCACTTGCGAGAATCGATATCGAGTCTCTTCCACAGATCACACTGCAGAATACCATCTTCGCTGGTCTTGATACACTCCAACGCCTCCTCAAACATCGAGACACCCGGACGTTCACTCTACGGGGCGTATCATGATTATGTTGTTTCCCCGGAGTATCACCGAACCCAGCGATCGCATCCTCTCCCCGTTCACTACCTCCACGGTCTCCTGTAGATGGAGGTTGAGATAGTCATCCACACTGTTGAGGGTACCCTCAAGAACGTGGCGCAATGGCCCCTTCATTTCTACCTGGATCTTAGATCCTATCAACGACTGAACTTTCTTTGTTGGAAACACAGGTTAAACCTCGGTATTTTGAACCATCATATCGATGACAACATGCACTAAAAGCACCATCTACCGCGAGGCATCTCATAGATGGAGATGCCCGCTGGCAGGTTCTATGCCGCCACAACTTCCTTTATGCCAACGACGTTGTTCTTCAACTCTCTTTCCACAAAGTTCTTAAGGGTCATCTGAGAGAAGGGACAACCGGCACAGCTGCCCAGCAGCTTCACCGTGACAACACCCTCCTCGCTGACATCAATTAGATCGATATCGCCACCTTCCATCCTCAGCGCGTTCCGGATAACCTCAAGAACGGACTCCACTTCTTCATTCAGACCCGGCATGACAGATTAATCCCCTTTTACCTTCATGATACAGACAGCATGCCCCAGTACCGTATACCTTATTCCTTTTAAAGCTTGCTCCAGCACTTTGACCACGTGTTCACATTCTCCGTCATCGATTACGGTATTTACCAGCACCCCCGGCTCTGCATGATGCTTGATGGCCTTTACGGCATTCACCGGATCTTCGCTCAGCTGGAAATCTCTCCAAGTCTTGGGTGCCATACCCTTGTACTCGTATAGGTAGAAGCCAGTTATCCCCAGTTCGGTCAACGTGTTCATCACGCGACCTAGGTGTTCGTGATCGACAAATATCTTTACCAAAGTCTTCATAAAAATCCCATATAATACCGGGACATAAAACTTTAAATAACTTCTCCCAAGAGGCGCGGATACTCTTTTATCCGGTCGGGACGTTTACCCTAACGATATACATGGTACCTGGTAGAGATATCCGAGATGTACTCCAGGAAATAGGCATATCCATCGATGAGATCGTTTTTGCTGCTCTGGAGCTCTATGTACCTCATCCTGGAGTGGAGACCCGTGAGAAAGCCGGAGAGGTCTTCAGACGAGAGCTGGACCTGGCGCTTTCCGACCCCAACCTCTGTCTCTTGATATATGCTGGAGTTCTTCTGGAGGATGAAGGTAGGAAGGCCAACCTTCCCAGCATTAGCAGCTCAGGCTACGAGCGGGACCTAACTTACCTCATAGCGGACGAAGTGCTGGGGATGAGCATTGCCAAGTACGTAGGAGGATACAAAGGATCCTTCGACTACGTAAGATACGACAAGGCCAAACCAGGGATCCTTGGCAGGCTCGGTCCCTTCATGGACGATGTGATCGGCGGTCTGATCGGAGGGGTCTCTGCGAACATGTATACCAGGGCGGTGTTTTACTGAGGGACCTATTGTTCGCTATCAGATCGGGTTTCGGTTTTCTTTCTACCATACCGGTGGGCATTTCCATGGAAGGGATCGAAGCCCTGATGAGGCATATCTACATCATCCCAGCCATAGGAGCGGTCTTGGGACTGATATTTGCCCTTACCGTCTGGGTTCTGGCAGAGTTTGCGCCCCAGGGCGTAGTCGCCGTCCTGGTACTGGTGGTGATCTACAAGATCTGCGGGATAAACCATGCCGATGGCCTGGCCGACTTCGCAGACGGGGTGACCGCCCATTCCACGAGGGAGAAGAAGATCAGCGCCATGAAGGACGTCTACATAGGGACCGGAGGCGTGATCTTCGTGGTGGTCGCCATACTCGCCATCTTTGCCGCCCTGTCCGTCGTGCCTCTGGCCTTGCTTCCTCTGATCCTGATAGTGGCCGAGGTCTCTGCCAAGCAGTCCATGATCACCTTCGCCGCATTCTCTGCCCCGCTCCATAAAGGGTTCGGCCAGATAGCCATCGAGAACACCACATCGTCCGACTTTCTGATCGGTCTGGTCATAGCGTCATTGATCTGTGGAGCGACCCTGGGCGTTCTGGGGATAGCGGCGATCGTAACCTCTCAAATATCTGCCTTTTATCTGGTGAAGGTATCGAAGAGAAACTTCGGTGGCGCTACCGGCGATGGTTTCGGAGCCGCGAACGAGATCGGCCGGGCAGTGGCACTGGTAACATCTGCGGCTATGGGGGGGGCGCTGACCTGGATGCCGTGGTGATGGCAGGTGGCTTGGGAACCAGGCTCCAGATGGGCGAGAAGCCGATGGCGATGTTGCTGAGACGGCCCCTCATCGATTACGTCGTTAGCGCCCTGGAAAAAAGTTCGATAGAGAAAATCTTCGTGGCCACCACTCAAAATGTTCCCAAAACGAATAGGTGGGCCGAGAAAAGAGGCCTGGTGACGGTGGAAACTCCCTGCCACGGATACGTCCCCGACATGATCATCGCAGTAGAGGTGGCGGGGATAAAAAGACCGGTTCTCATAGTGATGGCCGACCTGCCGCTCCTGAAAGATCGGATCGTAGACGAGATCCTGAAGGTATACGATAAGGTGGCAGAACCTGCACTCTCCGTGCACACCCCTCTTGAGATCCATCGCAGGATAGGAAGCAGACCTGACGCCCTTTTCAACTATAGAGGAGAGTTCATCGTCCCTGCGGGGATCAACGTGCTCAACGGAGCGCGGATCGAGGAAGAGCAGGAAGATTACCACCTGATAATGGATCAAATCGAACTGGCGGTGAACGTGAACACGTCCCAGGACCTGGAGATCTGCAAATCGATCTTGATGAAGGATATGAAGATATGAACTACACGATCATAGACGGCGAAAGGTACTCGATGAGTGACCTGGAAACGCTGACCGGCAAGAGCGAACCAGCCGAGCCGAGAGGACACGTACTTCTCCTGGCCAGGGTGCTGAAAGATCCCTTGAGCTTGCCTCGATTTCTGGAGGAGATATGTTCCCTCGAGCTAGACAAAGAGGACAAGCGTGACCTCAGGCTGGCTCTGATCAGGATCCAGATTGATAGCGAGCTGAGGATGACCGAGGACCTACAGAGGTACCAGCAGAGGCGGTACGTGGCCCAGGTAGTAGAGATACTGCTGTTCAAAGAGCTTCTTTTGGCTCCGGGCGAGCCTGAGATGCTGGACGAGTAATACCTTCATTCGGCCAGAAACTAAAAAAAAAGTGAGTGTGCCTCTCCGGACACACTTAACACTTAACTTACTCTTCTTCCCATTTTGGTGGCCACTGCGTATCCATCCAGCCAGGGATACGTCCCGAATCCTCGGGGCCCACGAGGGCCTTCACCTTGAACTCGTAAAGTTCGTCCAGCTCGCCGCTGAACTTGGCACACATCCCCGGAAGGATGAACGACCTGTGGCTGGTCTTATCGAACTCGAGCCCGGCCGCCGCGAAGGCGTCCTTGATCTTGCTGGGGGTTATCTGACCGCCTGCCACAGAAGCCTGGACGCCGATGCCCTCGGTATCCACAGCCAATAGGTAGGAATCGATCTCGTTGGACCCCAGGTCAGACTCCACCGTGTAGTAGGTCAGGGCGAAGTTGGTGGTGAGGAATATGGGCGAGGTCTCGTCTGGCTTGCCCACCTTGTTCAGACCTGGTTTGACCTGCACAGGCGACCTGGGGTCGGTATAGATGTTGAACCTCATGTGCATGTCGGGCATGACGCTGTGGGGCTCCATGGAATGCCTGATCATTATGTCCGCACCACGGATCACGAAGGTCGCGGCCAGGACGCTCTCCCAGTAGGCACCCCTCACCGGGTCGTCGGTGGTGAACCAGGCGTTGAGGGGGATGGACATGACCGGATAGTTAAAGTCCTTCTGACCTTCCTCCACGGAAGCTCTCCTGAGCTTTATGAAGTTTTGGAGGCTCTTTTGGAGATTCTCGCCGTTGGGCGCGGTGCCTGGATCGAGTACCAGGTCTTCGAGCCCCATCTCCCTGAAGGTGATCGCCAGCGACTTCAGACCGTCCAGATCGAAGGGCGAGCTCAGGGTCACAGGGACCTTGTAGTCGTAGGCCAGCTGTGCGACCTCCTTCCAGTTGTCCTTGTTGGCGGCGTAGATGAGGGGCCTATTCTTGGCGGCCAGCTCGAGGCCTGCCTTCAGGACCTTGGGATCGAAGGAACAGAGGATCAGGGGCTTGTCGGTGTTCTCCATGACCTTCTTGACGCACTTGGCGAACTTGTCGGGGTCGCCGGTGACGGACCTTACGGCCACCATCTCCACCTCTTCCCAGTTGCCGATGTAGAACTTCTTCCAGCCGTGGATGAGCTTAACCCTTTCTACCAGGTCGGCCTCGTCCATCGCGTCGGTCACATCGTAGGCAAATGGCGGCTTGTTGAAGAAGGTCATCTGATGGCGGTACATAACGTCCTCGCCACCGACCTTGACCGCTCGGTCGCCGGTCCCGAGGTAGATCAGAGCCACCTCAGGAGCGATAGTCTCCTTGAGATTAGCCAGCTTCTTAGCGTACTTCTTCTGTTTCTCCGGATCGAATAGAGGCTTGCACTCGTCGATCGTTCTCTCTCTTTCGATCAGACCCGCGGCAAAGGCCATGCAGGTCTTCTCACCACACTCCTCACAGTTTGTCTGGGGCAGGAACTTGTACAGGTTGAGGGGGCTATTTTCTTTCATCGGTATCAGACCTCCATCGTAACCCAGTTGGCGGTGTCCGGCGTCTTTGCCTCGACCAGACCCATCAGCGACTGTGTAATCTCCTGGAGGTAAGCAACCGCGATCGGGTTCATCATCATGAAGATGTCAACACCGGCCATGGCCAGCGAGAAACCGGTCAAGATCTCCCAGATGGGACCTCTCAACATCCTGTCTCCCCAGTCGGAATCTTGTTTGTTCGGGGACCTTACCATCCAGGCCTCTCTGACGCCCCAGGCGTTGGTAGTACCGGAAGACATGGGGAAGGTCAGCTCTTGGTCGCCCTTGAGAGCGCCTATCCTTATCCGCTCCATGTTGCTGTAGGCGAAGTCCATACCGTAAGCCAACGCCGCTGTCGTCGGGTCCATCACGATTGAGTCCCTGGGCACGCCAGCAACCTTCATCAGCTTCCTGTCCAGCTCTTTCTGGGCGTTGATCTCCAGCTGAGTCCAGGCCAGACAGACGTTGTTGTTCTCGACGCAGGACCTGCCTATCGCTTCCCAGTCCAGGTTCAAGCTGGCGCTGGCAATGAGGGCGCGCTCGCCCTGAGCCGTCTCTGAGGCCTTGGTCAGCACCTCGACGTCCTTCTCGGGGTTGCCGCTGCCACCGATACAGATGGGCACGTCGACTGCCTGGAGAACGTCCTCCACGACCTTGACGGCTTCCTTGGCGGAGGTGTCCTTGATCAGAGGATCGGTGCTGATCAGGTGGGTGGTGATCATGTCCGCGCCGAACTCGTTGACGCACTTCTTGGCCCACTCCGCAGGATCGTTCATGACCTCTTCATAATGCATCTTGACCGCCTTGGCCATGCCGATGGGCATGTCGAAGACGTCCATGGTGACCATGGGCCTGTTGGGCATCGCCGCATCGTAGAAGAAGGGCATTGCCTTCTCACCGCCGATCTTGATGACGTGGCCTCTCGATCCGCCCTCTGCCTTTGTCGCTCCGAGCTGGACCTCCTGGATCTGATGTTTCCAGGTTTTGTCCGTACCCACCTCGAACTTAGCCTTGGCCAGGGTGTTTGGTATCTTGAAGGCAGGCATCTCCGGCGCCGCCGCTTTGATATCCGCGGGCGCTATGGCTCCGGCGACCGCAACCGGCTGAAGCAGGCTATCTACCGGATAGCCGAACGCCTTGGCCATGTTGACTAGCTGAACCGCGACCTTTGCTACCTCCTCTCCGAAGTAGTAAGCGAAAAGGGGGCCAACGCCAGCAGCCCCGGTCTCGATCTCCAGCTCGATATCTCCCTCGATGGTGACGCCCTCGAGGGACTTCACATCCATATCAGCTAACTGCTTGTTTAAATCGGATAGCTTTATTTTCTTTTCTGCCATATTAATCTCCCCATAGAACCGGTCCGGTTATTAATTGGGCGACTGTAGCTGGCTCTCCGCCGGATATCCGGCCACCTCGATCAGCTGGACCGCGGCATTTGCTACTTCTCCCAAGCAGTAGCCCGCGACGGCTCATATATCACCACGACTGGTCTTTATCTCCAGCTCGAAGTCTCCCTCGATGGTGGCGCTCTCAAACTGCTTGTTCAGGTCGGCCAAGCTCAGTCTTTTGTCTCCCAAGGATAATCACCCTCCTAGACCGATCTCTTTGATAATCTTCTCTACCACGACGACGGCAGGCGAGTCATCTGGCAAGTCGATCAAGGGATCGCCAACCAGATCAAGCCGAGCTATATTCTCGTCGTAGGGGATCATACCGATAACCTTCAGGTCAAGACCGTCCGCCGCATCGAGAACCTGATCGCTGCTCACTTCATGTACCTTGTTCACTATCACGTAGAGGTTCTCGTACTTCAGATCGAGCTCATCAGCAAGCTGCCGTATCGTCTCTGCGGTCTTGAGGCCTCTACGAGATTCGTCGGAGACCACGATCAACGACTCCAGGTCGGTGATAGTCTTGCGACTCAGGTGCTCGAGTCCTGCAGGAGTGTCTACGATGATCATATCGTAGTCATCCATGGTCTCATACATGATGCCCTTCAGCAAGGAGTTGAGATAACAGTAGCACCCTGAGCCCTCAGACCTACCCATCACGAGCAGATCGTATCCGTCCTTCTCCAGAAGGGACTCGAACACCTTTGCTGCAAGGTATTGTTTTTTGTCGTAATCGGGTGGCAAAGAGGCCATCGACTCCTGGACGTTCTCCCTTATGTCTCCCACTGTGACCTCCACACTGACCCCCAGCGTATCTGCCAGGTTTGCATCAGGGTCTGCGTCTATGGCCAGTATGGTGCGCCTGTCGCCTCTCTTCAAGAGGGAACGGAGGAACATCGCGGTGACGGCGGTCTTCCCAGTGCCGCCTTTACCGGTTATCGCTATAATTCGCCCCAAAGTATTAGCCCATCCTTACTACTTCTTCTTTTTCGACTTCGCCTTTGCTGCCGTCGGCTTTATGACGACTTCATCTATGGTAATATTGGCGCCTCTAAGCTCCAGGGTCATGCCACTTGCGCCACCCTGTGGTGCGGCGAACATGGGTGCTGCTGGTGCGGCACCGGGTGCTGCCACAGGAGCTGCTTCGGGTTCCTTCTTCTTCAACTTAAGGCTCAGTTTCTTGGCCATAATAATATCTCCCTCTACCTATCGAAAAGTCAACTAACTTGCGTAATTGACAGAACTAACCAAAGATATGAAGAGAAAAGGTGGACGCTCACTTGGCGAGCGTCACCTTTTCGATCTTGATCTTGGCGTCCTTCAGCACCAGCTTGATCCCCCCGCTTCCTCCGGCGGGTGGCGCAAACGCCGGTGCTCCAGCAGCAGGTGCGGCTCCAGCAGCAGGAGCTGCTTCGGGTTCCTTCTTCTTCAACTTAAGGCTCAGTTTCTTGGCCATTCTTATAATCCTCCTACACCTGTTGTTCTACACTAGTTGTGAACTACTCTTTTCACTCCAGAATGCCCTCGCCCTGCAGATACTCGACGACCTGCATGAACTGGCCTTCGCTCATCAGCAGCTTCTCTTTTATCTCGTCCACGTCGAGGTCGCCGCCGGACTCCTCGATGTACCCAATGACCTCGTCCTCGAACTCTGAGGGGTCTTCCAGGGTCCAGCCATCGGTGACCTGCTTGTCGTCTACAGTTCTTGTGACACCATCTACGACAGGGTGGTCGACATTGAGCAGGAACTTCTTGAGAGCGGTGATGTCGGTTGCGTCATTCTCGGTGGCGATCTTGTCGAACATGTCCTCGTCGATGCCCTCCTTCACACGTTCTTTGAGATGACTGGGCATCCAGACGATCCGTCTCCAGCCGCCGTCTGCCTGGATGAACTTGGACGAGAAGTAGTAGAGGATCCCCATCCCCAGGAAACCGACGGTCTGCTTGCCGCCGCCTGCCTGACCTGCCATGGTAGAGAAGGGCAGTCCGTTGGGCGTGGGGCTCGTGAAGTCACGATCTACGATGCCGATGCCGTCAACCTCGGGCAGATAGAAGCCGATGGTCTCGAAACATCCGCAGGAGGTGTGAGGTGCATCGAAGAACGTGTACAGGGCCATCCTGTTGTACTCGCCACCCGACCTTTCCTCCGCCATCTGGTTAATGGACTCGTACTCGCCACTGATCGCGTCGATCAGACCATCCTTGGATATGGGGAACTGGGGTCCTTCCGGATCCACCTTGGCTGCAGCCCTGCCGTCGAACCAGCTGATGGCACCGCAGAGGGATGGCCTGTCAGGGGTCACACAGCAGGCGCTGGTGGGGGCGAAGGCCTGACAGAGGGTGCATCCGTAGAAGACTTCGACATCATCGTCGTGGAGGCCCTTGGCACGGGCATCTCTGGTGGTGTATACGGCCTGAGCTTCCTTCAGACCCTTCGCTACGGCCTCGGGTGAGGTGAGGATGGTAGCTTCCATGACCTCGATGTAAGGCATCTCGGCCTTGTAGAGGATCATGACGTTCTTGATGATCTGCTCGAAGGATGTAACTCCTGCCTTCTTGATGTCCAGGCCGGCCCTCATCCAGATGGCGTCCCTCTGGTTCAGGTGCATCAGACCGTGGACGTAGGAGAGCAGAGCGTGGTTTCTCCTCTCGACGATGGCCTCCAGGTCGGTCTCGATAAGCTCTCCGCCAACCTTGAAGATCATACCGAATGGTATGGTAGATCCTTCCTCGATATCGGGAAGGTCGGGACCCACTATGGTGACCTTGCCGTCCTCGATCTCACTCACAGGTGCTGAGGTTGAGAGTTCGAAACCGTCTGCTTTGGGACCGCCCATCTCTACCAAGATGTCGCCTTTCCTGATGCGCTCCCCCTCATACATGGGGGACATGTCCAATTCAAGTTCTTCTGCCATTTTCACATCTCCATTTTTAAAAATAGTTAAAAAATCTTCTACTTCTTCTTCTTCAGTACCGCGATTACTTCGTCGACCGCTTCATGGTAATCATCGGGCTTGAAGGCCATGTTTCCAAAGGTCATGTCGGCATTAGGATGGTAGTACCTATCGATGGAAACCCGCCTGATATCCCTGTTGAAGTTCTTCAGTGCATTAATCGTGGCACTGGCAAACTTGTAGTTCAATCCCGCGAAGATCACCGTGTCGTAGTGCCCCTCGCCATCCAGACCCATCCAGTCCTTGAACCTGAGGTAGCCAGCCAGAGGATGGAAACCGATCGAGTAAACGTTCTCTGTATAACCCTTCTCGATGTAGGCCTTGATGGTGTGGGCCGTAGCGGCTATTGTGACTCCGGTCTTTCCAATCTCGATCGCCTTGTCGAACATCACCGGGTCTTCGAAGAACTCAGCACCTGCAATAAGCAGTGGCCGCTTCGACTTCTTGATTATGGCCCCTATCACCTTCGTGTTATAGGTCTTGGATATCTCCGGCCCTATACTCGTAGCCATATCGAAGGGGATTGGGGTTTTGGTTGTATCAACCGCCATCTCTATCACTTCCTCACTCGGATCTTCCTCTCAATGTTCGTCGGGTCGAAGCCGACATCGCTCTTCCTGATCGGACCCTCGAGGATCTTCTTCAACTTCCAGTCGATCTTCCAGCCATACTTATCCTCGAGCTCATGCATCATCGCATCTTTCCACGCGAGCGGCAGCTCTGCTGCATGTCTGACATAGATCGGCCAATCGGGGGGCAGCTGGCCATAGTACTTCATGCTGATGTCGCAGTAGTGGGTCAGCTTGATCATCCTGCCCATGTTATTGTCGCTGGGCCTGATGCAGAGCTTTGCCAGCATCAGAATAGCTTCCTCCACCGTCTCTGCCACATAGAGGAGATGCTCAGGCGCAGGCTCGCAGTATACCCTGGACCCGTCTCTGGCATCGATAATCTCCCAGTCCTCCTTGACATCGGTCCTGCCGAGGAAGGCTCTTCTGTACATCACGCTGTGGCTCTGTACTACCGCTGGCACACCAAGTCTGTTGAAGCCTGTGGCGATGGATGCAGCCTTCTGGGAGAACGCGCCCCAGGCGATCCCGCAGGCTCCGACCTTGTTCAGGATGTAATCTGCGATGTCGTCGTAGTTGCCACGCTCGTTTCTGGCTGCATATATGGTAGCTACCTTTATCCCTGCACCGTGGGCGTGTGCATTGGACACGCATGAGCCAATGTTACAGACGTTCCGACCATCGAAGGCTCCCGGGTACTGCTCCCAGATGGTCTTCCCCTCTTCATCTGTGTAGAGGGACATATCCATGGCCATGCATCCTGTGGCCACCACGATGTAACCACGTGCGGCGAACTCTCTGGCGATATCGTAGCAGTCCTTGGTACCGTTGGGGTAGTTGCTGCAGCCGATGATCGCAATGACTCCTGGGATCGTGCCCAGACATAGGGGAGCACCCACGGTCCTTATCTCCGTGTCCAGGACCGGACCTCTGCCCGCTCGCATCTTGAACCTGTGGTTCCTGATGTACTCCTGGTTGGCGTAGGCGTAGCACTCCATTATGGGTATGTCCTGAGGACAGACCTGCTCACACCGCCTGCATCCCACACATACCTCGTACGTAGACGAGAACGGCTCAAGATTGCCCTTTGCAGCTTCTTTCATCGCATTGCTGATATTTATGTGGGGCGGGCAGGAGAATACGCACGTATTGCACTGAGTACATGCTTCGACCTGCTTCTTGAACTCCTCCTCTGTCAGGAAGATCTCCTTCTGTGCATCGGCGCGCTTTGGCTTGACGGCTATGGCGGTCTTGATGGCGACCTCGCCAGCCTTGATCGGGTCCAGGACTATGACGCCAGGCACCCTGAAGTTGACAAGATCATCCACGATCTCGTCCACGGGATCGTCTGTCCTGTTAACGAGATTATATAATATCTTCTCGTTGGAGCATATCACGGGTATCTTGCGCGGCTCGCAGTCCTGGATGACATCGCAGTATACGCACTGCTCATCCACCATGACACAGTCCATGACGCCTCCCCGGACCAGCTTGCGCCACCATCCCATCGCTCCGGCCACCTTGGACTTGGTGCCCAGGTTCCTGGGGAGCGTTGGGTGGCCCAGTCCCGCTCCGATACGCGTGTTGTCTATGGCGGTACAGCATACGCCACCTATGTCCACCTGCTCCCAGAGGTCGTTATCTTCCGCATAGATTATCGCCTCTGCGGCACCGGCAAGGTTATGGCCGTAGGTGATGAGGACGCCCTTGTTCTGGTCCAGGCAACCCATGCCGATCTCGACGAGGGGTGCATCAGGATCGCCACGAGGCATGTCGTAGGCGATGATCTGGATCATGTCAGATACTTCTTTGCCAAGGGAATCCAGCATCCCACAGTGGAGAGCCTTTGACTCGAAGTCCATGTAGTGACCTTCCTGGCCAGTGTGGCAGGATGCAACAAGCTGGGCCACCTCTTCCTCTATGTAGCTGAGGACAGGACCGAAATCTTTTATGGTCTTTGGCTTGATGCCGCAGATGGTCCGCGTCAGGGGTGCATCCATCAGGATTGCGGGCCCCATATCGAAGGGCATATCCCCGAACCTCTCCAGACACCAGTGGTACAGGTGCCTGCCATGTGCACAGTGTGCGCAGGTCCCCATCAGAACAGCCAGCAACACAATCTTCCCCTGATGAGCCGCCTGATCGATGCCGCATGCGCCGCGCTTATCGCCTGTCAGGTCACATGGTCCATATGTACAGAGGGTACACCTATCACATATAGGATTGTAATATACCCGGTATCTTTGAAGCAGCTTAAAATCCCAGTCACGGAGTGTTGATATGCTGGGAAAAGGATACGGCCCCATTGGCTGATCCCATTCATCTTCCTCCTTAACGACAGCCCCTATGTTGATCTGGACGTTCTTCATGTCCTCAACAGTAAAGCTGCCTTCCACTTTGCCCATGTAGCTCTTGACCTCCTTTTCATCTGAATATGGTACTCCAAGTTGTCATCGGGATACATAAAACCCTTTCGGTTTTCATCCAGAAATCTAACACACAGCTGTTTTTTTTTATATTATATATAATGCATAACATTAACCCCTCCGTTTGCACATTTAGCGCACCTGAAACAAGCTCGACATACGATGTATTAAAAAAGAAACGAATGGTATCCCGACCAAAACCTACCCATTGTAGTATGTATATATTTTTTAACTTCTGAAGCCGTGTTCAATTTATTGCATTTAATTTAAAACGCCGAGAAAATCCTCCGCGCCGTCAGGTATGCTCCGAGTGTAAAATGTTATATATCATATATAACAAGAAGATCTACCATTCTGCCGGATCTGAGCCGAGTACACGAATTTATATATTGTGTATAATAAAAAAACGCCCATTGTTGTCTGAGAATATGATATTCCGCCAGGTTAAAATGGGAAAAGGCTACAGGGGGGTGAGACCATGATACATCTCATCCGTGAGGGCTTCGCCACCGCAAAGACATGTCGCCACGGGGGTCGGATCAGGAAGATCGCCTCTCGCCTGGGCGCCGATGATGAGCTGCTGGACTTCAGTGCCAACATTAACCCTCTGGGTGCGCCGCCACTGGAGGAGGTGATCCGGCGGGAGATGAGGTGGATATCCCATTATCCCGACAATGAGTATAATGAGTTCAAGCAGGCAGCATCTGCATTTGTGGGCGTGGATCCCGAAAACATAGTGCCGGGCAACGGCTCGTCCGAGCTCATCAGGCTGTTTGCAGAGATGATAATCGAGGAGGGCGATACGGTTGTGATCCCGGTCCCCACCTTTGGGGAGTACGAGACACAGTCCAGGCTATTCGGCGCAGATATAGCGTACATCGATCAACTCGACAAAAGTCCGGTTATAGATAATTCTCTTCTAAAAGATGCCAAGGCTATCTTCATATGCAACCCCAATAACCCCACCGGAACGTTACTCCCCCGCCGGGAGGTTGCGGACCTGGCCCAAAGGTGTGAGCTCCACCAGACATTTTTGCTGGTGGACGAGGCCTTCATAGAGCTCTCCGATCCGGATCAGAGCGTGGCCACGATGGCACCCGGTATGGAGTATCTCTTTGTGATGAGGTCGCTGACCAAGTCCTTCGGGGTTCCCGGGATCCGGCTCGGGTTCGGCGTGGCAAACCGGATGCTGGCAGAGGTGATGGACAAAACACGGATACCGTGGAGCATAGGCACGATCGGAGCCGCTGCAGGGGCTCATCTCCTCGGCGAGACCGAGCATATCGAGAAGAGCAGGAAGTACATTAAAGGTGAGCTGCAGTGGTTGAAAGACGAGCTTGAACGACTTGGCCTGGAGCCGGTCGAGAGCAGCGTCAACTTCATCCTTGTGAAGATCGAGGCGACCGGTTTCAGATCCGAAGAACTCACAGAACGTATGCTCGGTGAGGGGATCCTCGTCAGGGATTGCAGCTCTTTTGTGGGTACGGGAACCGGCTACATCAGGGTGGCTGTCAGGAAGAGAGAGGAGAACGAGCGACTGGTTTCGGCGATGAAAAGGGTCCTGGGATGCGCAGACTGAACTGTGAGCGTTATCCATGTCATTTTCCCGATCAGGACGGTACCGTCTATCAGGACTGCACCTTCTGTTTCTGTCCGTTCTATCCATGTTTCGAGCAGCAGACCGGTGGACGTTTTGAGGACGGGACGTGGTCCTGCGAGCGCTGTACGGTGATCCACCGTGAGGACGTGGCTGAGATGGTTATGGATTCTCTCATGCAGGGCGAAGCTCTCGATGATATCTGGAAGAAGGTTGCGAAGCTTCTATGATTCTGGATGTACTTCTGCTGGCAGTTGCATTGGACATACTGCTGGGAGAACCACCTGCAAGGATCCATCCTGTCGTACTGATAGGATTGATGATATCTGCACTCCAGAGACGTGCACAACCCACCCGGGCTTACGGTTTTGCAATCGCCCTTATCGTGGTCTTCTGCACGGTGGCGACCGGGCATCTGCTGCTGAAGGCGGCCAGCTACGTAGATATCTTCGGCCTGAGCCTTGGTATCGTCTTATCAGCCTATCTCCTCAAGTCGACCATCGCCATCAGGAGCCTTCTTGTAACCTCCACCAGGATCGGGCATATGGTGGAAAGCGATCTCGCCGAGGCGAGAAAGATGCTGCCGGCGCTGGTCAGCCGTGATGCAGAAGAGCTTTCCAGAACACAGGCCAGTTCTGCAGTGATAGAATCGCTCACGGAGAACTATGTGGATGCTATACTCTCGCCGATCTTTTATTTCCTCCTCTTTTCGGTTGTAGGACTGGGTGTTGAGGCCGCTCTGGCCTACAAGGCCATGAACACGCTGGATAGTATGCTCGGCTATAAAACAGAGGATCTGATCGAACTGGGATACGCCTCAGCCAAGGTGGATGATCTGGCCAACTGGATCCCGGCCAGGCTGAGCGTCATGATAATGGTAGTCGCAGTTCCCTGGCGGGCCTTGCCTACCATAAAGACTGCGCTGCGATATCATCGTGTGCCGGCCAGCCCTAACTCCGGATGGCCAATCGCAGGAGCGGCTGGTGCCCTGGATATCAGGCTGGAGAAGCCGGGAAGCTACACGATCTTGTGTGACGGAAGAGAGCCAACCACCGCAGATATACCCAGAGCACTGAGATTTATCGGCGCAGCAATTGTACTGACGCTTGTTCTCGCGACCTTACTACCGATGGCTCTATAAGAAGCCTGTCCATCCTGAACTGGTATAACCAAAGACGGACCGCAGACGCCTCTTCATTAAACAGGGTGTATAAATTATGATGCATACCGGCGAAAGAATAAAAGGTGGGGACATGCCCGATGACCTGATCGCAAAGGTCGATGGGCTGATGGGCCAGTTCATGGACGTGGTCAAAGATATAGTTGAGGATCGCAAGCTTCTGATGGGGGTTGCAAGGAGCCAGAACCCCAGCAGCATAGTGGTGGTTCTGGAAGAAAGAAACCTATACGTATTGGCTCAGCATCATGCTGGAAGCCTCAGCACCATATACACCTATCATCCTGACAAGCATATCTCTCCGGAGAAGGCAATGAGCAGCGCCAGGTGGGAGTTCAAGTTCGAGGACCCACTCATGCTGGTTTTCCCCAAGAATGTGCTGGATAAGACCGATAAGGATCGGTACGATGCCTTGAGGGTAATCGCCATATCTCACGTAGAGTCCGAGATCCAGAGGGCCCTGAACCTGATGAGCCTGGCGCAGATCAGGCCGCTCTTCGGTCACGCCTCCTACATGGTGGACGACCGATTGGCCTGCATCCTGGTGCCTGCCACAGAGGGATCCTCCCAGGTATATGACGACGCCATCAAACCAGTCCTGGAGAGCGGGGGTCTCACGGTTCATCGGGCCCAGGTCTTCGGACATGACGAGAAGAAGCTCAAAGAGGTGTGGCAAGACATCTGCCGGGCCAGGATAGTGGTGGCGGACCTGACCGGTGCAGATCCTCTGGTGATGTACGAGCTGGGCATCGCCCACACACTGGGCAAGGAGGCTCTGGTGCTCTACAAACGCGGCGAGCGACCCGAGTTCCCCATCGAACTGATCAGGTCCGGCTTCATAGAGTACGACGAAGGTGAGGAAGGCATGAAGGCGCTGAGGGCAGATATGAGCGGCATCCTCAATGAGATCTTCAGGTCGCTGAATAGTTACTGAGCTCAAGTCCGGAGCGGATCTCGATCGATCCGTCGGGAGTAGACGTTGAGGGAATTCAACTAGGTTTAATCACAACTGAGACACTCATCACATGGGAGGACCCCGCAGACCTCTGGTTGGGGGGTGTGGACTATGAACCCTCTTCTCCTTTCATCGTCTATATAATCCACCACGGCAATCCTCATCTCTTCGGCCTCCATGGGATTCATGTGGATGCTGATCCCGTTGCTCTCAAATATCACGTCTCTCTTATCGGTCACACCGAGGCCCAGACTGTAGGATGGAACAGGATCCACATAACTGGTTACGTAGAGCCTGATCACTTTGCCTTCAACCAGGCATGCATTCAGCTTCTCCGCAGCGGCATCGGTAATATCTATCATCCAGTTTCGGTTCTTAACTAACTCTATTTAAGCACTTCTGCCAGAGTTTAGAAAAACTGCCATAAAAACAATAACATCAGGGGCTGCAATCCTCCAATGCCCGGTTACCTCATAGCCCGCCTCGGCGATGCATTCAATAAACCGATCCGAGTATGGCGAGGCCATCTTCATCAACGATGAGCTGGTGTTTGTTCATGGTGTGTCTAGTAGCTCGCATCTTCCTTATCTGGATATACCTCTTAACGTTCTCACGAGCCTCTATAATGCCAACCTCTATTATGCCATCGGCAAGAAAATACTCGGAGCATCCGGGGTAATCGTTGGCGTAGACAAAACCTTCGGAGAGCCCCGCCTCCATGATCAGGAACGAAGTTAGCTCTTTATCTTTCAGCATTGTGAAAAAGTGATATATGTTCCGCCTCAGATTCGCCTGGTTTGTGAGCGAATAAAGTGCATTCAGCGAGTCGAGGGCAACGACAGTCAGTTTATCGTATTTTTTTCTATAAAAATCTATCACGTCACTTGTTACATCGATCATATCGGGCTCCTGGAACCTCCACTCCAACCTTATATCCTTGTAATCGAATATGTGCAACCTATCTATTTTTTTTATTCCAACGCTTTCCATATTCTTAAGAAGGCTCTCCTTGTCTTCGTCCAGAGTAATATATAAACCATGTTCGTCGTTGCCAATAAGATAGTTTGAGATGAGGTTGGACACCAGGCTCGATTTTAAGGTCCCCTCTGCCCCGCTCACCAGTACCACCGAATTCTTGGGTATATCGTCCTGAAGTAGCTCATCCAGTCCGTTTATAGATCCTCTAAACATCAGATCCTCCTTCTATGAGGCTCATAACAACTTCTACCGCTGTCACAAACTCGTTTAGTTCTTCTCTCACAAACTCTTCGCCATCTGTGGTGATATAATATACTTTGGTCCTCATATCAGATTTAGCAAATTCCACCTGAAGTACTCCCTTCTCCCTGAGGACATACAAAAGCGGGTAAACGGTTCCCTGGCTCAAGAAGACGTTGTATTTTGAAAAGATATCCTTTATTAAATCATAGCCACACATGGGTTTCTTTGCCAGTGTAGCAAGTACAACAACGTCCAGGTTGTTTTTTATAATCCTGCTTATGTACTGATTCGTATCTGCCACCGGGCCTTCTTTTTGTGCTGGCCTATCTGAGTTCTGTTTTGTCACCTGAACCCCTTTCATTTTCACCCACCACCTCGCTCATCTATCTGCCCACCTCACATAAGGACGATGCCTCCGTAATCACGGTACTTATACAATTTAAGGTTTTTGTACGTCCAGCTCCAGCATATCTCTTTCAATAAGAGCAAGCGCCCTCTTCTCGATGGCAACCGGACTGATCGGCAAAACAAATATTGCCTCTTGCAAAACAACCCACTCCTGAACATCTCGTAAAAATTTTAACGTCGATGCGAAACCATTGGCGACAATAAGGTATTCTAAACCGTCCAGCAACACAACCGGATTTTTGCTTCTTTTTAGAAATCCATATATCATATTTGCTGCCATTTCGAGACAGGTTGGGCAGATGCTGTCGGCCCCATGTTTGCTTATCCAGAAAATTGGCGTCGTTTGGAGGAAATATTCATCTCTTATCGTCTCGGGAGAGCGCATTGTGATACACAACCCCTGTGCTCTCGTATGCCTGCAAGCTTTGCAAGGGCAGGCCAACGTGCATTCCTCGCACCCTATGCTTTCGCAGGGGAAGGCCTCCGGATGATCGCAATCCGGACACTTGCCCTTTATCGTAGCGGCAAAAACCTCGAAGCTTAATTTTGGTTTCGGCTCTTTCACGAGATAGCAGTTACCTCTGTTCAATTCATGATAGTCGACACTGTTCAGAGGTTCGGTGGCAGGAATTACCTCCGGTTTTTTTTGTATCAATCGGGAGAGTATTTTAATCATGTATGGGGGAGCGTGAAGTAGAAGGTGCTTCCTTTGCGCGGTTCGCTCACTACCCATATCTTCCCGCCATGAGCCTCCACGATTCCCTTGGCGATCGGGAGCCCCAGACCCATCCGTCCCGCATCCCCTGTAAGGGTCCGGCCCTTACCGATATAAAATTTTTCGAAGATTTTATCCAGATCCTTCCCGTCTATCCCCACACCCGTGTCGGCGATCGCTACAAGGACATCATCCGCCCTGTTTTTTAATTGTACAGTTATCGTGCCTTTGTTGGGGGTATACTTGATGGCATTGGTGAGCAAGTTGCCGAATACCTGTTTTATGCGCTGTTTGTCACCCAGGATCACGGGGGGTATCCTGTCCATCTCCAAGGATATACTGTGTTCTCTAAGAGCGGCGAGCCTGCTTATCTCATCTATTGCGTCCCTCGCAATATTATCCACATGCAGGTCAGATTTTTTGATCTTGAACTTTCTGGACTCCAGCCTCGATGTATCAAGCATGTCCTCCACCAACCGTATCATGGTATCTGTCTGAGAGTGTATGATCTGAAGCTTCTCCAGCTGGTTTTCGGTCAGGTTGCCCAGTAGCCCATCTTCGAACATCTCTATGTAGCTGTTCATTACGGTAAGAGGGGTTCTGAGTTCGTGAGAGGCTGTTTGGATAAAATCGGATTTGACCTCATCCTCCTCTTTCAGCTCTGCATATGCATTTTCCAGCTTGGTGTAGGAGTCCCTTAGCTCCTCTTCGAGCCGGGTCAGATCGGTAATGTCTTCCATCAGAAGTACTGCCTTCCTTATATATCCATCATTATCTTTTAACGGATATATTTTAAAAAAAAAGAATAGGCCACCGGGGTATCTCAGACGCCCTCCCTCAAAAGAATGACCTAACCTGAAAACATCTTTTACTTTCTCGCCAAGTTTGGCCTTCTCAAGAGGTGTCTGCGAAAAGACTCGTACGAACTTTTCACCGATCACGTCCTTCTCTCGTTTCCCAGATTTTACGTAGTAGTTCTTATTTGCATAGAGTATATTCAAGCTCCTGTCTACGACAATGATCGAGCTTGGTATGGACTTTATGACATCTTCCTGATATCCTCTGATGGATTCAATACCCTTCATTTTTTACATACCAATTCAATGGTTTTTATCAGGTCTTGCGATTTGAAGGGCTTCATAATAAAGCTCTTTGCCCCTGCAGCGATACAATCCTTCTCTAGCCCGGGTTTTCCAACGGCTGTTATCACCACTATCCTAGCCGTGTGATCATATTGAAGGATCTCCTTGGTTGCGCTCACACCGTCCAACTTGGGCATCAGGATATCCATGAGCACCAGGTCCGGATTTAATTCCCTATATCTGGCCAGTGCTTCCTCACCGTTGGCGGCACCGTATACCTGGTACCCATGAGCACCCAGGAGATCCTGAAGCGCTTTAAGAACATAGGTAGCATCGTCAACAATCAGTATCTTCATTACTGAGCTATCATAAGGCAACCCTAGATTTAACTCTTTTTAAGTTTCGAGCTTCGAAACAGACTTTGAAGGATCATAAGGTACTTTAAGTAGTGAGCTAAGTACAGGGCATTGCCTACGTACTGATGGTACGGTGGTAAAAATATGGTACCACATAGCCCCGATGTATCCGGTCTGGCCGAGGTGCTGGACCGGATTCTGGACAAGGGGTTTGTGGTCGACGTTTGGGTGCGCATCTCTCTCGTGGAGATCGCGATCCTGACCGTCGAGGTGCGTGTGGTCGTCGCATCGGTTGACACGTTCCTCCAGTATGTTGAGGAAATAACGAAGATAGAGCAGGCTGCGATAGGCGTGCCTGTGTAATTGATGAGGTGAAAAAATATGGTATCACAGAGCCCAGATGTATCCAGCCTGGCCGAAGTGCTGGACCGGATTCTGGACAAGGGAATTGTGGTCGACGTTTGGGCAAGGGTCTCTCTCGTGGGGATCGAGCTTCTGACCGTCGAGGCGCGTGTGGTCGTCGCATCGGTTGACACGTTCCTACACTATGCCGAAGAGATAACGAAGATCGAGCAGGCCGCGATAGGCGTGCCTGCGTAATTGATGAGGTGAAAAAAGATGGTATCACAGAGCCCAGATGTATCCAGCCTGGCCGAAGTGCTGGACCGGATTCTGGACAAGGGAATTGTGGTCGACGTTTGGGCAAGGGTCTCTCTCGTGGGGATCGAGCTTCTGACCGTCGAGGCGCGTGTGGTCGTCGCATCGGTTGACACGTTCCTACACTATGCCGAAGAGATAACGAAGATCGAGCAGGCTGCGATAGGCGCAGCTCCTGGTGTTCCTGCATAATTCAGGATCGCCTGAATAATTGATGAGGTGAAAAAAGATGGTATCACAGAGCCCAGATGTATCCAGCCTGGCCGAAGTGCTGGACCGGATTC
>CAYQFP010000001.1:29398-30311 GCA_964416865.1 uncultured Methanotrichaceae archaeon
TCGACGTTTGGGCAAGGGTCTCTCTCGTGGGGATCGAGCTTCTGACCGTCGAGGCCAGAGTCGTCGTCGCATCGGTTGACACGTTCCTCCACTATGCCGAGGAGATAACGAAGATCGAGCAAGCTGCGATAGGCGTGCCTGCGTAATTGATGAGGTGAAAAAAGATGGTATCTCAAAGCCCAGATGTATCCAGCCTGGCCGAAGTGTTAGACCGGATTCTGGATAAGGGAATTGTGGTCGACGTTTGGGCAAGGGTCTCTCTTGTGGGGATCGAGCTTCTGACCGTCGAGGCCAGAGTTGTCGTCGCATCGGTTGACACGTTCCTCCACTATGCCGAAGAGATAACGAAGATCGAGCAAGCTGCGATAGGCGTGCCTGCGTAATTAATGAGGTGATACAGTATGGTATCTCAGAGCCCAGATGTATCCAGCTTGGCCGAGGTTCTGGACCGGATTCTGGACAAGGGAATTGTGGTCGACGTTTGGGCAAGGGTCTCTCTCGTAGGGATCGAGATCCTGACCGTCGAGGCGCGTGTGGTCGTCGCATCGGTTGATACGTTCCTCCACTATGCCGAAGAGATAACGAAGATCGAACAAGCCGCGATAGGCGCAGCTCCGGGAGTGTCTGCATAAGCAGGCACTTTCGTTCGTCTTCCTTTCTTGATTTTGGAGGACGGGTGAAATGGCTGAAGAAACAATAGATGAACTGCTAATGGGGAACACTCGCAGAGAGCTTGAGGCAAAGGCGATAGAGCTCGACATAGATATTGCCAGGCTGTCGACAAAATCACAGCTTGCTGGGGCCATCTTGGAAGCCAGAGCAGTTCCTGCCAAAAAAACGGCTGTGCCAGAAGTGGTATCGATGAAAAAACAGGAGAAGGTGCCCAAGGTGGAAGTGCCCAAGGTGGAAGTGC
>CAYQFP010000001.1:30411-54342 GCA_964416865.1 uncultured Methanotrichaceae archaeon
CCAAAGTGGAAGTGCCCAAAGTGGAAGTGCCCAAAGTGGAAGTGCCCAAAGTGGAAGTGCCCAAAGTGGAGACAAAAACACCTTCTGGAACGAAGGGTGTGCTTGCAAAGATCGCTGCTAATGAAGCAGCAGTGGCAAAAATTGGGCAAGATGTCGACGCGCAGGTGAGAGATAATAAAGAGGTGGTGGCAAAAATCAACGTAGGTGTTAAAACGCTGCAGTCAGCGATGGTAAAAAAAGCAAAGGACATGCAAGTTGGTATTGCAGATCTCCAAAAGAACACAGATGCGCAAGTAAAAGTGAATGAAACAGCAATAGCAACTCTAGTGAAGAACATAGACGCACAGATAAGAGATAATGGCGCTACTGTGGCAAAGATGCAACGGAATATAGACGCACAGGTAAAAGAGAACGGAGCTGCCGTGGCAAGGATCGAGACCGGGATCGGAGAACTCCAGAACGAGACCGCGAGCTACATAAGAGATTTCTACTATGGGTAACCACAGTAGAAATTTTTATTTTTTTATATTAAGGTGGTCTACATGGGATATAAACCATCACACCCTAGAAAAGTGAGGGGAGAGGCGGTTCACCAAACAAGCGGTGAAAAGACTAAAGAAAAGTTATATAATAACAAAAAAAAGGAGGGCACGGCGGCAAGAGGGCATTTTGAGGAGGGGTTAGATCAGAAAGCAGTCGAAGCAACGTATTTGGTGCCAGATGTTGACTATTTCGTTGAGACGCCTGAAGTAGGAGATGTGGTAAATAGAATAAAATTGTGGCTTAAGATCGGTTATCCTGTTCACCTGATTGGACCAACTGGGTGTGGTAAGACAAGTGTGGCAATGTATGTGGCAAAAGAACTGGGACGACCTGTGGTGTGGATCAATGGCGACGAATCGGTGACAACCACAGATTTGATTGGTGGGTACTCGCAGGTTGAAACCGAAACCATGCGAGATAAGTTTGTTCATAACGTGTTCAAGAGCAAGGATATATTGAAAGCGGACTGGGTTGATAATCCACTTACTCTCGCATGCAAATATGGCTACACACTTGTATATAACGAGTTTGCCAGAACAAAAGCAGCGGCAAATAATGTTTTTCTCTCCGTCTTTGAGGAGTGTATCCTTGAGCTGCCAACTAAGTTTGGAGAAGAGAGATACATCAACGTGCATCCTGATTTCAATGCGATACTGACCAGCAACTCTGTTGAGTATGCAGGAATCCACAAGCCTCAGGATGCCCTGCTTGACAGGATGGTAGGCGTATACATGGACTATTACGGTTTTGATACTGAGGTGAAGGTTGTCAGGAAACACACGGGAATCGCAGCTTCCAAAGCCGAAGAGATAGTAGGTGTTGTAAGGTCGCTAAGAGATGCATTGCCGGATGCCCAGAAACCAGGAACAAGGGCATGTATAATGATCGCTCAGGGGTTGAGCGCCTTAAACGGACAGTGCGATTTCGAGCAGCTTTGTCTCGATGTAATGATCGCAAAGACTGCCTCAAGTGCTGAGCTGGTGGAGAAACAACAACTGATAACGGATGCTATTTCAGGATCGGTGTAGGAGGGTGGTTATGGAAACGACTAAGGCGGTAATTGAAAACGCGAGCGTCCATAAGATAAGCGAACTCTTCCCCAGGAAGCCAAAGAACTTGAAGTTCAACGACACGGACGCCATCGTTGTTACTGCCAGAACCGAGGATGGGAAACAGGTAACTAAGACCTTCTATTTCTGCCTCAAGCCGGATGGGACCTTCTCCCAGGATACCATAAGCAAGGACGGGGCCCGGGCCAGGCGGCGTAGACTGGTAAACTTCCTCACGTACTACAAGCTGACGGGCGACGTGAAGAACTACAACATAAGAGAGAATATCGGCGAGTGGAAAGGGAAGACTGTGGAGGTCCTTCCCGACGGGAAAGAGGAAGGGATCTACGTCCCGTAGAGGGGGTTTGAGATTGGCAGGAAAGATGACCTTGCAGGAGATAATCGAGACGGCGACCTCTCTGGCGGAGAACATCCTGAAAAAAAGGGTAGAGACCATCACCAGCGTGGCAAGAGAAGATAACGAATGGAAGGTGGTGGCTGAGGTCCTCGAACGAAAGGCGGTTCCCGACACCCAAGATATATTGGGTAAGTACGAGCTGGTGCTTTCCGGTGATGGGGAGCTCGTAGGCTACAAGCGGGTCGAGATGCGCCGCAGGTCGGACATAGGCGTGGAAGAAGAAGCATAATCCTCACCAGGAGAAGGGATGTCGAAGGCTGAGAAGCCGAAGAGCGGGATCTACGTATACTGCCTAATCAGGTCCCCCGAAGAGAAAAAGAGCTTTGGGACGATCGGCATCGGTGGAGAAGAGGTTTACACCATAGCCTATCGGGATTTTGCATCCGTTGTCAGCAAGGCAGCCATGAAGAGCTACGACGCGGGCGAGGGCGAGGTCGAGGTCCACAAGGAAGTCATGGGTGAGGTGATGAAGAATCGCAGCGTCCTTCCGGTGGCATACGGCATGGTCTTCAAGAACAAAAAACTGCTTTCGGTGGCGATGAAAGCGGGATATAAGGCCGTGAAGAAGGCCATGAAGACCGTGGACGGCAGGGTGGAACTCGGAATCAAGATATTTCTGCCGAAGGACGCGATGGATCTAGACGGGAAGATAGACCGGTGCAAGTTGGATTTCATGGGGGACCTCACGAAGGTGGCTGTCGATTCGAAGGAGCTCAAGCTCTTCAGCGACCGCTTGCTCTTGAACTCTGCCTTTTTGGTGGAGAGAAATAAGATAGACGAATTCTCGGCCAGGGTAGGGGTACTGGGAAACGAATACGGTGATCTAAAGACCCAGTACTCCGGACCATGGCCGCCTTACAACTTCGTGGACATCCATATCATGGGAAAGAAACGGGGAGGATTCCGATAATGTTCCTGCTCGATGATATCTTTCTCCGATCTATCGGCCTATCGATCCCCGGCTTCGACATGATCTGGAACTTTGAGCAGATACTGAACTTCGCCTATAAGGAGAGGGCCGGGGAGATCAAGGACCGGATAAAGGAGAACCGAGTGCTCTACGAGTTCGGGGAGATGACAAAAGAGGAGTACGAGAGCGAGGATGTCGAGCTGAAGCGCCAGCTCAGGCTGGCGGAGCGGGTGGAAGATATGGATCTGGGCACGAGGATCGATATTCTGGGCGGATAAGATGATCTTTATGAGAAGAAAGAAGGGAGAAAAGGTGGGAGGGTCCGCCCCTGAAGAAACGAGCGGTTTCGCCGGTGGAGTATGGGGATTTCTGAAGCTCCTTGAAGAGATGGAGAATAAGGGGGAGACAACGCGGGCGGGGACCGGAAGGTCTGCTGGCTTCTTCGGGTCCACGGCCGTATGCGATTATACGATCAAGATAGGAATGGAGAGCGGAGATTCACCCTTAAAGAGGGGTTTTCATCCAAGACCGCGCCCCGGCTCTCATGTTCACCCGGCCAAACGTGCTCGCGTCAAGCAGGATCCCGCGATCGACGTGTTCGATGGAGGCGATCACATATCCAACGTTGCCCAGGTTCCCCATGGCAGGGGGGAAAGGAGCACGGAGATCGATATCGTCGATAACGCCCTAAAGATCGCCACAAAGACGCCTGAAGGCAAGATCAAGCGAGAAATTCTCCTCTCAGAAGGGGGCGTGGTGAATGAGACCGAATAAGCTTTTTTCAGAAATGGAGTTCGAAGGAGGTACAAAAAAATGGCAATAGTAGAGCAGAAGGAAAGGGCAACATCGAAGCAGGCGACGACCAAGGGTCGCACTACACGGTATTCATGTTTGTACTCGACCATGCCGGACAAGAGGCGTGCACCTCCCCGGGCCTAGAGCGGTGAGAAATATGGGCGATGCGAAGCAGAGGATAGAGGAGAACAAGAGAAGGCACCAGGTCTTCGTAGAATCTCATCAAAAGAATATGAGAGACGTGGTCAAGCCCCGTCTGAGCCGTAAAAAAAAGGAGCGAAGCGAGCAAATTAGAGAAATTCAAGATGGTATTTACAGAAAAGGGAAGGCTCAGAAAGAGGAAGCACGAAGTCATATAAAACAACAGAAAAAGATACACAGTGCCAATGTCGTGGCGCAGAAGGACAGGATACGTGAAGAGCAGATAAAACAGAGGGAGACAGTTCGGGCACATATAGAATACCAGGAAGAGACAATCATCCCCATAATCGAGAGAAATCGGGAGATGGTCGAGGGGCGTAAAAGGAATAGGAGGCTGGAAGATATAAGGAAGGGCAAGCTTCTCTACTCCTACTCGACCATGCCATCCAACGATTTTGCAGACTCTACAACCTATTCTCCAAAGCGTTCAACCGTCCCCGACCCAGAGTTCGCTGAGAGCATAACCTACTCACCAAAGCGTTCCACGGTGCCTGATCAAGAATTTGCAGAGAAGGTGGCATCATCCCTCAAGTGTTCGACGGTGCCCAGGCCTGATTTTGCCGAGAAGATAACTTACTCGCCCAAGCATTCCACGGTGCCCAAGCCGGTCTTCGCCGGGAAGACGGCCTACTCTCCAAAGTACTCCATAGTGCAGTTTGAGAGAGTGGCTGCAGAAAAGGCCAAGAGGTGAATTTGATGTCGGTGGGACTAGAGTACATGGACAGGTTGTCCGAGCAACAGGAGCGGCTCAAGGCTCAGAAGAAAAGGATCCGGAGACAGAAAGAACTGACCGGAGATGAAGGTAAAAGAAGGTCCAGAGAAGATGCGCGAGTGACAGAGCAGACCGAGAGGATCCTGCGCCAGCGAGAGGCCGAGAGGAGGAGGGCCCTCGGCGCAAGGAGAAGAGGTGAGGATATCACGGGGGTCGACCTCCTGGAGCGAGAAAAAATCTCGAAGGAGTCGAGGTGGAAGGGGAAGTGGGACTGCAGACGATCGAAGTGGAATGCACGATCTCTGAAATTTCAGAGAAAGAGATGGTGAGGGTGTTCACCGGGGTGCGGGTCGAATACCGTAGATATAAACGACGAATGTTGGCGGATAATTGGCGATAATAATGACATCGGTGAGAGAATACCGCATGCGATTTGAGCAGGCCGCGAAGGAGATGCAAGAGGGCGTAGAAGAGAAGGCCAGAGAACTCGATGTCAGCATCGAAGAGATTCAGAAAGGCATCGAAGAGAAGGCTAAAGTGGCTGATGTCGGTATTAGAGAGATTCAGAAAGGCATCGAAGAGAAGGCTAGAGTGGCTGATGTCGGTATTAGAGAGATTCAGAAAGGTGTAGATGAGAAGGGCAAAGAGCTCGATGCTGGCATCGAGGCGATCCAGGCTGGCATTTCAAATAAATCTCTGGAGATCACGACGGGTTTCCAGGAAACGGAGAAAGAGCGAAATAAGTTTATAGGGAAATTTTGGGGATAAAACGAAGGGAGGTCTATCTAAATGGTCAACTTTACATCTGGACTAGATGGCAAATTGTGGAAGGAAGAACAGAAAAAGAAGATCTCGGCCGCAAAGAACAGGCTCCGGTCCAGGAAAGAGCAACTCAAGTGGAAGCGTGATGCCAGTAAATGGGGGCATAAACATCCAAAGAGAGGCATGAGGTGAACTTAATGGAGACACGTGTAGATACAGACCAACTAAAATATGACATATCCGGAAGGGTAGTCAGGCCAGGCGGGAGACACTTCAAGACGATAGAAGAAAAGGAACAAGAGAGATACGAAGCCGAAATGACTGCTGAGCATCAGGCGCAGAGCCGGGCACGGATTGAAGATAGATTTTTGACGCCCCGGGCAGAAAACTTTGTCGAAACTCCCGAGGTCGAAACACTCATGAAGACGGTAGAGCTATGGACCGAGGCAGGATACCCGGTTCACATCATCGGACCAACCGGATGTGGAAAGACAACACTTGCTTTAGCGGTGGCAGCGAGATTCGATCAGCCTGCTGTATGGTTAAATGGCGATGCGCAAATGACGACGTCAGATCTGGTGGGCAATTATACACAATACTTTGAAGAACAATATTATGATAACTTTGTCCACAACGTCCTTAAGAGCAGGAAGGTGGTTCAACCAGGCTGGGTCGATAATTCGCTAACGCTCGCGTGTAAATACGGGTATACCTTCATCTACAACGAGTTCTCCAGAACCAGAGCAGAGACCAACAACGTCCTTCTCTCCGTTCTCGAGGAAGGGGTACTTGAGATCCCGACTAAATCGGGAGAGGAACGGTACGTCGAAGTACATCCGGATTTTAAGGCGATACTGACCAGTAACTCAATAGAATATGCCGGAGTTTTCCAGCCGCAAGATGCCTTACTCGATAGAATGGGAGCCATACACGTGGGCTTCTATAACTTCGATACCGAGGTGGAGATCGTTAAAGCGCATACGGGCATATCAACAGACGGTGCGAAGAAGATAGTGAGAGTTGTCAGAGGTGTAAGAGACCGGCTATCAGAGGAGCAGCACCCCGGAACAAGAGCAGCTATCATGATCGCACGGGGAGTGTGTCTGTTGGACAGCGCCAGCGATGGAATGAACTTTGAAACGTTGTGTATGAATGTGCTGTCGGCCAAAACCAGGGGATTAAAAGACCAGTCCGAAAGACAGAGACTGATACAGGAGGTAGTGCGTGAAGCCAAGACTTCCGGTAGTTAGAGTTCTGGACGCATCCACCTATACCAAGATCGCAGGCGATTTACGCAAGAATCTGCCCAGGAAGGTCATCATAGATGTAGAGAGAGCAAGGGACGAAGATGGAAAGAAGATCGTATTATTGCGGTGTAGACAGCCGGAGGCCGCAAAGATGGCGATCGCAGACGTTCTGGGCGAGGAGTATGCAATACCTGAAGTGGAGGACGAATTGCCGCCGAAGAGGAAAGAATGGTGGCAGAGAAGTGTCGATGCCGGTATGGGCGGCCACCACCGTGATTCTGCTGAATTAAGATCAGACATGGACAGTTATGCAAAACAATTTCAGCAGGATATTCTGAGAGTTAGAAGGAGAATGGAGGGGCCAGAGAAGGGCTATTAATAGCTCATCGCGGGGGAACTGTATGGTTATTTTGAGACCGGCAGCAATACGCAGGAGGGAGGAGTCCATTACCTCCAATAAAAAACGGACTCCTCTCGATGCTCAGGTAACAAGTGAGGCAGAACTGGCAGAACTGTTAGAAGCTGTGGATGATATGAGCGAGGAGGATGCAAAGGAGAGCCTCGGAACAATCATAGGGCTGATATGGGACGGAAGAAAGAAGATTGCCAAAGGCAGGAAAGTTCGCCGTATGAAGGATCTGCGGGCAAGTATTCGTCAGAAAAGTCAGGACTTGGATACAGAAATCCAGGGAAAACAGGACGAAATGGCCGAATATATAAGAGAGTTTTATGGATAAAGATATTGATGCTCACTCAGGTCCTTGAATAGGATATATAATAAAGGGTGGTGAAGCGTTTGGGCGCTGAGGAGTGGTGGCAGGGAAGCATGGCACATCATGGCGGCAGCATTGAAAGGCGCAGCCCGGGGCATATCCAGGTTACCGCCCCGGGATATGAGGAAGACGGACTGGAGATTCTCAGAGAGAAGTTTGAGGAGTACAAGAAAGAATGTGAGGTGAATAAACAGCTCTTGAAAGAGAGATATGAGGAACAAAAATCCCGGGAATACCGGGGTACAAGAGATCTTCAGGCGAGATACGAGGAAAAGAAAAGACAATCCGAAGAGGATAAACAGCGTCTAAGAGAGAGGCATATGGAACGAAAAAGCAGAGCAAGGGGGGGAGGAAGTGACAAGTGAGTATGCAGGAGGCATCGTTAGGACGTGCCCTTATTGTGGCAAAGAGTTGAAGAACTCAAGTATAAATTATTGTCCATATTGTAATAACATCTTCTGGTCAGAGTCCTTGATCAAGGACGGGCGTAGTATGATTAAGTGAGTAGTGACATTACATGACCAGAAAAGGTGTGCTGGTTTGTGAGATGCCAGACAACGTTTACAGGACCAATATCGGAGCCATTCGCAAACAAATCTCTCGGCATGTGAGAATAGATATCGAGAGGACAATTGGCGAAAATGGCGATAAGATGGTCGAGATATGGTGCCAGCACCCTGGGGTGGTGAGGTCTGCAGTTGAAAAAGTGTTGGTTAGGAGATATGAAGACGCTTCGCAGGAGGAGATGTAATAAATGGATGTGGAGAAAGCTGTAATCGAGGATGTGGCTCTCTATAGTGATACATCATATTTCATAGAGGAGTTTGAGGGATGTCACCCCATAGAGGATCGATGGGAAACGCGGCCCAAATTTTATGGCGATACCGATGTAATAGTAGTAGATATGAAAACTTCAGAAGGCAAACGAATTGCCAATGCATTTCCTCTTGTTCTAAAGTTCGACGGCACACTGGAATGTAATGCACTCAGCAGGAGATCCCGCCTCCGAAGAAATAGGTTCGCTGCTTTTCTCGAGCATTATAGGATAACTGAGAATATAGAGGGGTACAGCATACCCAGAAGGATGTCAGAGTGGAAGGGAAAAAAGGTCGAGGTGGTAAATTACATGGGAATGGATCAGGTCTTCATCCCCGACCATCTGATCAGAGACCCATGAAAGAGGAGCGATACCGATGAATCAGGAACAGTATGAACGTCAGATGGCTGCCAGAACTGGGAGATATGAGTCTCGAAAGCGTGGTAGGATTGGAGTGCAGAGCTATCTGGAGCGGAAGATCGCAGCGAGAAGAGGATACTTTGCACAGAAGAGAAAGGGCGCCGATAAGAAGTTCGAAGGAAGGAAACAGGCAAAAATCCTCAGAGGTAGACAGAAAATGGATATAAAGGCAGCAAAGTTCTCAGCCAAGATGACCCGGTGGGGTAAAGGCTGGGAGAAGATGAGGGCAAGGTGGGAGGCAAGAGTTAAAAAATATAAGACCTAAACGGGAGACGATGATATGTCAGAATTAACGCCGGAATATACGGGCGGCCTTGCCGATGCGGTAGAGAAGATTCTGGACAAGGGCCTGGTAATCAATGCAGATATAACGGTGTCGGTTGCGGGCACCGAACTGCTGGGCATCAAGATAAGAGCTGCCATTGCATCCTTTGAGACCGCTGCACACTATGGTCTGGAGTTCCCGTCAGGAACCAACCTCAACGCTGTCGGATGGCGCGAGGCGGACGAGGTAAAGGTATACTGTCCGGAGTGCAGAAATCGAGTGGAGGAACGGTTATTAATCGAAGAGGGTTGCCCCATCTGCGGGTGGGTAAGTTCCCGACAAATAAAGGTCCTAGAACCTCCGGTGTGAAGAAAACGAAGGTAGGGCGATACGTATACATCCCCCGCTGCCCCAAATGTCATCACACCGTGAGAGAAGAGCAGCTTCTCGGCGTAGGCTGCCCCATCTGCGGGTGGGTGAATCCGCGAAACACGGTCCTGGGCGGAGACGGCCTCACAGACGTTTTCGACGAGAAGGACCGCATCGAGATAATAACGATGATACCCCTTGCCCACGAGGACGATATAAGAATTGATGTGAAAGACAAGCTCTTGCTGATATCCGTCGATGACTATCGCCGGAGTATATCATTGTCCTCTGCCGTGGAGACCGACGTTGAGACAACATATAATAATGGGGTTTTGGCAATAAAATTAGAAAAAAGGTGACGGTTATGGGTGATGATAAAAGCGAAAAAGACTATGAAGAGAAGATAAAAGAGCTCGAAAAGAGGATAGATGAGCTCGAGACGGGTGGCAAAACGTCTGCTGGGGGCGGTGAATCCGAGACCGAGCCCAGCGTTGTGGGAGATGTCGTGGGCAGGTTCATTCCAGGCTTGGGCGGGATCATCAAGACCCTGGAAAAGGCATCTCCGGAGTTCAAGCAGAGGATAGCAGAGACGGATTCAGAGATAAAGCACAGAATAGAGATGGGCTGGGAGAGCAAACCCCAGGCAGAGTACGGATTTTCCATGAGGCCTCTTGGTGCTGGTGTGGGGCGCCCTGGGAACAAAAGGACTGCAACGAAACCAAGAGCTGTAACAGTAAAGATGCCTGAGAAGGTTCCCATAAGGGAGCCCATCATCGATGTCTTTGAGGAAGGAGATCACATTTCCGTAATTGCTGAGCTGCCTGGTGTTGAGGAAAAGGAAATAGAAACAAAGCTGGTGGACGATGCGCTCGAGATCTCTGCTGGGGATCAGAGCAAGACGGTCGAGCTGCCTGCCACGCCAAAATCCATCGTTGAGAGGACATATAAACACGGCGTACTCCAGCTAAAGATCGAAAAAGGAAGCTAATGGCAATCGATGTCGATGAGGACAATCTTAAGCAGGGACTGCTGGGGTTGGTGGTGGCTCTTGTGGAGATCATTCAGGAGCTGCTTGAAAGACAGGCTCTGCGAAGGATCGAGGGTGGAAGGCTGAACGATGAAGAGATAGAGAGGCTCGGAGAATCGCTGTACGACCTGAATGTGGCACTCGATAACATAAAGAGAGACAATGACCTGGAGGATGCTGTGAAATCTGTCCGGGACGGCCTCGACCAGGTGGCGGACGATGTGATAGATAAATTCGTGAACCCAGAGAGATGGACTGAGGAGTATAAGTAAAATGCAGGAAGTCTCGGCGGAGCAGACCGAAGAAGGCAGATATCTTTACTCCATCATCAATAGCGGTGCAGAGTTGAGCTTCGGCGATATAGGGATAGATGACAGCGATGTCTATACAATACCTCACAAGGATATCGCTGCAGTTGCACATTCCTGCAAGGCCAGACCTTACGATACAAAAGACGATGAGAAGGTAAAGGAATGGATCTTGGCGCATGGTTACGTAATTGACCAGGCAACAAAGAAATTCGGCACGGTTTTGCCCTTCTCCTTTGATGTCATTGTCAGAGGCGATGATAACACGGTCAAAGAGTGGCTGGACACGAATTACAACCTCTTCAAAGGAGATCTCGATAGGGTCGAAGGTAAGGCAGAGTACTCTGTGCAGATCTTCTGTGATCAGGAGAAGCTTGCGGAGATGATCGTGAGCGGTGATCAGGAGATAGCGATCCTGAAAAAAAAGATCGAGAAGATGCCGAAGGGTGTTGCTTACCTGCTTCAGCGAAAGCTTGAGCTGAAGATAAAGGACGGCGTTTCAGGTGAGATATCCAGGCTCGCCGGGGATTTCGGGACCAAGATAAGAAAACATGTGTGGGAGACGAAGGTTGAGGGAAAGCCTTCGCAGGTGCCGGAGAAATATAAGGACAAGATGCTGGTGGTGGCGCTCTCCTGTCTGGTGCAGGATAATAATGTCGGGAAGCTGGGCAGGGTACTGGACGAGATAAACCATCGAGAGGGGTTTGCGGTTCGGTTTACGGGTCCCTGGGCCCCCTTCAGCTTCATCCGTCTAAAGGAGGCTTGAATATGGAACCTGAACGGGAGAATGGTCTTGTAGATCTGCTGGATAGACTCGTGAACAAGGGTCTGATATTGAACGCGGATCTGATCATCTCCGTGGCAGGAGTTCCACTGCTTGGAGTAAGCCTCAAGGCGGCCCTTGCCAGCATAGAGACGATGCTCGACTACGGCATGATGGAGGCATGGGACCAGAGCACAAGGGAATGGTATACCAGAGAGTACGCAGATAAGAGGTCACCACTTGCGGAAGGTGAGGAGCTCCTCCTCAAAACCTTTGGGTCTCTCTGGTACAGCCAGGGAATCATTTCCACCTGGAGGCCGGGTTTCTGGTACCTCACCGACAGAAGGCTTATCTTATGGAGGGCGGAGCCTGCTGAGACCCTCTTTGAGGTTCATCTGGAGAATATAGAGGGCGTCATGGTCAACAGGGAACTCCATTTCAAGAAAATGCGCGAAGAAGTTCACCTACAGTTCGATTGCGGAGAGGTTGCTCGAATCCACGTGTCCAACACGACCGAACTAAAAGAGGCACTCGAGGGGGCAGCTGGAAGACCGCTCGAAATGAATCTCTCAATTCCATGCGAGTATGCACTCTTACCCGAAGGGGAGGAGATCATTCTGGAGAAAAGGTTATGGTATCTCTTTCCGGCGCAAGGCATTCTCGGCGAGACCTGGAGACCGGGAAGTCTCTGCATCACAAACAGAAGATTGTACTGGACATATAAACAGGATGATCAAAAAATATTTGAGATGCCAATCGGTAATGTTACCGGCACCACTATACAGGGCGGCGGGCTTGGTATAAACAGAGAGAACGAGAAGATCCTCGCAGTAGCGTATGGTGATGAAGTCGCACACTTCAGTGGTAAAGAGGAGACTCTTTACGATATAAAGACGGAGATGGAAAGGCGATCGAATTTCGAAAAAGTACTTATTGCCTGAGGAATATGCAACTCGGCTTTTTTGAGAGCTCAAAACTCATCTTTTTTGGAGGAAAGGCGGCGTTGGCAAATCGAGGATCTTGGAGCAACGAACACATAAAGTCATACTTTATGTACTACCACTTTTGATATTTTGAAATTTATATTCCTATCTTCGCTTTTATTTGCGCTATATCATCTTCCATGTGCCCGATCTTCTCTTCCATGTAAGATCTAATATCCACGCGCAAATCCTTTATGTCAACAGCGCTCTCCTCCCGACCCGCCTTCAGCTCCCCAACGATGGTTTCAGTTGATTCCTTTATTTCGTTGGTGATGCATTCCTTTGACTCCCTTATCTCGCCGACGATATCTTCCCGGGTCTTGTCCAGCGTATCCAACATCTGGTCCTGCTTATCCAACATCTGGTCCTGCCTATCCAACATTTGGTCCTGCCTATCCAACGTTTGATCCTGCTTGTCCAACATCCGAACCTGGAGCTGCTCAATTCGCAACAGCGCAGGTATACCCTTATTGAGCTGTTGGATCTGGGTTCTGTTGGCAAAATCCATGATATCCCTTATCTGGCCTTCATATCCGTCGAAGGTTATGTCGGAAACCTCTGCATCCGCAGGCCTGTTCCTCTCGACAAACTCCCGAAACTCGGCGATCTGATCTTCGTCCCCCTCAATAAAAGCGAGAACGACCTGACCTTTGTTATCGGTTCTGTTGTACGCTGCAAATTTGTCGATTCCAAGTCCCAGCGCCTTATCCAGCAGAAATACCCGACATCCCACATCGTGGACCTTGCTGCCTCTTATCTCTACCTTGACTCTCATCTTATGTGTACATGTCGTTCCATCTGTATTAATAAATATCGCTTTGACCGTCTCCGATAAGGTATATCCGACAGGATGCTCAAAAATTAGCGTCATTCAAACTCTGGCCGATAGATATCAGGAACCATCTTGTGGATATAACCAGTGCGGAACGTGGATCCTGGACTAGTCCAGACTCATCGCTTCGATGTCATCCGGCAGCTTGGGCAGGACATTGTGAGCGGCGCCGATGAACAGAAGTCCGATCTCACCATCTTTTAACGTAGCTCCAATTGCCTTGGCGATGAATGTATCGCGCGACTCAATGAGTTTGTCTTTCATCCGGTCGTATCGGAGCGCTGCATCTATCTTTTCTTTTTCTGTAGCCGCATTTACCATAGCTTTGATATATTCGAACTCTTTCAGTAACAGCTCGGGGCTCTCGGTCGCTTCGATAATAGCGCCCCACCCCATCAACTTCCCAATGATCTGGTAGTTGCGGCTACCTTTATCTGCAGTTTCTCTGACGATTCTCTCACCGAGCTCGCCACCACAGGGCAGGCCATCCTGATATATTCTGACTTTGTTGTAGTCCAGGTTCAGACCATCTAGCTCGCTTTCAACCTCATCCCAGAACTTAGCAATCTTCCTCTGATTTTCGTCCCATCTCTGCCTTCCGACCTTCTCCATGCTCTCTTTTTCCAGCCCTTCTTTCATAGATCCCATGTCAGATGGGGTGTGGACGATGCGTATCTGAATCAATTTCTTCATACGGGTTAACCCCTTCTACTTCAGAACCAGCCTCAGGGCGCGCTGGGGGCAAGCCTCGATGCACGCACCGCACTGGATGCACTTTCCAACGTCCTCTATCACCTTGAAGTCCTCGAACCGGAAGGTCCCGGTGGGGCATATGGATATACAGGCACCGCAATGTATACACTCCATCTCGTCTCTGAACACCGGCACCTCCAAGAGAACGACCTTGACGCCTCTATTCTCGAAGGCCTTCTTCACCTCCATGCACTTATCAGACGAAACGTCGATCACGATCTCGCCGGAAACCGCATCAACCTTGGCCCGTTCTATGTTGACGAGAGCGTCCGTCTCCAGTATTACCGACGATACCAAGGGCTGGCGCACGATCTCGGGTTCCACGTGAAGCATCAGTTTCAACTCGACCGCCTCCTGCTGAAGAGCCTGCTCATATCGTCGCTGCTGATCATTCCCATGACATGGTTGTCTTTGTCTACAACAGGCAGCGCAGATATCTTGTGGTGGTCCAGCTTTCTGGCCGCCAGCTCCAAGGGCTCATCGGGGCTGGCCACGAATACCCTTCGAGTCATTATCTCCGAGATCTGGGATGTCTTGCCGTTGGCCACCGCCTTTGATATGTCCCAGGCGGTCACGATCCCCATCAGCTTCTCGCTTTCAGATACCACCGGCAGGTGGTCGTAGGTGCCACCGACTATTATTCGTGCCACCTCGCTTATGCTGATGTCTTCATGCACGGTCACCACGTCGCGGCTCATCACGTCTCCCACCAAGGGAAACTCCCTGGTCTGTCTCATGGGATCGTTCTTGCCGGTGAGGGAAAGCTGTTCCACCGGAGCAGATAGGAAGAACTCGCCCTTCAAGATCAGATCGCGAAGGGCATCGGCCACCTGCCGAGCCACATAACGACTGGAGAGGGGTGACGCCTTCACCACCTTGCCCCCGATATCCACAAACCCGGTGTAGAGGTCTTCGTAGCTCACGGTCTTGACCACCGGCCGGGATCGTCGGGGCACCCCGTAGTCCAGGATATCGGTGGAGATGTCTCGGTCTCTGACCGCAGTATTCCCGGCGATCCTCTCGTTCAATACCGGGATGGGGACACCCAGACCCACATAGAGCGAGGGACCGTAGTCCTGGAAGGTGGCCGCCCTGAGATAATCGTTGCTCATATCCTTGAGGTCGCCCGTCACCATCAAGGTGGAGAAGTTATCCTGAGGATCGTGCTGGGTTCCGGTGCCGATGATGTAACCCTGGGTCCCGCAAAGAAATATCCTGGTACCTATGCCTAGGTACTCAAGGTTGGGATCATTGGAGATGGGATTGAGCTCTCCTGCCCCGCTGAAGTTGATGTTGCCATGACGAGGAAGAAGGGTTCCCATGTAGGTATGCAAGGTTCTTTCTGAGGAGTTGATGGCAGCATTGTATCTCTGGTAAGCGTTTCTGGGGTTGACCATCGTGGCCTGGTTGAAGTCCTCGAGCCGCAGGCCAGTTTCTAGATTGAGTTGCGGATAACAGTCGGTGATCGACCCCTCTGCCTTGATCTCCACCTCTCTGCCCGCGACCAGATCTTCGATCACATGTGCTCCGCCGTACTCATCCCCTTGGTCCTCTGAAGGCTGGGTGGCACCCAGGAATAGGTCGACCGCCGCAACGCCTCCATAAGCCTCTACACGGTTCAGCCAAGCTCTGGATACCTTTATGGGCGGATCGCTGTGTCCCAGGTTGAGAAATACGCCTGAGGAACACATGGCCCCAAAGGTCCCTGTGGTGACGACGTCCACCTCGCGCACGGCACCGTCTGTGCCCAGCTCGTCCACCAGGTCCGGCATCTCCTCCGCAGTAACTACACAAACACTGCCCTCTCGGATGCGCTTGTTGATCTCAGATAATGATTTCTCTTCCACAAATACAATGTAAAGGCAGGGCGTATTAAAGAGTTGTGGGATAATGACCGCCACGACATCGGGATCTCAAGATCCTTTTGGTGTGCTGCCATTACCTGATTGGGTATACAATGTTTTACATTATATACCATAACAAAAAATACGTATTCGACCAGACCTATGTCAGAGGACGAGACTAATAAGATGCCAAAACCAAACCCACGATATCCCGGTGGCCGGGTTTGAGAGAATAGACGTTGTGATCACCCGAAACGTCGATGCTCAGGATGCCAAGCCTGGTGTTCATCAATCCTACCATCGCAGAAACCCCACGATAGCTCACGTCGAAGCCTTCCTTATCCAGATAGGTGTAAACATCCTCTGTAGTGAAGGATTTGTCGTTCAAAAATAGCGTCAAAACCGCTTTTCTAATGCCCATCCCATCGCGTTTGAGGTAATTCCTCAGACGCTCCTGGACCTGTTCTCCTGCGCTAGCCTCCATCCAGTAAGCTCACCATCCTTCCGTTTGCAGCTATGGATTTATAAAGGTATTCTCTCCACCACGGGTCCACCCTCGATGGGGTAACGCTCTTCGAGGGCCAAGATAGATCCCGTCGCCTTCATATCCTCGGAGATCGACTCCAAAATCCAGCCTGCGATCTCCAACCGATCGTCTGTCAGGGAGTACATCTCCGGGGGGACGCCCAGGTTCTTCAACATATTCAGGGCCAACCCCAGATCATCACAGGTTACGGTCCCATATATCAGAGTCCCGTCTGCGGTGGGAAGATCGAATGGACGAGAGGTTCGTTCTGCCCGGCGCTTCAGCCGTTCCCGGAGCTGGACGGCATCCTTGAACCGGGAGGAACAATAATGGACCCGAAGACCGTCGATCATGAAATGCTCTCTGGCCATCTCTTCGCACCCTATAGCACCGCAGTCAAACCCTTTGGATATAAAACCTTGCTCTTCCAGTCCGAGACGGTTCGTCTCAGAGAACTCCAGCTCGTTCAAGTTCAGGAAAGCGTCTGCCCTCTTCACGGCTTCCACCACGAGGGGCGCGGGCTCCAGCGCGGGGATCTCGACCCCTGCTGCCAGGCCCATCGACTTCGCATCTTTCAGGGTATCCACCAGCCGATGAGGACGTGCCCAATCCGATACCGGGGGATGGAAGCGTATCTCGTCCAAGCCTGCCTGGCGCAGCTTATTCATGACAGAAGATCCTGGCAGAGATCCGGTGTACAGGTGGACGTGATGCTCTTCACCGAACTCTTTTTTCAGGCTCTTCAGGTACCGTACCACGAGGTCCAGCTCCAGCAGAGGCTCGCCGCCGGTTATCCCCGTGCCCAGGGCGCCGATGGCATGAGCCTCGTCCAGTATATCTTCCACGCCCTCCACCCGGCGCTCGTTGGCGAAGATATGATCTTTGCCTCGCCGAGCCGCGGAGAGAGGACAGTAGAAGCAACCCCGCTTGCAGTGACCGGTCACGAACAATACCAGAGAAGCACCCTGGTGGCAGATCCTACAGCCACGAGAGAGATAGTTGTGGAAGGAAGCCGTGAAGTCGGTGGTCCATTCGATCATTTTGCTACTCTCTGCTGCCTCCTGGGTTAAGTAAGTTTGCCGATTACGGTAACCGGATACGGGTACCTGCCACGGGATATCGGTTTGCCGGGATCGACAAGAGAAATAATATCTTTTCGCAGATTCCAATAATGCCCTGCCAACGGCACGTGAAGTTTATTTATGTTGGCAAAGATGGTCAGACCATGGCTGGTCAAACCCTATCCGAAAAGATCTTTTCCAGAGCTTCGAATAAAGAAGTTCGGGCCGGCAATTTCGTGATGGCCGATATCGATAAGGCCATGGTCCACGACATCACCGGCCCTCTGGCGGTGAAGGGGTTTCACGAGATAGCAGGCGAGGATGCCAATGTCTGGGACCCTTCCAAGATAGTGATGCTCTTCGATCATCAGGTTCCTGCAGATAGCCTGAACGCTGCCAAAAATCACATCCTTCTCCGGAAATTTGGCCGGGAGCAGGGCATCTTCAACTACGACGTCTTCGAGGGGGTATGCCACCAGGTAATGCCGGAGAAGGGGCATGCCCTTCCTGGCAAGTTGGTCGTGGGCTCCGACTCCCACACCTGTACCTACGGTGCGCTGGGTGCTTTTTCTACGGGCATCGGAAGCACGGACATGGCTTCGGTCTTCGCCACGGGCAAGCTGTGGTTCATGGTTCCTCAGACGTTGCGGCTCATGGCAGAGGGGCGACTCCCTGACCGGGTCACCTCCAAAGACCTGGTGCTGAAGATTATCGGGGACATCGGTGCCGACGGCGCCACCTACATGGCGTGTGAGTTTGCCGGGTCTGCGGTATCCAAGATGAAAATGCCGGAGAGGATGACCATGACAAACATGGCCATCGAGATGGGGGGCAAGACGGGACTGATAGATCCAGACGATATAGCCCTTGCCTACTTACGGGAACGGGTCGATGACCTCGACGAAGACGCCGTTATTCATGGTGACGAGGACGCCCGGTTAGATGAGCGGATCTGGGACGTGGACGACCTGGAACCCCAGGTGGCGGTGCCTCACAACGTGGACAACGTCAGACCGGTGGGTGACCTGGCTGGGACGAAGATCGACCAGGTCTTCCTGGGTTCCTGCACCAACGGCAGATTCGAGGACCTCGAGCTGGCCTGCGAGATCATGAAAGATGAGCCTCTGGCCAAGGGGGTGAGGATGATCGTGATCCCGGCCAGCAGAACCGAGTACATGAAGACGCTCCGGGCTGGCCTCGTCGAGCGATTCATGGAGTCTGGCGCCATCGTGGAATCGCCCTGTTGCGGTCCTTGCATGGGAGGAAGCTTCGGGCTCTTGGGCCCTGGTGAGGTCGGTCTCTCCACATCCAACAGAAACTTCCGTGGGCGCCAAGGCAGTCCGGACTCCTTCGTATATCTCTGCTCCCCGGCGACCGCTGCAGCCGGAGCCGTAACCGGAGAAATAACCGACCCCAGAGACTTCTAAACCAGCCTGAAGGAAACCATGAGGATCGCACTCCGGCTGGGATACCTAGGCGGCAGATATCATGGGTTTCAGCGCCAGCCAGGCTTGTCGACTGTAGAGGCCACGGTGAGAGAGGCGCTGGAGAGCCTAGGCCTGATCAAAGAGGAGTTCTGCTACGCAGGGAGGACGGACCGGGGGGTCAACGCCCTGGGCCAGGTGATATCGTTCCCCGTCGATCCGGCGAAGAAGAAGCTGGCAGTCCCCCGGGTGATCAACAGCAGGCTACCCTGGGACGTATGGACCTGGGCCTGGGCTCCTGTGCCGGAGAGCTTCAGCTCCAGGCATGGCGCCCTCTGGCGAGAGTACAGGTATGTCCTATATGGAAGAGGACTGGACCCGGACCGGATGAGGGCGGCTGCCCGAAAACTGGTGGGAGTGCATGACTTTCGGAACTTCTCCGCGGAAAAGAAGCGAGGTACTGTCAGGAACCTGATGGGGCTGGAGATAAAAACGCGGGGTGACATCGTCGTCTTCGACCTCAGAGCCGAGGCGTTCCTGTGGAATATGGTGAGAAGAGTGGTCAGCGCCCTGGAGACGATCGGATCGGGGGAGAGGGACGTGGAGTGGATCGAAGACCTTCTAGATCCTCAACTGAACCGGGGTGTGACGGCAGCGCCGCCCGAGGGTCTGATCCTCATGGATGTCAAATATCCAGGAGTAGGATGGATCGAGGATACCTATTCCAAGATGATGGCCTCAAAACGGCTCTCCGGGGAGATGAAAAGAAGGACGGCCCTGGCAGAGGCCGTCGGTGAGATCAAACAGGCGATGTTATAGGATGATCTCGATGCCCAGTTCTTCTGCCAGCTCTTTGTACCGGTTGCGTATGGTGACCTCCGTAACCCCTGCAACGTCGGCCACTTCTCGCTGGGTGCGCCGGTCGTTGCAGAGGATGGAGGCGATATAGATCGCCGCTGCTGCCACGCCGGTGGGTCCTCTGCCGCTGGTAAGCTCTTTCTCCGCCGCCTGGCGCAAGATCTCTATACCCTTACCCTGAACCTCGCCCTTCAGACTGAGACCTGAACAGAACCGAGGTATGTAGTCTATGGGGCTGGTGGGCATGAGCTTCAGTGACAGCTCCCTGGATACGAAACGATAGGTTCTCCCGATTTCCTTCCTGCTGACCCTGGAAACCTCGGCTATCTCGTCTAGGGTGCGAGGCACGTTACACTGCCGGCAGGCCGCGTATAGGGCAGCGGCGGCCACGCCCTCGATACTCCTGCCCCTGATCAGGTTCTTGTCCACAGCCTTCCGGTAGACCACGGCCGCGGTCTCTCTGACGTTTCGGGAGAGACCCAGAGCCGATGCCATACGGTCTAGTTCCGACAAGGCAAAGGCCAGGTTTCTCTCCGTGGCGTTGCTCACCCGGATCCTTCGCTGCCACTTTCGAAGACGATAGAGCTGGGCCCTGTTCTTGGAGGATATGGTCTTGCCGTAGGAGTCTCTATTTCTCCAGTCGATCATGGTACTAAGGCCCTTGTCGTGGATGGTATAGGTCATGGGAGCGCCCACCCTTGACCTCTTCATCCGCTGGTCATGGTCGAATGCGCGCCATTCGGGACCCTGATCGATGATGTTTTCGTCGATCACCAGGCCGCACTCGTTACATACCAGCTCGGCCCTCTCATAGTCATGAACCAGGGTGTGGCTCCCACACTCGGGGCATTCCACGATGACCTCCTCAAACTCGTCGCTTCTCTCCTTCTCGCGCTTGAGCTTTATCCGCTCCTGGATTTTCTCTTTCTCGGACCGCTCGATTTCTCTTATCTTTTCTAACTCTTCCACTGAATCTACTCTCCTCGACGTAGAGTTTTGTTCCCAGGTGAACCGACGCGTCGATCTTTCGATAGGGCTTGACCACGATATAGGGATAATCCACCGGGCCGAATATCTCAGAAACCCGGCCAATCTGCAACCGCTTATGGTTTACAACGACAGAATTGAATTTTGGGAGTTTTATGGGGTCCTTCGCCCTGACGGGATCTCCACGTACGATCAGCTTGTTTTGAACTACATGAAGCACGGTGCCCAACCTCTTCAAGAGGTCACCTCTCCCCACAACGTCGAGTACATAGTATATAACTATTTCGCAAACACTTTATTTAATGAAATCCCGCTCAATCTCAAAGTATATCTGTCTTCGAGGATCTCATAGGAGATCATGTTCGAGAGGTTGCCAACCGCACCCACCTCCCAGGAGCTGATTGATCGCGCCTTCAGGCGGGCGAAGAAGAAGGCCGGCAAGAAGAAGAAGAGAGATGAGCCGATGCTCCAGATCGCTGGGAACGTCCTCTCAGATAACCTGGCAAACCTGGTCGGGAAGTATCCCTCTTTCGAGGCAATCCCTCCTTTCTACCACGATCTGGTAGACGCTGAGGTGGGTGTCGATGATATGAGGATCCACCTCTCTAGAGTGGGATGGGCCTCCAAACAGATCAAGGTCGTGGCCAGAGAGTACCTCACCAAGATGCGGAAAAGCCAAGACAAGGCAGCGCTCAGGAGAGCCGCTTTCGGTCGCATGGCCTCGATTACTAGGACCATCGAACCCGATCTGATCTTCTTGAACGATAGCAGAAAAAAGCTCCGTAAGATGCCAACCGTAGACCCAGACCTGCCTACGATCATCGTGGCGGGATATCCAAACGTGGGAAAGTCCAGCTTTTTGATCAGGGTGACCGGAGCCAGGCCCGAGATCGCCGAGTATCCCTTCACTACCCAGGGCATAGGCGTAGGCCACTTCAGCCACCGTAACCAACGATACCAGGTAGTAGACACCCCCGGGCTCCTGGACAGGCCGTTATCCCAAAGGAACGATATCGAGCTAAAAGCCGTGGCAGCACTGCACCATCTGCCGGGGGTGGTGCTCTACATCCTCGACCCCAGCGAGTACTGCGGCTTCCCCCTAGATGAGCAGCTCGCCCTTCTGGAAGACATCAGGAGCTGGCTCAACCTCCCGATACTGGCGGTGGCCAACAAGAAAGACCTGGCCGGATACCCGGGCGAAGACCTTTCTATGGCAACCCAGACCGGCGAGGGTGTCATCGAGGTGTTGGACAGGCTGATCAATATCCTGGAACATGCAGAACGCGATGATCCAGGCGCGTGATCATGTTCTAGACGTGCTGCTTGACGATGTACTTGATCAGACCCGGTGAGAGCTTCGTCTCCCTCGAGACCTTCATAGCGATATCATCAACGTCCGTATCCATCGATTGGAGATCGCTTATCCTCTCGAAGGCCCTATCGTCTACCGTATAATATTCGTTTATATCCTTTCTGTGGCCCCATACATCGCCTTCGATTATGTCCACGCCCTGCATCTCAAGGAACATATGACCTGCGCGGGACATGGTCTTGTGATAAGACGAAGGTACCTGGATCGCCCTGATCCGGGGGCAGGTCTGGAGGAGCTTGAATATGTCCGTGTTCGAAGCCCTGAAGGCCAGATGTACCATCTGTTCGTTTCTGTTGAGTTCTTCGATCTCTTTTTTCGAACTGACTACCCTGAATCTCATAACCGGAACACCTCTCCTAATGATTCTGTTATTGCTCTTAACATATAAGGTTGTTGTGTTGTAATAGAATTGCCCAGTGCGAGCAATAATTTCTCGTATATGAACCAGATGGCACTCGTCACGCCAGTTTCCACTTAGGGTTTATGAAATCGAGATTCCCGATATCTTCGAAACTGTATTGTGCCGCATAGTACTCGTTGTCGCCCAGAGCGCCATCGTAGCTATCGACCGCCAGCCAGGTATTCAGATTATCTGGATCCTCCACCATAACCCAGATAGTCCCCCGCTCATCCCCCCCATCCGGGTCGTACATGTACTTCACGTTATAGCCGAGACCTCTGCCCATCTCGGCCAGCCTTTGAGATCTGCTATAACGCCTCACGGGAGAAGCCACTTGGAGAATAAGACGTTCATCGATGGCGTCGACGAACTCTCTGTTCGTCGTCTTGCTATAGACTGCATCTTTTTGTATGGCACCGGCAGGGATCACCATGTCCATGCCAGAAGACGCCGGTGGCGACACCCATATATCCGCCAGCCGTGGTACGGCTCCATTCGGCGTCAGGTATAATGTCTCATCATCTGAGAGCTTAACGGTTACATAAGACCTGTTAGGCCTTGCGTCATAACCATGGGTTGCCAGAAAGAAGGCGAGATCCTGTACGGTAATGTCGATGTCTTCGTAGCTGGAAATGAAGAGCCAGAGTTCGTTATCCTCGCTACAAGACGAGATGCATGGGAAGGCTCCTATACAAAGCACAAGAAAGATCGTGATGTGCCTTGACGTAACACACTTCATCTATACCTACCAGATGCTAGATGACAAATCCAGTAGATAAATCAGCAAGAAGCAGCCGTAAGTAGGAATCGTATCTAGTAAAACTATGAATTGTGGTTTAGGACGTGTTGTACTTATCAATAATCAGGAGGTCTGCTGGGGATATCCGCAGCTAGCCGATATTTGGCAACGGGCAGGACGAAAACCGATATGAATACCGCCCAAACCGTCACCATCACAGGAACGCGCCGGCAGGCCTCAGCCTGAGCACGACCAGCTCTTCGAAAAAGTACTTCTCCCTCGCCACCACCATCGCCTCCAGACCCTCGCTTCGTGCCTTCTCTTCAATCTCGGAAAGGCCGCTCAATGTAGAAACCAGGAGGAGCGCCCTGCCCCCAGGCGCCAGGTGGTCTCTTAAGTCTTCCAGGAACGGGTTTATGGTCCCCCTGCCCGAGACGCCACCATCGAAGGCGAGGTTGAGCCATCCATCCACCTTATCTTGGGGCTCGGTGGGCAGGTAAGGTGGGTTGAAGAGTATCAGGTCGAACCGGGCCCCTATCCCCCGGAACAGATCGGCCCGCACCGCCCATATCCCCATCTTTCGGGCCATTCGAAGGGCATGGGGGTTTATGTCCGTGGCAATAACCCGGCGCGCCTTAGAAGTTAGCTCGCGGGATATCAAACCCCTGCCGCACCCCATCTCCAAGACACAGTCTGCGGGCCCAACCTCTCTCAGGGCAGCCCTCAGAAGGAGAAAAGTGTCCTCGGCAGGCTCGTAGACCAGGTCCGTCTCC
>CAYQFP010000002.1:0-1909 GCA_964416865.1 uncultured Methanotrichaceae archaeon
AGTATATTGTCTAATCTAACCTGTCGATAAAATGGTAATCACCGAAAGTCATGTAATATTTTCTTTTCAATCTAACCCTTACGTTTTCTGACGACCAGTATCGAGAACGCGGCGAACAGACCTAGAAGGCCAAGAACGCGGAGGGTCTGCGAGCTTTCCTCGTTCTTCGGCACCTCGACGACAGGCGGCCTGGGCGGTATCTCCGCCTCGATTATGCTCTCCTCGAAATCTATCACATCACCATCGTTCCCCAAAAGCAGGATCTTGAGGTGGTATAACCCAGGATCTAGCGTATCGTTCCAGGATATCTCCACGGTCTCATCGTCATCGGTTAACAAGACTGGCGTCTTCTCTTCTACCGAGGTGATGACGCTGTCGTTCTGGGATAACACGAACCGCAGAGTCCCATCGAAAGGCACTCGGGAGTTGCCCACAACCGTGGCGCTGGCTCCGGTCTCGTCCTCGTAGGTGTCTGTTATCTCGGCGTCATCCTTTGCGATGAAGGGGTTCATGAAGGCCCTCGTCTGGTTGTTCCGGGCCTCGATTATCTTGACCCTCCCCAAGTACTCCTCGTTATTTTCCAAGAGCTGCTTCCAGTCGTGGTCTATCTGAGTAGGGGCGACGGCGCTACTTGATATGGGCAGAGATTCATCCGTCGAGATGTAAAGGGCCTTGTTATCTTTTATGAGCATGTAATAGACGTCTGCCACCGCGAGATCCCTGGAATGCATCAGGAGATGGGCGCCCCTATTATCTGCGCGAAAATCTCTCACGTCAAACCTGAGAGGAACGCGCGCGCCATAGTAAAAGTCAAAGCACCCCTCGGAGGCGATCTCATCATCCTTCGACAGCTTGGCACAGGCACTGTAAGCTCCCTCTTCGGCACCAGGAACGTCCCATCTCACTATCCAGACGCCGGGCCCATTCAGAAGTAGATGTTCGGCCTGGATGATCTTGTTCGAGAAGAGCAGATCCACCTGGAGGGTGTAGCCGTCAACGTCACCTTCTACGGTCACGTCAGATGACTGAAGATCGGAATACAAATCCACCACCTCCTGAGCCTGAGCCGGTGCAACGATGATGATCAGCAAGATCACGAACCAAGACGTGAGCGAGAATCTCATAACAACTCCGGGCCGGTTTTGATCTGAGGACTTTTAAAATTAACCCTGCGTAGGGTGACGAGATCGTGGCCGACGGTCTGTGGCCAGGTGGCAGGTCCCGAGCAGAAGTTTGAGGAACCAATTAATATCATCTAATTGGTTCCCGACTATAACCTATGACAAACGATGCCTGCGTGCCTCCTTGGTGCAGGCATCATCCTCATGCCCGGCCTGACCTTCTCCACTTGATCTTATCGCCCTTGATCTTGAGTATCCCTCTCTTCTCCAGACCTTTGGCGATCTGCTCTGCCACAGAGTACCCATCGATCTCCATGACAACGTCGTCCATATCATTCGTAGCGATGCATATCTCCTTGAACTCGTCGAGGTCCATCTTTCTCGAATCCGACGGCGGCTCAAAGAGGTTGGCAACCAGCATCCCCAGCGCCGCGATAGTCATATGCTCCTCAGAATAATCTTCCGTGAATTCGTCGTCGACATCATCTATCAGAGGTGCATCGATCTCATCTATGTAGACATCGAAGCATTTATAAAGTTCGAAGGAGAGTTTGGTCTTTATCAACGGATGATCCAGCTCGTACTCATCCGGATCTACGAGGATGCTAATCAGTGGATCGTCATCAAGCTGCCTTGCCTCATCGAGATCGATATCATTGAGCTGGAGAACATTCTTGGCAAATAGGACGGCGAGAAGACTGTTAAATAACTCGTCCACCAGCTCATCGTCATCTTCTTCATAGCACTCCTTATCGTCTTCCTCGATCTCTTCCTCGATCTCTTCCTCG
>CAYQFP010000002.1:2009-34615 GCA_964416865.1 uncultured Methanotrichaceae archaeon
TCTTCCTCGATCTCTTCCTCGATCTCTTCCTCGTCGCATCCCCCTTCGCTGGAAGGATCTGCCCAACCCTCAACGATCTCTTTCACCTGATCTTTTTTATCCAGCCAGGCAGGATCCAGCATAGACCAGAACTGATCTCTGAACTCTTCACCGGATGTACCTGCCGCGAGCACCTTTCTCAACGCATCTAGATACTGCTCATACTCTTCGATCTCGAAATCTTCCATCTCCTCTCGGATCTCGCTGAGCCTGCCTTCCATGTACGCCGTCCCGCGCGTAGTGACAGAGAGATAGGGCCTCAGCTCCACCCTGATCCCCGCCGCCCTCAGGTAGCCGGCGACATCCTCAGCCTCATCTCTATCGTATTCACCTAGCTTGAACATCGTATGAAGATCTACCAGGTTTTATTTAAACTGGTCGGTGTAGAATAGTATTATTATAAAATTTGTGGGCACAGCGCCGCCCGCTGCGCCCGTGTGGTTTTCATTGGAAGGCCGATGATCCCCAAGTCCTGGATGTACCTCCTCGAGTCGCCTCAACTATAATTTCATTCTGGAGGAGCTGGTGGTTTCAGCAACACGAGGGCAACGACAATGCCGATTATCGCGAAGACTACTATAACTGGCAAGACGTTAAGAAATTCACCAGTTGTGTCTCTGACATAACCTGCAATTCTTGGCCCAATAAGTGCACCAGCGCCGTACGCCGTAAAGACCACTCCGTAGCAACGTGCGTAATCCGCTGTACCGAAGAACGTCGCAGTGGTTGTAGGGCCTATGGCCAGCCAGCCGCCCAGACATCCCCACAAGAGGGCGAAGCTGAGAATGTATATAGGCTGGCTTGTGGGGGACATATACAGCAAGCCACATGCAGCCGCGATCAGCACGAAGGAGATTATGGCTGTGTTTCTGGGATGTAGCTTGTCCGTCAGTGTTCCGAAGATGGGTCTACCGAACCCGTTGAATATGGCGAAGAAGGAGACCAGCATAGTCGCCAGCCCGGCCTCTACATGTACCATCTCCACGGCCACAGGCTTGGATATGGAGATGGCCATAAGTCCTGCGATACATCCGATGGTATAGCAGAGCCATAGACCATAGAACGCGGGCGCCTTCAACATCTGTCCGCGCTTGAAATCGACAGTCACGTGAGCGCCAGCAGTGGGTGCAGGCGGAGTCCATCCCTTGGGAGCCCACCCGGCCGGTGGGAAGACCAGCGGCATGGACAGTATCACGATCAGTATCAGGAAACCAATGCCGAAGAGTCGGAAAGTGTTCATCACTCCAGTGCTCGTGATGAAGTAATTGGCCAGTGCAGCAGTGAATACAGCCGAAAAACCAAATCCTAATACAGTAAAGCCCACTGCAGTTCCACGCTTGTCAGGGAACCATCTGGCAGCAACGGCAACAGGACATCCATAGGCTATTCCAACTCCCATTCCGCCGACGACGCCGTACATCAAATACAGCATGTTCACAGGGTTGGAGAACTGCGTCACCGTGGATGCCAAGAACCATCCCAAACCTGTAAGTATTCCACCAACCAGGGTTACCTTACGTGGTCCGTACTTCTCGATGTATGGACCTGTCAGAACCATGGCGATGGCGAAGACGACCAGAAATACCGTGAACGGCATAAGGACCGCAGTCCTGCCGACGTTCAAACCAAGATCAGTATTGAAGAGATCCAACAGTGGCCCAACGAAGATGCTCCACGAGTAGATGCTGCCCAGGCACAAGTTGATTATCATACCGCAGAAAACAAGCACCCATCGCCCCTTCTCGAGCTCCATACCAAGTATACTATCACTGTCACTCATAAGTTTAACACCTCATAGTATCAGTAACATGATTTTCTTCCAATTCAATACAATCCACACATCAACTAATAATTAGATTCACAGTCGAGCTTTTATACTCCCTCCCTAACAAATATAGCCTCAAATATTTGATAGCCTACTTCGTAGGGGCTCCTCATCTATTTAAGATTAGCGCCAAAACATATCAATTATACATTATATATTAAGATACGAGATGCCCCTGCGGTTATCAATACTTATTTTAGGGAGGGTGCACCGCATAAACGCAATTAAAATATTATCATATACTCATGTCGTGCGGACGGTCATAGCCAAAAATATTGAAGCGGATTTCGAAAAAACCCCTCAAGAACCAAGATTCACCGACTGCAGTATTTAAAGGGCATTAGATCTTCACAATCTTCGATGATAACCTCTTTTAGGTAGGAAAGTTGGTTAGTATCTGGTGAGATGTTATGATCAGAAGCAACCCCCCAACTTCGTGGAACAGCGTAGAATCGACGCCTAAAATAGCAGATACCGCCTATATAGACGAGTCGGCCACGGTCATAGGAGATGTCAGGATCGGCGAGAGGGTCTACGTAGCGCCAGCCGCCTCCCTGAGGGCTGACGAGGCGACGCCGATAATAATCGGCGACGAGTGCAACGTTCAGGATGGTGTGGTCTTCCACGGCCTGGAAGGTAGCTCCATCAAGCTGGGTCGCCGAGTCAGTGTAGCTCATGGAGCCGTGGTACACGGTCCCATGAAGATCGCAGACGATAGCTTCGTCGGCTTCAACGCCGTAGTTCACGCCTGTGATCTGGGAACAAGATGTTTCGTAGGCCATGGTGCCCTGGTCATCGGTGTCAACCTGAAGTCAGGCAGCTTCGTGCCCCCTGGTTCCGTGATCGACACCCAGGAGAAGGGAGACGCTCTCGGTCCAGTACCCGATGACCTGAAAGGCTTCAACGAGGAAGTTGTGGGAGTAAACACGGAATTCGCCAGAAGTTATCTCGCAAAGGAGAAGAACCGTTAGAGAGATGGGCGGTGATTTCTCTTAGATACTGCAAGTAAATGTTCGCTTACGCTCACATTTGCTTGAGGCGCGCTATAGCGTTCTTGATCCATCGCCGGTGCAGGACGATATGGACCATTACTAGAGCGACGAAAATTATACTAGATAGGTTATGTAGATCTAGCCAATCATAACGTGCCAGCCCCAAGAAGATCCCATCGGACAGAGGGCTTCGTCCACCTCGAAAGCCATATCCTCCTGGTAGGACCTGCCACAAAACCAGGCCTGTGATCGTGGAGATCAGGAAAGCAAAAAAAGAGAGAATGTTGACGAGTAGGTTCGATTTAACTCGCTTCATCTCTGAATCCGACCTACTTGACAGGTCCTAGCGGCCACACTACCCTTCCGTATACCTCGTTCAGCACCTGAGCCATAGCACCGTATATCGCCAGTATCATAGAGCCCAGTCCAAACCAGCCTGCATTGTGCATGTTCAATAGAACGGTGGTCATGCCGAAGCCCATTAGACCGAGCGGTGCCGGGTTTGCTGTGACGTCTTTGACGTCCACCGGGCCTAGATGCATTATATCTTTTGGCATATTTCCTTCAACCATATTAATTTCTCCAGTTAAAACCCCATAGCGAAAAATCACCCAATTATTCCTTATTTACATTTAACTACTCAGATATGTCGATTGGTCACCCGATTGCGATCCTGTACTTTATGGCAAGTAAAATAACCGCGAAGGGTGCAGAAGAACGCTAAGCACTTAACCATTTATAGTGTTTAACGATACCTTTCAGACAAATCTCTAACTCGTAAGAGTATCATCTAATTGGTTCTCGACTATATGTCCCCTCTTCTTAATCGGCGGTTATATTCCATGTTTGGTTACAGTATGCTTCATGTTTCGGGTAGTTCCTGCATAGTGAAGTCCCACGATAGTGGTTTAGGTGCCCTCTGTAGCTACATATACATTACATAAATCTCTTTGCATTTCTGGGCTCGTCTTGCACGGGCCAGAGCACCAGACGTATCGGCTCGGAGATGAACGCGAGAGGGCAACACGACGAGACTGGGGTGAACGAAAGCCACGTGTTTGCTACCGATTAAGAGATCTAGTAGATGGTCGAGAGAAGAGGACGACGTCTATGGCGTCATACCGAATCGAACGTTACGACTTTATTGTAACAGTTGACTGCATCCTGGTACCGACCCAGCTTATAGAAATCGTCGCCTTTGTTGCCCCATGCGGTTAGATTCGACGGATCGTGTATGATGGCCTGGTCATAGCACTCGACAGCTTCTTGGTACCGGCCCAGATCGTCGAGGGCTATGCATTTGTCACACCAGATCGCCACGTTCGAAGGCTCGAGCTCCAGGGCCCGGTTATAGCTGCACACGGCCTCCTCGTACCTGCCCAAGTCGTAGAGAGAACGACCCATCTCGTTCCAGGCACCTGCATCCGAAGGATCGAACTCCATAACCTGGTCGTAGCACTCGGCAGCTTCCTGGTACCTGCCCAGGCCGCTGAGAGCAAGACCTTTGCTGCGCCATACGCCGACATAAGATGGATCGATTTCGATGACCTGGTCGTAGCACTCGACCGATTCTTTGTACTTTTTCAAGTTGCGAAGAGCAGAGCCTTTCTTGTACCAGGCATCTGCGTTTGAAGGACCGAGATCCAGGGCTTGGTCATAAGAGACGACCGCCTCTTCGTATCGACCCAGTTCGTAGAGGGCAGCACTTTTTTTGTTCCATGCGTCTCCACGAGATGGGGCGAGTTCCAGGGATCGGTTGTAAGAAGCTACCGCTTCCTCATATCGGCCCAGATCAGAGAGTGCAAAACCTTTATTGAACCAGCCATCTCCATCGAATGGGTCGATCCTAACGGCACGATCATAGCATTCGACCGCCTCTTCGTGCCTATTCATACTTCGGAGAGCGGTGCCTTTGTTGTACCAGACATCTGCATCCGAAGGATCGAGATCCAGGGCCCGGTCGTAGCAGTCAACCGCTTCTCCGTACCGACCGAGGGCATAGAGGGTGTTGCCTTTGTTGTTCCAGGCATCTGCATCCGAAGGATCGAGATCCAGGGCCCGGTCGTAACACTCGATGGCCTCTTCATCCCGGCCCAGATCGCCAAGAGATTGACCTTTGCCGTTCCAGGCCCCCTCGTCTGAGGGATCGATCTCGATGACGTGGTCGTAACATCCGATCGCGTCTTCGTGCTCATCTAATCGATCGAGAGCGCTGCCCTTGTTGTACCAGGCGTTTGCATAAGACGGGGCGAGCTTCAAAGCCCGGTCATAGGAGACGACGGCATCTTCGTATCGGCCCAGCTGGTAGAGAACGCAACCTTTGAGGTTCCAGGCATCGGACGAATTGGGACACTCGTCTAACGTCTCGTCGAGGACGTCGAGAGCGAGCTCATAAGACTCGCTGAAGTAAAGATCGAGAGCTTCGCCAAGGTTGCAGCTTGCCGAACCCACCTCACCCAGCGCCGGATAGACGCATACCAGGGCGAAGATCAGGATGGAGAAGACCCCCTGTTTCATATTATCTTAAGTATTTTGAATACCAATATATCTTGTGGTAGGGAGGTTCTGTAGTTAACTTTTTCATCCATCCAGGAGGCGTAGTGATCAGGAGATCCATGTGGCGACGTTCGATGAAGAGTACGATCTGATAATCGTCGGTGCGGGCCCTGCTGGGCTCTTCTGCGCTATAAACGCTTACGAGAAGGGCAGAAAGATCCTCGTTCTTGAGAAGAAGCGATCTCCGGGAAGGAAGCTGCTGGTCTCTGGTTCCGGCCACTGCAATATAACCCACGATGGAGACATGCAAGCCTTCCTCGATCACTATGGCGATCACGGCAGGTTCATTCGCCCGGCGATTCTCGGCTTCACAAACCGCGATCTGATCTCCTTCTTCGAGGCAAGGGAGCTGGCCATGACCAGGGTCGAGAGTGGCAAGGTCTTTCCCGAGACGATGAGATCTGAGGACGTGCTGGCCGTCTTGATCAGGGAGTGCGGTTCTGGGAACGTCCAGCTGAGGTGCGGCCAGAGGGTAAGCTCGCTTACCGGGAACGAAGACGGGTTCGGGGTGACGGCCGAGGGTTGCACATTTCGATCTGATCTTTTGGTCATCGCCACGGGCGGGCGCTCGTATCCCGCCACGGGCTCGACCGGCGACGGCTATAGGTTTGCAAGAAGTCTGGGACACGGCGTAACCGATGTTGTGCCCGCCCTCACACCGGTTCGCATAAAGGATCATCCATTCTCAGGGCTGGCCGGGATCACCTTCTCAGATATGGAAGTCTCTCTTTTTCGGAAGAAGAAGATAAGTGTCGTGCAGGGCGACGTTCTCTTCACCCATCAGGGGCTTTCCGGGCCTGGGATCCTCGATCTGTCTAGGCATATTAGGGCCGGAGATGTCCTGAAGCTCTCTTTCGTGCCGGCCAAGGAGCGGGAGGCTCTGGAGGGACGACTCCTGGACTGGGCCCGGGAAGGCGGCACTAGAAGATTGCGATCCGTGCTCAGAGATTTAGCTCTTCCCACCAGGTTGACGACGAAGATCCTTGAGCTTTTGGGAATCCCCACTGACCTACGGTGTGCCCATCTGACCAGGAGTATGCGCATATCCCTGGTCGATAACCTGACCGCCTTTCCCACGGTCGTATCGGAGCTCGGCTGCTTCGACGTCGCCATGGTCACCAGAGGCGGGGTGGACCTTCGTTCGGTCTACCCGAAGACGATGGCGTCCAAGCTGGTCTCGGGCCTTTACTTCGTGGGCGAGGTCTTGGACGTGGACGGTGATACAGGTGGCTATAACCTGCAGGCAGCCTTCTCGACGGCGATGCTCGCGGCAAGGAGCATACGCCGGAGTTGGGGCGATCTGTGAGTCTTGTTTGACGGTGTTGGAAAACATCAAAGAAGCGACACCAGACACTTCTGCATCGATACGGCATCCCTTCCAGGCCCGTAATAGCTCTCCAAAATGGCCACGTACCGATAACCCAACGCAAAATAAAGAGCCAAAGCAGCCTGGTTAGTGCTCGATACCTCCAGCAGAGAGACCTTCGCGCCCAGGGCCGCGAACTCGTCTTCCAGAGCCTCCATGAGCATGCCGCCGATGCCTATCCTGCGACAACGAGGGTGCACATCCAGGGTGATCGCCTTTCCGGTCTTTCCGAAGCCCACCCCCGCCACGAAGCCCACCACTTCCCGGTCCACCGCCACCAAGGTGATGGCGTGCCTCAACAGATGCTCCAGCGCCTGCTCAGAGAAGGCCACCTCCGGCGGGAAGCAGACCTTCTCGATCGCAGATACGGCGGGCAGGTCCTTCTCGATCCCGGGGCGGACGTTCATCTTTCTTCGGATACCTGCTTTAGCACCTCCGAGTATGCCCCAAAGACCGCGGGAATGTCCACCGTGCCCATCACGTCTACGACGCCGACAGCGGCGATTATCTCGCCTTCGCGGCCCATTAAGGGCGCGACGGATACGGGAACCCCTTCGTATGCACCTCTATCGGGCACCGTCCGAACGGGCTGCCCCGACTTCAGCACATCTTCTAAAACCGGGCCTGAATATCGGTTGTCAAGGACCTTGCCATCCTCCACCCTGACCCCCGGCGCCCCGGCACACTCGATGGTGATCGGCAGCCCCAGGATCTGGTTCATGGCCAGCGCGAGAGGAGCTAGATCCTCCGACCCCGAGTTTTCCGATAATACCAGCTCAGCCATAGTGAGCGATCCGGCTTCGATTGTTGATAAAGTATGCCCTCAGGTTCTCTTCAGAAGTCGAGCCTGGAAGCCATGATACTTGGCGAACCCCTCGGCGTCCTTCTGGCTCAGGGTTTCGCTGTCGAAAGATACCATATCCTGTGAGTAGAGAGCATCGGGAGATCTTCTGCCCACAGACGCCGCATTACCGCAGTAAAGCTTCATCCTCACAAGGCCGTTGACCCTCTTCTGGCTCTGATCCACGAAAGCGCAGAGATCGGCGTAGAGAGGATCGTTCACCAGCCCCATGTAGGCCAGCTCGGACCAGGCCTCGTCCACGGCGACCTTGAACCGCAGCTCAGCTCGAGAGAGGACCAACCTCTCAAGATCGCGATGGGCCGCCAGGAGCACCGTGGCCGCAGGATGCTCGTAGTTCTCCCGGGCTTTTAGACCTAAAACCCGGTCTTCGACCATATCTGTCCTGCCCACACCGTGCTTCCCGGCGATCTTGTTCAGCTTTTTGATCAGCTCCACCCCACCCATATCTTCGCCATCGAGAGATACTGGCACACCCTGATCGAACCCGATCTCCACGATCTGGGACGGTAGGCTTTTTTCGGTGGACTCCGTCCAAGAATAGATCTCTTCCGGCGGCTCGTAGAAGGGATCTTCGAGAAGACCACCCTCGATGCTCCTGGACCAGATGTTTTCGTCTATGCTCCAGGGTTTTTCTTTGGTCACCGGCACATCGATCCCATGTTCCCTAGCATAATCGATCTCCCATTCCCTGCTAAGATCCAGGTCCCGCATGGGAGCGATCACCTCGAGCTCCGATGCCCTAAATATCGCCTCGAACCGGAGCTGGTCGTTGCCCCTGCCGGTACATCCATGGACCAGCACCCGGACCCCCAGCTTCCTGGCTATCTCTACGGTCTTCCTGGCGATGAGAGGCCTGGCCAGTGCCGTTCCCAGGATGTAGCCCTCGTAAGAACCGTTGGCCTTGATGGAGGGGAATATGTAGTCATCGACGAACTCTTCCTTGGCATCGATCACATAGTGTTCATCGCTCAGCTTCTCGGCACGTTTGTTTCCCTTATCGATATCCTCTGCCGGCTGGCCGACGTCTGTAAGGACGGTTATCACCGTATCAAAATCGTATCGCTCTCGCAAGAGCGGGATACAGACCGATGTATCCAGACCACCGGAGTAAGCAAGCACAACTTTAGACAATTTACCACCACTTGCGGCGTACTCGTGGTCCCGCCGATTTAACTTTATCTGCTCGGATCCTCCGACAGGCCGACAACTCTATAATACCTTCGCTAATATTAACAGTGATGATCCAGCTACTTGATACCACCGCGCTCCGGGTGGAATATGACGAAGACCAAAGAGCGCTCCAGGCAAGTGGCGCTCTAGCGCTGCTGGTTCAACCGGCTTTGAACAAGATGACACGGTGGCTGGCCGAGGAGAAGCCGGCACTGGTCAGAGAAAATGACATAATCGCCTCCACCTGGCTTCCGCCAATCCCCAGCGGTCCCTTCAAGAGGCTGATCCTTAGCGAAGCCAGGATAGCCATCGGCCGCTTCGTGCCTCAGACGGTGAGCATAGAGGTAACCAAAAAAGGAGATCGTTATCCCGAGACGGAGAGCGATGGTGAGCTGGGAAAAGAAGATATCATCAAGGTCATCGACCAGGCCCTCGATATGGGAACCTGCATAATAACCTTCTGCGAGGGGGACCCTCTTCTAAGAGAAGATGTGCTCGACCTAATCCGGCACGTAGATCCAAAAAAGGCGGTGGTGAACGTCTTCACCCGTGGTCTGGCCATGACTCCCGAGATGGCGCGGAACCTGAAAGCTGCTGGTCTTTACAACCTTCTCGTTGGCGTCTACAGTGTAGAGCCACCTCATCACGATCAGGTTCGGGGCATGGCCGGGGCTCACCAAAAGGCGATAGAGGCCATAAAGATGGGGCTGGACGCCGGCCTTCTGGTAACCATGTCCACCCATGTGGTAGGAGGACAGGTCCCCCAGATCCTCGACCTCTACGACTATGCTGCAGAGCTGGGAGTCCACGAGTTCTCCATATGGGAAGGCGTTCCCAATACACCTCAAGAGGTCCTAACTCAGATCGATAAGGAGAAGATCGTCAGGTTCTATAAGAATATCAACAGAACCTCCGGTGGGCCGAGAGTCTTCGCTAACACTTACTTCGAGGGAGAGATGGTGGGTCCCCTGGCAGGACGCCGGTGGCTTCACGTGGACGCTGACGGGAACGTTAGACCTTCCCCATATGTACAGGAGAGCTACGGCAACGTCCAGGACGACTCCCTCATGGATGCCTGGAGCAGGATGAGATGATCCAGAGTTCAGTTCAGGACAAATGGATCGTCGTCCCAGACCCGATCTAACAATGTCATGCTCGAACACCCCCTGTTCCATGAACCCTAGGGACGGGATGGAAAAATTATTAGTACTGACATGGTTATAGCCTGCCAAGAGGATGGAAATGGACATCATCAAAGCTATCAGGATGAACTTGACGAGCTGGATGAGGTGGGTCTTTAGGAAGAAGAAGGCCAGGATAGGCATATACGGTCCACCCAACGCTGGCAAGACCACACTGGCAAACAGGATATTAATGGACTGGTGTGGAGAAGAGATGGGAAGCGTCTCGGAGATACCTCATGAAACCAGAAAGGCCACACGAAGGGATGGTGTTCTCATAAACTCCAACAGCGCCTCCATCGAGCTGGATATCGTAGACACCCCGGGGATGGCGACAAAGATCGATTTCAAGGAGTTCATGTCCCATGGGATGGACGAGGCCGATTCAAAGAGGCGGGCCAAGGAGGCTACAGAAGGTGTGATCGAGGCCATCAAGTGGCTGGATAACCTGGACGGCATTCTTCTGGTCATGGATGCAACCGAAGATCCGTATACCCAGGTGAACGTCACCGTTATCGGGAACATGGAAGCCAGAAAGCTGCCTCTCCTGGTGGTGGCCAACAAGGTAGACCTACCAACATCGTCGCCTACCAGGATCAAGGCCGCTTTCCCGCAGCATCCGGTGGTTACCATCTCTGCGTTGGATGGCAAGAACATCGATGAGCTTTATCGGACAATAGCAAACCACTTCGGGTGAGACCATGCAGGAAGTACAGATGGACATGATCTCCAAGGATAAGCTCGAGAACATGTCGTCGAGGGACAAGATCCGGTTCATACTGGACAAAGTGAAGATAGGCAGGATAGTGGTGCTGGAGAAAGGACTGACTCCCAAGGAAGAGGCGAGTCTGATAGAAGTGACCATGACCGAGATCGCGGCGGACAAGTTCTCCGGGATAGAGATAGAGACCTACCCCATCAAGAACGAAGGTTCCTTCATCGACAGGATACGCGGAAAGACGGCAGACAAGCGCAGGTTGACGGTGATCGGACCGGCCGACCAGCTCAGGACCGTGGAGAAAGGCCAGTACCAGATTAGCACCAAGGTTTCGATCGGAGACGATATATAATGCCCCACATGTGCACCCGCTGCAATAACGTCTTCGACGACGGGGTCGACGTCTTGACGGGCTGCCCAATATGTGGCTGGAAGAAGTTTCTCTTTGTGAGATCGAAAGGCGATATAATAAAGGTCAAGGAAAGGCTTAGAGCACCAAAGAGCGAAGAGCCGTCCGGTGCCTGGCCCGAGAAGGATGATTCGCTCAGCCGGATATTGAAAGCCGCTTCGACCAAGAAGGCAGACCGCGGCGATGATGAGCGCCTAATTAGCAGAGAGCAGAGGATACTCTCGGCCTCGGAAAAAAACAAACAATCCAAGCCTCGTCCAAGAGATCTCCCGTTGGAGAAGCCTAAGAGAGAAGATGAGACGGTGGAGAGCATCCGGATGCCCGAACCCGGATCCTACGAGCTTAACCTGGCCACACTATTCGAACGTGAAGAGCTGGTGATGTCCGTGGATAACGGAACCTATCTGATCGATCTATCCTCCGCGTTTAAGAAGATCAAAAAGGATTGATTATCCGGTGGTCTCGTCGTTCTCCACCTCAACTACAATCTTCTTCCATGTGGGATCTACACCGCGCATGGACTCGGCTATGCCCGAGATCACCTTCCCCATGAGTCTCTGCGAGAAGCTATTGAGGGGGATGGGCTTCTCATCGACCAGAAGTATCGCCTTCAGATGCCTACACCACCCGCTTATCCTTATTTATCTTATATTCTAAGATACCGAACCAAGCGTCTGAGAGATCATTATCGTCGGCGTGGCTAAGGTCAGGTTGCCTACGGCGATGGGGGGTGTATAGACGATGGTGCGAGACGATGTCACGTTACTAACTGATATCGAGAAGCTCGGTGTGTAGGTTATGGGTGCCGGACCGCTCAGCAACATGGTTTCCATCAGGGGCATCGTCTCAAAAGTGCCGAAAGACCTGCCGAGCACCCTCACATCGACCGCATCTAAGTCCACGTTTGCAGCCATAGGCGTATATTTTATCACCACGGTTTCTAGATCGGATACAACCACTTTCTTCTTGCCGATCGTACTCAGATCTATGGCGTCGTCAGCAACAGCCGTGCTTATCAGAAGAAGAGAAGCGACAGCAAGCATCAAAATCGTTTTCATATATAACCTCCTATACTCCTTTGTCACAACCTTTCGAGGTTTTACCATTTATTCCTTTTGATAAGAAGGGGTACGAATATTTGATAGATACATCGCCATATGGCGATGTATCTATATAGACAGAGATCGATTTCGGGGATGATGAGGCGATCAGCCACGGACCGGCGCACCAAGATCCTCAGCGCCCTATCGGATCCCACCAGACTGGAGATCATAGGGTTCCTGGGCGAAGAAGAGCGGTGCGTATGTGAGATACTTCCGGCCTTCGACAAAGCACAGTCGACCATCTCTAAGCATCTGAGCCTCCTCTACGAGGCCGGCATCCTGGACAGAAGGATCGATGGTCAGCGGACCCTCTATCGGGTTGGAACTCCCAGAGTATTCTCGCTGCTATGGGAAGTCGACGCTCTGGCTCTGGAACACATCGCGGAGATATAAAAAAACCAAAAAAGTTCTGGAGACCTCGGTCAGATATCTGGGCGGCAGGACGATTGATGATGATAATAAAATCAAAATGTAGTTGATATATATGGATCTCATAACTGGAATCGCTCTTCTGATCTTGACGGGGATCGCGGTAGGCTTTGCAGGTGGACTCTTAGGCGTTGGCGGCTGCTTCATCATGACCCCCGTCCAGATATGGGTGTTCACCTCCCTGGGGGTGCCCCTGGACATCGCTGTGAAACAGGCCTTCGGCACAAACCTGCTGGTCGTATTGCCCACGGCGATGAGCAGCGCATGGGGACACAGCAAGAGAGACGTTGTTCTGTGGCGGGTAGGAGTCACCCTGGGTGTGGTCGGCGCCGTGGGCGCGGTCATCGGCGCTACCATAGCTGCCCAGCTCCCGGGTGCCGTGCTCAAGACTCTCTTTGGTGTGGCCATCCTGCTCGGCGGCATAAGGATGCTCACCGCCAGGTCGTTGAAGGTCGAGGAGGAACCGGTAGATAACCCGTTGATTCTGGTTGCGTGGGCGCTTCCCATGGGCGTCATTACCGGGATAATAGGCATCGGCGGTGGCATACTCATAATTCCTGTGATGGTCCTGGCGCTGAAGTTCAAGATGCACAATGCTATAGGGACATCGACGGCGATGATGATATTCACAACGATCGGCGGGGTAACAGGCTACATACTGAACGGGCTTCAGGTTCCCGATCTTCCTGCCTACTCGATCGGCTACGTCAACCTGGCAGCCTTCGCGGCGTTGGCGATGACCAGCATCCCTATGGCACAGGTGGGTGTGAGAACAGCACACCGACTTCCGGCAGCCAGGCTCAGGAACGTCTTCGTCCTGGTGATGTTCTATGTAGGCCTCAAGATGATCGGGGTCTTCGCATGGCTGGGGCTGCCGATATGACCTTGTCCTATGCTCATTTTTTGTCGAAAAAAAAAAATATATACGCAACAATCGTGGAGGCGAGGGATACTATGATGATAATGAGTACAATAAGAACGACGTTTCTGCTCTCACTCCTGGCCATGCTTTTCGTAATGATCGGCAATGTTCTGGGGGGCCAATTGGGCATGATCATCGCCCTATTGTTCTCCATGGTGATGATCTGGAGATTCTATTGGCACGCCAAAGAGGTTTCACAGGCCCAGGCTCCTGAACTCTACGCCATGGTAGGCCGTCTTGCAGAGCGAACGTAAAACCCGCCACCGCACACATGTTTATAGTGAACCCGCGGCGAGGACGGATGCTAGCATATATATTCTCCCCCCCTCGTCCACCGAATAGGGAATAAAGCGGCTCACTGCAATGCAGTGAGCCTCGCCACTACAGGGAAACTGTTATTAAGGGGTGCTCTAATCAGAAGAACTTGCCGGGCCCGTAGCTTAGCATGGTCGGAGCGCACGGCTGATAACCGTGAGGTCACGCGTTCAAATCGCGTCGGGCCCATCAGATCTTTGTCCTGCTTTACTTCTTTGATATATCGCCGATCAGCGTGGTGTTCATCACGTAATCGAAATCGATGGTGTCATACCAGCCTGCCTGTTGCAGTATACCCATGAAGCATACGCCGATGAGCGTCTTGTGCCGGATCTTCGCCAGGGTCTCTTTCATCTCCTCGACGCTGACCCCGATCTTGGGCATGGCCAGCCCGCCCAGGATGACCACCACGTCGGCATCCGGGGAGGTTGTCTCTCCCAGTTCCATCCCGTACTCGGTGGCCACTATCTCTCTGGTCTTGTCCAGGTCCAGGTTTGGGACGAAGGCCAGCTTCTTGTTCCTCACCGGGAACCCCTGAAAGAGAGCAAATGGTGTACAGAATCCTGGCGTCCCGATGAAGGTCACCGTCTCGTCATCTTTGACCAGGTCTCTGAACCCGTTCAACATCCCGCCAAGTCCTTTTACGTCCTGTATCTTCTCCATAACAATACCTCCCACATACTAACGCGCCACAGACTTTTAAACTTTCACCAAACTTAGGTCTAAATAGGTTGGCCACCGATAATGGATCATGACAGATGCCGTCGTGGTGGGAGCAGGCCCAGCAGGCCTCTTCGCGGCACTGGAGCTGGCCAAGCACGATAAGAGGGTCCTGGTAATAGAGCAGGGGAAAGACGTCTCCCGGCGAATATGCCCCATGAACGAGCTGGGACGGTGCACCCACTGCGATCCCTGCCAGGTGATGTGCGGGGTGGGCGGCGCAGGTACCTTCTCCGACGGCACCCTCAACCTTCATCCTCTCATAGGTGGCAACCTGGTAAACCTGACAGGGTCTGCGAAGACCGCCTGGGACCTGATCCAAGAGGTGGACTCAGCCTTCGTAGGCTACGGTGCCACAACAGATGTTCAATCACCATCGTTTGGAGATGTGGAGGTTCTGGAGAGACGAGCGGCCTCTGCGGGTGCACGCTTCATCAATATCAGACAGCGCCACATAGGATCCGACCGGGCCCCTGCCGTAATAGCCGCCTTCGAGAAGGACCTGGTGCGGCGAGGGGTCAGGTTTCGGCTGGACTCCAGGGTCGAGGACCTGCTTTTAGAAGACGACCGATGTGCCGGGGTAAGGATGGATGACGGCACGGCGATCAGAGCGAAGAAGACTTTACTGGCACCGGGCAGGGTGGGAGCTCCCTGGATCGGCGACCTGATCGACCGCTGGGGCATCGAGGCCAGCTACGCACCTCTGGACGTAGGCGTGAGGGTAGAGGTGCCGGCGATAATAATGGACCCGATTACCAGGGTGAATAGAGACCCAAAGTTTCACATCACCACTCCTCGGTACGACGACTTCGTGAGGACCTTCTGCACCAACCCACATGGGTTTGTGGTCAAGGAGGAGTACAAAGACTTCATCGCCACCAACGGTCACTCGCTGATAGATGTCCGGTCCGAGAATACGAACTTCGCCTTTCTCGTACGGCTGGAGCTGACCCACCCCATGGAGAATACCACCGCCTACGGGATGTCCATAGCCAGGCTGGCCACTACGATAGGCGGGGGAAAGCCGGTCGTCCAGAGGCTGGGCGACCTCTATAGGGGTCGCAGGTCCACGGGAGATAGGATCGCCAGAAACCTGGTGAAAAACACCCTGAAGGAGGTTACCCCCGGAGATATATCCATGGCCCTGCCCCAGCGGATCGTGATGGACGTGATCGAGGGGCTGGAGATCCTGAACAAGATCATACCAGGGGTCGACGCCGAGTCCACCCTCCTATACGCGCCGGAGATAAAGTTCTACGCCAGAAAGATCCTGGTAGACGAGATGCTCCAGACCAACGTGCCCGATCTCTATGCGGCAGGAGACGGCGCCGGGCTCTCCGGGGGAATAGTTACCGCCGCGGCCACGGGCATCATGGCGGCCAGGGGCATCGGCTCCGATCTCTGATCCCGGCCGGGCAGGACCCTTCTAGTTCACAATCTTTATCTGGTTTGAACAAGTCCCTCCACTGTGATGACCAAGAAAACGGTGAAGGAAAAGACGATTGATAAGAAGACGAAGAAGATAAAGATGAAAGATAAGAAGGCGAAGAAGGTCACAGCCGAAGGAGCTACCAGACGCATCTCCGATCTGTACATCTACGCAGGTCTCGTCCTCCTATTCTTGTTCTCGTTCTACCTAAGGGCTATCAAGCCCATGACGCGCGTCTTTGTTGGAGATACCGTTCTCTTTAGCGGCAACGATCCCTGGTACCATATGCTCCTAGCCAAGAGCACGGTCCTCAACCTCCAGCGACCCTGGTTCGATCCGATGATCATCTTCCCACAGGGAACGGCCATCCACTATGGTCCCTTCAACAGCTGGGGGATCGCGATTGCCTCGTACATAGCGGGGCTGGGCAGCCCCGGCGTCCATACCGTCGAAGTGGTGGGCGCCATATTCCCCGCTGTCATCGGAGCCCTCGTCGTATTCCCGGTCTATTTCATAGGAAGAGAGATCTGCGGTCGGTCGGGTGGCCTCCTCGCCGCAGCCATGATCACCATCTTGCCCGGTCCATTCTTCTTCCGAACGATGATAGGGTTCACAGATCACCACGCTGCCGAGGTCTTGCTCAGCACCACCATGATACTATTCTTCATGCTGGCGACCAGGACCGGCCGGGATAAGCTGACCTTCACCGCCCTTCGCCAGGGAGACTGGACCCGCTTAAAGATGCCCTTGATCTACTCTGCGTTGGCAGGCCTCTTCCTGGGGCTATACCTCGATGCCTGGGGCCCCGGTCATCTATTCATAGGGATCGTGCTGGCCTTCGCCACGATCCAGAGCGTCGTCGACCACCTAAGAGGAAGGAGCGTCGAATACCTGGGCATATCGGGTTTCATCGCCTTCTTCATCGCCATGCTGATGGTGCTGCCCTTCGTCAGGACGTACCATGGTTTCAGCACCTCGCAATATTCGCTCTTCCAACCCACCATGCTGATCTTGGGGATACTCTCGTTCCTCGCCCTATCTCTGACCTCGACCTATCTCGCCCGGAAAGGGATGGAACGATATTACTTCCCGGCCCTCATCGTCGGTTTCATAGTCGTGGCATTCTTGGTTATCTACGTCGCCGTGCCCCAGTTCATGGGTCCTCTCCTGCACGGCCTGAACATATTCCAGCCCAAGACCGGCGGTGCAGCTACCGTCGCCGAGATATCGCCGATAAGGGATAGGGCCATGGGGGTCATGAGCAGCTTCCCAGGCATCCTACCCACCGCATCCGGGTTCCCCTTCTCGCCCTTCTGGATGTTTCTCCTGGCCATTCCTCTCATCCTCTACCGCTACTATAAAGGAGACAGCCGGGCCGCAGATATGCTGCTGCTGGTCTGGTCGGTGACCATACTCGCCCTTACCGACGCCCAGATCAGGTTTGCTTATTACTACGCGGTCAACGCCGCCCTCCTCTCCGGATACCTGGGGTCGAGGCTCCTGGAGCTGACGAAGTTCTACGAGTTCGAGGACAGCCTGATCCGCATGGCCGGCGGTTCCCCCAAAGAAGACCTGGATATCACCAAGACCCTCACCAACGTCCTGGCGGTCGTTGCCCTGGTCATGCTCTTCATATATCCGGGGTTGTTCGGACCCCTGGGCAGCGCAGCTATGGGTGGCACATTCCACTCGGAGCGCTACATCGATCCCATCCCATCCGATTGGTACGATTCCATGGTCTGGCTCCATAACAACACTCCCGATCCGGGGATGGACATCTATACCATCTACGAGCATCCGCCCGACGGCGAGAGGTTTGCCTACCCGGACGATGCCTACGGGGTGATGTCCTGGTGGGATTACGGCTTCTGGATCGAGACCATAGGTCACCGGCCCGCCAACGCCAACCCCTTCCAACAGGGTATAGGAAACAAGACCACCGGTGTCCCAGGATCCTCGCCATTCTTCTTGGCACAAAACGAGGTGGAGGCCGAAGAGGTTCTGGCAAAGCTGGACGATAACCGGTCCCTCTACTCCAATACAAGGTACATCGTTACGGACCTGCCCATGGCGGTAAACAAGTTCCACGCCATCGCCGCATGGAGTGGCGAACCTCTCAACAGATACTACGGCGGCATCCCTCAGGGCAATACGTATGTACAGGTCTACATGCCGACCTACTCCGAGACGATGGTGGCGAGGCTCCACTTCTTCGACGGTAGCGAAACGCCGGTCAGCGAGGCCTGGGCAATATCCATCAGGCCCGATGGTAGGGTCGAACCGAAGAAGTTCTCCACGAACTATGCGGAGCTTCTGGAGAGCGTCAACGAGAGCCTCCGGGAGGGATATGCTGCAGAGATCGTCACCACGAGTCCCGCCTCGACCGCCGTTCCGCTGGAGGCTCTGAAACACTACCGGCTGGTCCATGAGTCTCAGACCGTCGTTACATCGAGCGGTCAGAAATGGGTCAAGATCTTCGAGCACGTGCCCGGGGCCAGGATAACGGGCGCCGCGCCCAATAGAACCGAGGTCATCATATCGGTTCCTGTGACTACCAACGAGGGTAGAACATTCATCTACAAGCAGACCGCGATCTCCGACGGCAACTTCAACCTGGTGGTCCCCTACGCCACAGAAGGTCCCGAAGAGGGCAAGACGAGCTTCGATACCAAACCCTCGGGTCCCTACCGTATGGTGGTGGGCAACCTCCAGTATGAGGTCAGGGTGCCGGAAGGGATGGTGATGACTGGAGGAACGATGCAGATATGATGCTCCTGGAGGAGATGAGCTGGAAAGAGATCGAAGAAGGCCTCCAAGAGATGCAGACGGTGATTTTGCCTGTGGGGGCTACCGAGGAGCACGGCCCACACCTCCCGGTATTCACCGATACCCTGCAGGCTCTGGAGGTGGCCAAGGAGGTAGCCAGGAGGAGGGCAATCTTTGTGGCTCCGCCGGTCCATTACGGGGTATGTCGGTCGACCCGGGGCTTCCCGGGGACCATATCCATAGGTCCTGAGACGCTCAGAAGGCTGACCTACGACCTCCTGATCGCTTTCCACGAATCCGGTTTCAGAAACGTTCTCATCCTGACGGGTCATGCCGGAGGCCTCCACCGGGCCGCGTTGAGGGAGGCCGCCGAAACGGCAGCCGTAGACCGACCGATCAGGATCAGCCTGGTCACCGACTTACATCTGATCGAGAAGGAGGCGGTAGAGACCCCTGGCGACGGCCATTCTGGGGAGATCGAGACATCCAGGATGCTCTTTCTGAGAGAAGATCTGGTAAAAGGACTGCCCGGCCGGCATTTCCCGAAAATGCCCAAACACCTGATCTTGAAAGATATGCGGCCCTTGATGGGCAACGGGATCGTGGGAGACCCATCGAAGGCCTCCCGGCAGAAGGGCCAGAGGTTCATGGAGATGGCGGTCCAAGGCGTCCTGGAGGCGTTGGATGAACTGGAGAGCTATACCCCGCCCTGAGTGCTTATAGTCATGAACCTTAGACTTGATACTTAATGGAACATCTCAAAGAAGTCATCTGCATGTTCCGCCAAGAAAAAGAGCAAGATCGTGGTCGAGCGCGGCCAGATCGTCAAAATCTGAGGGTAAAACCGCGAATGAACGCGAATGAACGCGAATTAAAAGAAAATATTAGCGTTCATTCGCGGTTGAAATAAGGAGATTGTATGTGTTTAGCTCCCTCAGAATCAATCGCTTGATAATGGTTTTAATCAATAGAGTGCATGACGACTAAGAACTTAAACCTTATTATATTTACAAAATATATAAAATATCAGTAGCCTCTATTGGGGTCCCATGTAACATTGTCAAGTTAGACTTGATACTTAGTGGAACATATCAAAGAAGTCATCTGCTACAAGATTCCTCCATGTCAAGGACCAGACATCATCCAACGGTCACGAGGTACAGTGAGTATATGTCCACCCGTTGGGTAGATATAGCTCGCAGAAGACCAATTCCTTATCTCGCTTCAGGACCAAACGTAACCGTCAAAGGGAAGAAATATGATGAAAGGTCGGGCGGCGGTATACCAGCGGGTTGCACCAAACCCCATCATCCTCATACAAAATTCAACAGTCTACCTGCGGACGGTCTGCTCCCTTCCCGGTCCCACAGAGACTATCGTGATCTTCACCTTTTGCAGCTCCTCCAGACGATCCACATAACTTTTCACCGCCTGTGGCAGCTCTTGGTACGACCTGGCATCGGTTATCTCTTCGGTCCATCCTTCCACATCTTCGTAGACGGGCGTGCACCGCGCGAATAGGTCGGTACTCTCCGGCGGGTAATCAAGGACCTGGCCGTCTAGCTCGTAGCCCACACATATCCTGACAGGGTCCAGCCCGGTGAGGACGTCCAGCTTGGTCAGCGCCACCTCGGTATAGCCGTTGAGGTAGACCGATTTCCGGGCCAGGACGGCGTCGAACCAGCCGCACCGCCTGGGCCTGCCGGTGGTGGTCCCGAACTCGCGTCCCTTCTCTCTCAGGCGCTCGCCCACCTCGTCCTTCAACTCCGTGGGCATGGGCCCCTCGCCGACCCGGGTGATGTAGGCCTTGACTATCCCGACAACGTCGTCCACCCTGGTGGGGCCCACGCCCAGGTTCGCGCAGGCGCTTCCTGCGATGGTGAAGCTGGAGGTGACAAACTTCTGGGTGCCGTGAATCACGTCCAGAAACGCGCCCTGAGCGCCCTCTGCCAGAACCTTATTTCCCTGGTCCAGGGCGAGGTTGATCTCGTAGGAGACGTCTGCTACCCTGCCACTCATCTTCTTGCCAATCTTCAGGTATTCTCCGATCAACTCCGGATCTCTGACTACCGAGGGATCTCCGCCCATATCCTCGATCGCCTTCTCCCTGGCAGGCCCGATCTCCTCCAACTTTGCCTCCAGGCGGTCAGGATCGACCAGGTCTTGCATCTGCACCTCGTCCCTGGAAATCTTGTCGATGTAGGCGTAACCTATGCCCCTCTTGGTGGTCCCGATCTTTTCCTTTCTGGCCTTCTCCCTCAGATCGTCCAGCTCGATGTGGTAGGGCATGATTATGCTGGTCTTTGCATCCACTCCTATATTGAGGGTCCTGCCCTCCGACTCCAGGGCCTCGATCTCGCTCCACAGAACCTTGGGGTTGAGGACCACACCCGGCCCGATGAGCAGCCTTGCCCCGAAAAGAACCCCGCTGGGTGTGAGGTGGAGCTTGTAGGTCCTATCACCGACTATGACCGTATGTCCTGCGTTGTCTCCTCCTTGGAACCGGACCACTATATCGTAACCCTCTGCCAGGAGGTCCACTATCTTGCCCTTGCCTTCGTCCCCGAACTGTGAGCCTGTGAGTATGGTGAACATGCTTTGCCAGTATGTAGCTGGGTAGATAATCGTTCCCCCACCCGGTTCGCTGGCCTGGTGCCACCATTGGCACGCCTAACATATCCGGTCAATGGCCTGGCTCGCGATCATCTCTCCGGCATCGATTTTTATCGCCTGGAATATCCCTCTGCCAGAAGGAGTACCGTTCACCTCCAGCACCTTGAGACCATCGGAGGTTTCCATCAGGTCCACGCCACTGTATACCGTCCCCACCGCCCGGTTTGCTCTGATGGCCAGGTCTCTCATTTCCTCGGTCAGGGGACAGGGCAAAGGGGCACCGCCCTGGCTTAGGTTGCTGATCCAACTACCTGGCGGAGCTACCCGGTATATGGCTCCTGCGACCTCGTTTCCTACCACGAAGACCCTGATATCTCTCGGGGTTGCAGGCGACTCTAAAAATTCCTGGAGGTAGATCATCCCATGCTTGTTCAAGATATATTCCATATCCTGGTGGTTGTCGGGGGTCAGAAGATGCAGGTCCCTGCCCTTGTAGCCGAAGAGAGGCTTGGAGACCGCCTTTTTGTACTTATTCAAGGCCTCTTTTGCCTCATCCAGGCTGGTGGTCACCGTGGTCCTGGGGTGAGGTATGCCGGCGTCCCAAAGAACGATGGTGGTGGCGAACTTGTTTGCCGCCTTCTGTATGGCAACAGGAGGGTTGATTATCTCCAGGCCCTGCTGCTGGAGGGTGCAGAGAACCTCGAACCGGAAGGCGACGTCATGAGATCCGCTCCTGCCCAGGTCTCTCACCACCAGCCCGTCCAACCGGGCGAGATCGATCTTTTTGCACCTCAACCGGATATCATGCCCGATACAGGCTGCTAGTTGAGAAAAGTTGAGATATACCGTCTCGGCTCCGAGCTTCTCAAAACCCGTTTTGATGGCCCCGGCGGTCCAGTCACGGGGGTCGGTAACCACTAGTCCGAAGCGCATAGGGTTCACACCCTCGCAGCCAGGGTCAGCGCGCCGTAGGGCATCACGAGGGTCCTTGCGTCTTTGCCTTGGTGCTCCCGGGCCATGGCCATCGCCTCGTCGAGCGTCGAGGCGGGCCTGAAAAAGCAGATCTCTACGTCCTTTTTGGGCATCGCCGAGACCAGGATCAGGTCGTGATCCAGCGCTTCTTTGGCGATCAGCGCCGCCTTATGCCCGCCGAATTCGTACTCCCTCCCAAACCGCTCAACGCAGTCCTCCGGAGAGGATGCTTCTCGCGCCCACCGTTCGAAGACCGGATGGCCCAGACCCTCGGCACACTCGGCCAGAAGGATGAGCGTACCGCCGGGGAGGACGGCATCCTTGGCGTTATCCAGTGCCTTTTGAGCCTGGAATAGGTTGATGTCTTTGGGACGACCGCCTGCGCAGGTTATAACGATCTCTGCAGGTGACACATCCCTTCTGTACATCCTATTCACGATCTTGGCGCCTGTCCGGTGGGCCTTGATGTAGTCTCCGGCCACGGCCTTGACTATCTCCTTCTTGCTGTTCAGGACAACGTTCAATATAAAGTCGAGACCTGCGATGGCCGCGGCATCTTCCATGTCCAGCCTCACCGGGCTGTCCAGCCGACCGGACCTGGCCAGGGGATCCACCATCATGGCATGGTTCTTGTTCACCGACGCCACCGAGCTGACCCCAGGCAAGATGGCCTTGGCACCCCCGCTGTAACCAGCATAGTAGTGGAACTCGATGTTCCCGGTGGCGATCTTCAGGTCTGACGCCGCCACGTCTTCCAAGATCTCTACCGGGGTACCCCGGCAGGTCTCCCCCAGGAGAGAGCACCGATCTTTGTCGTGCTGCATGTGAGGCATGGAGATGCATCTCCCTATCAGCTTCTCCTCTTCACCGGGCGTCATGCGCCGGTGGGTTCCCAGAGCGAAGATTATCTTGACTTCCTCGACACCCAGGGACTGCAACCTTTCGATCAGGGGTGGTAGCATCTTGTAGGAAGGCGCCGGCCGGGTGATATCGCTCACCATGATCGATGCGCTCTTCGATCCTTGGAACGTCGATAGAATATCTCCTGCCGGATTGTCCAGTGCTCTCTCTATCTCTTTTCCTTCGTCTTCGACCCCGGGAATTTCTCCGGGCAGCACCACATCGTAATCGCCTTCCAACTCGACGCTTCCTCTGCCATAACTCAATCTCAGTTAAACCCCCTCCAAACATCGGCCCGGGAGTTGACCTCGGAGAAGGCGTCGAATATGGGAACGTCGGTGGTGAAGGAGAAGAAATCGGCACCCACATCGTCGCAGGCCTCGACGATCCTGTTCCGGTGATCTTCCATCTTCTCCTGGTACTCTTCTATAAGCCGAGGGCTGACCCTGGTCGCCATAACCTCTTCCGACTCCAGATCCACGAACCTCACGTCACCCTCGAAGCTCAGATCGGCCTCTGCCTTATCCAGCACCTGTATCAGTATAAGATCGTTCTTGGATAGCCGGTAGATGCTGTTGACCAGGCGCTCAGGCTCGTCCAGGAAGTCGGATATCATAATCACCTGGCTGGTAGTCTTGATCATCTTATCGAACTGCTCAGCCGACCTATTGATATTCGTCTTCCCTTTGGGCATGGTCCTGTCCAGGTATTCGATCGCCTGGAGAAGGCTGCCTCTTCCCTGCCTTGGCTCCTCGGGCGTCAGCCTTTCCGCAAACCGTGAGATGGTGAACTTCTCGTTCTCCCTGGTAGCCATATATGAGAAGCCCGCCGCCAGCATGGAGGCGTACTCGAACTTCTTTCCGTAGTTCATGCTGGCGCTTGCATCCAGGAGCACGTGCAAGACGAGGCTCCTTTCTTCTTCATGTTCTTTGACGTACAGCTTCTCGCTCCGGCCGTAGACCTTCCAGTCGACCAGCTTGAAGTCGTCACCCTTCCGGTATTCTCTATATCCCAGGGGGCTAATGCCCCGACCGGCCTTGATTGACCGCCGGGCCCCGGTGTAGACAGTCGAAACTCTCTTCTTCATCAGGAGGGTGAACCGATCCAGTTCTGCTAAGAACGCGGTATCCATCTCGTCCTCAGATATTATGCGCCTTGAGTATCTCCGAGATCACCTGGTCTGAGGTGATCCCCTTTCTCTCCGACTCGAAACTCAAGATTATCCTGTGCCTGAGCATGGGATAAGACATGACCTTCAGGTCCTCCTGGCTCACATAATCGCGGCCTTGGAGGAAAGCCCGTGCCTTGGAAGCCAGCACCAGGCCGATGGACGCCCTGGGGCTGGCACCGTACTCTACCCCTTCCCAGGACCGGGTAGAGATCACTATATTTATCACCGTCTTTTTCAGGTCGTCTGAGAGTGGTATGTCCCTGGTGAGCTGTTGGAGGGCGAGCAGCTCACTCTTGGCCACCACTCGGTTCACTTGGGGATCTATGTGACCGGTATACCTCTCCATGATCTCAAACTCATCTTCGGAAGACGGATAATCTATGTACACCTTGAGGAGGAAACGATCGAGCTGGGCCTCGGGCAAGGGATATGTACCCTCCATCTCGATGGGGTTCTGGGTGGCCAGCACGAAGAAAGGCTCCTCTAGCTTGTAGGTGTTGTTGCCTACGGTGACCTGCTTTTCCTGCATCGCCTCCAGCAGGGCGCTCTGGGTCCGTGGCGAGGTCCTGTTTATCTCATCCGCCAGGACGATATTGGCAAAGACCGGACCCGGCTCGAACCTGAACCGCTTGGTTCCGCCAACATCATCGATGATCGTGGTGCCGGTGATGTCCGCGGGCATCAGGTCCGGGGTACATTGGATCCTGCTGAAACCCAGGCCAGTGGTCTTGGCGGCCGTCTTGATGAGAATAGTCTTTCCCAGCCCGGGGTTGCTCTCCAGAAGGATATGACCTCCGGAGAGCATGCCCACAAGGAGCTGCTCTATCGCTGCTTCCTGTCCCACCATCACCTTGCCGATCTCTTCTTTGATCGTCCGGAAGATGCCTGGTGCGTCTTTGTATATGTTGGTTAGATCGTCTCTCATTTGCAGCTCCATATAACTTTATGTGCACAAGTAAATGTGAGCGTAAGCGAGCATTTACTCGTCAATCTCTGCCAGGTTTTCGAAGTAACGTTTGACAATTTCCCGGTGTTGTGGAGGTAGGCTCTCGATGTAAAGCTCGGTGGGAACGGCCACGCCTTCGCCCAAGGGGGCGGTCTGGAAGAAGCGACTCATGGTTTCGGTCTCCCTGGATAGCGATCCCGCACCCGTGCCAGGATAGAGGAGCAGCTCCAGGTTTACTTCATCCAGCATTGCCAGAGACGGCTTCCCATAAATATCGCCGGGGATGTTCGATCCCTCGTCTCCCTGGTCCGAGAGATCCTTCTCCTGGAAGAGGGACGTTGCTCTGTCTCTGAGATCTTCCAGTGGCTGTAGGTTTGGTGGTGATATATCCTCGCCGATCTGGCTATGGCTGATGATGAGGAGGACACCAAATAGGACGACTGCCGAGATCGTCTTCAGATGGAGAAGGGGCATGCTCAACCCACCCAGAGTAAGCCGAGACCGCTTTATCAGATCCGCAGATCTTACCAAGGCGAGCCTGCGCCTCACATCCTCTGCCAGGCGTTCCATTACCACCGAATCCGATTGGCGGTTGTCATAGGCGGTCTTGGTCTTCTCCAAGAGCACCGGGTCGAAGAGCTGGTAAATGTCCGACCTGGACCGTCGGCTCAGGAGCTTGGCCCCGCAACAGCCCAGCAATATAGAAAATATAACTGGTGCCCTGGCGAGGAGGGGCACGTCCTGCCAATAGAGTTCGAAGAAAGCAGGTATGCCCAAAAACAGAGCAACCCCATAGACTAAGATGGCGATTATGGCGGCATCGAGCAGGTTGAGCATCCGCACAAGCCTCCTGTAGGCGGTCATCAGTCGTTCCAGATCGACCAAGAACACGTATGGGCCGTTCACAATATAAATTTGGCCAGTCTAAATAAATACTTTCCGCGCAGCTTTACCTGGCCGTACTGAAATTAGGTTTATAACTTTTGAGCACATACCGGTAGATACTCCTGTTGGATGGCGGGTCGTGTATCACGATTCGCCGAACACGGAGGAGAACGTGAGACGAACAATCGCCCCGGCGGAGCCGGGACCGTAGCAGGGAAACATAGAACGATGGAAAAGACACCGAAGAGGGTAGGACTGAACCTCAAGCTAGTGATACTATTCCTGCTGGTGGCGTTGTTGCCGCTGGGCTTAATCAGCACGATCACCTACCAGGAGACGAAGACCATCGCAGAAGATACGGTGAGCGGGACGACCAATCTCAGTATCAATGAGGAGATCGGCACCATATCTGCCGGTGTCTGGATAGCCCCCGATGGCTTCGGCAATATCTCACAGGAGACGATCCCGACCTTGAGCTATCTACGTAACCCCGCTAGGACCCTGCGCATCACGGTAGATGGGGGAGACGATTTGGAGCTGGGGTATATAGGAACCTCGGATGGGGTCCTGGTTCTCTGGCCCGACATCACCGAGACGCTGCGCGATATTGCACCCTTCGATTACCGAGAACGTCCCTGGTACCTTCTGGCACAGGATGCGAGCCAGACCGTCTGGACCAAACCTTACCGGGACACCAGTACCGGCACTCTGGCCGTTACCTGCGCGACCCCGATATCCGTAGGAGATGAGACGGTGGGGGTCGCCGGGATGGATGTATCCCTGGTCTCCATGCATCGCGACCTATCCGGCTATCCTCTCGGGTACATATTTCTCATCGACAACGAGGGCGCGGTGATCATGCGACCAGACACTTTGCCGGAAGGCTTTCTCTGGGACGAGCTTCTCGCGGAGGGGAGCCTTCTGGAGACGGAAAACCCAGATCTGACGGCTGCCATCCAGAAGATGGTCCAGGGTGAGGCCGGTATCTCTGTGGTCCGCCTCAACAAGGGAGACTGCCGTATAGCCTATGCGCCCCTCACCTCGACAGGATGGAGCCTGGGCATGGTCCAGTCTTCGGGCAACAGGGTAACCGCTGCCGCCGTCAAGGCGGCTCAGTACGATGGACTCTTCAGGAGGATCGAAGACCAGAACGAGGTCGTGACAGGGTCTGTCATGGAGAGTTTGTTGGAAAACGAGTACGGTGGCGAAGCCGTCGGGGCCAGCGTACCGGTGGCCAGTGCCTCTGACCAGAGATCGACGATCCTGGTAATATTCCTCATCGCAGGAGCGCTGGCGGGCGTGGTCGGTCTCCAGGTGGGCTACAGCATCACCCGCCCGATCGCCTCGATCACCGAGGCTCTCGGAAGGGTGGGCAAGGGCGACCTGGACGTCAAGGTTGATGTGAGATCTTCCGACGAGATCGGCGATCTGAGCGAGGCCTTCCAAGGGATGGAACGCGACTTGAAACACCAATTGGACCTTGTGAAGAGCGACTCCATCGAGCTAGGCCGAACCAGGGAGGCGGAGGATACCGCCAGGGAGATAAGAGAGAGCCTCCTGCCAGATAGAGTTCCTCAGGCAGATGGTTACGAGATTGTCGCGTTATCCCTTCCAGTCGGACGGAGCGGAGGCCACTTCTACAGTGTTTTCGAGACGGGGGAGGATAGGACCGGCCTGGTGATGGCAGACGTATCGGGAGAAGGACTTCCTGCTGCCATATTCATGGTCCACTCCAAGACCCTGATCGAGATGGTCTGTATGAGATACCCGGATCCGGCAAGGGCACTGGAGATGGCCAACGTTCATATCGGCAAGAGCGCTAACGGTGGAATGATGGTTGCCTGCTTCTGCGGGGTGGTGGATGCAACCAGTCAATTCGTGGAGTACGCTAATACGGGACACATACCACCCTTCGTAGTCGATTCTCAAGGAGGGGTGGAGACCCTGGGTGGTGGAGGGATGGCCCTGGGAACTCTGGAGAAGATCAAGCTGGAGCCGGACAGGACGAGGATGGAGACGGGTGATGTCTTGGTGATATACACCGATGGTGTGATCGATGCCGAGAACGAGGATATGGAACGGTTCGGGACAGAACGCCTGATAAGCCTGGTGAAGGATACGAGGGCATCTTCGGCATCGGAGATCCTGAAGGCGGTCGAGGAGGCGGTCAGGGCGCACACCGAGGACAAAGCTCAGAACGACGATCTCACCCTGATGATCGTAAAGAGGTACGAATAATCAACAGCGCACCATCCGTATAAAATCGTCACCGGCGATATCCTTCACCATTCTGGCAAGGTCTTCGAGACAGGCGCCGTCCAAGGCGATCCGGGTCTTCTCTCCGAAGATCTCGGCCCTAACTCGCCGACCTACGACGTCGTCGCACCCGGATCTGACTACTATTATGGTGCTGCCCACCGGAGTGGTCGTCTGGTGAGACAACCGGTCGGGGTCGCCATCCACTATACCGATCTGGGGCACGCCCAGGCGAGCCAGAACGTCACCGGCGATGGAGGTGGTGTCGTCGCCCACGGTTATCACCACCCCAGCATCTCTGGCAGCCTCGAAGGTGCCCTCGGCTGCATGATCGATCATCACCACCTCGTGACCGCTGTGATGAAGAATCCGGGGCACACACTCCGTCCTCCTGATGTCGCCGCTTCTCAGCACTGCCCTCTCCAGATCGATGACAGAGAGCTTCTCCAGGCCGTGGGGTTTCGGCACCGCTCCTCTGATATCGACTATCTTGCCTGCCCGGGCGATGATCTCTACATTGCCTTCTTGCGCCCTGGCTATCACCGTACCGTTCAGGGATATGTTCTCACCTGGCTCGACGCCCACCGGCCTGCGCAGGACTACCTGTCCCTGGCACACGATCCTCTGCAGGGGTGATGGTGGATCCACCACCTCCAGGTCCAGCTCGCGGGCCAGGATGGTGGCGAGGTCATCGGCGTCTCCCGTCAGAGAAGCCACGAACCTGCCTCCAGGGTCGATCAAAAGCAACGGCCGGGTGGGTTCTGACCTGGTCTTCACGATCTCTCCGAATACCAGGCCTGTTTCTCTCGTCTTGGCCTGGTTGAGGAGGATTACCACATCGGACCGTTCCTGGAGCCGACGGACCGACCTGCTGGGGATCTCTCTCCGGCTGATATCGATGCGGCCTTCCAGGCCTGCGTCGATGACCGCCACCCGGCCCATGGTGCCTCCCAGAACGGCGGTGATCCTGCCCATACTCTCCAGCCGGTCCAGCACGGCGAGAGCCGATCCCGAGTCTATGACCTCGGGACCGTGTATCACAACCCCGACATCATCCACCGCTTTCGACGCTCTCATCCTCCATCCTTATCGACGATAGCTCCTCCTCTGTCGTCTTGAGATCGTCCACGAACTCTTCCAGGGTACGACCACCCAGCTCCTTCTTATCTGGCATGTGCTCGATGGGTTCCAGGGAGCTTAGATGATAGTAGAGTCCAGTGGAGTCCAGAAGAGCCCACCGACCGTCGTCTTCGGTCTTGAGGACCTTCACCACGCCGACCGTACCGGTTCCGTTGTATCGGACGATGCTGCCTTCTCTGATAATATCTTCTGCCAAGCCTATCGCCGCCTCACATCTTCACGATCTTCATCTCGCCCTCGAAGTTCTCGACCTCTGCCCCGCAGGGACAGGCCTGCACCACCACGTCTTCGAACTCCTCGGTCCCGCAGAGCACGTCCTGTTCGGGATGGGTGCCTGCCTGGATGTCGCATCTTATCCTGGTTTTGCTTCCCACGGAGACCACCGTATTCAGCCTGGGCGAGGCAGGATGGCCCTTTGGGAGGACGATGAGCGGAGATCTCAGCTCTCTGATCTGGTAGAGGGTGCATCCGAGCCCTCGCCGGATCTTCTCGCCCGTGCCGAAGGCCGAGGCTACCAGCAAGTCGTCCTTCTCGGTGAAGATTATGATCTCCTCGGTGTCTGTCTCCAGGTAAAAAAAATAACCCAGGGCCTTGGTCATGGCCAAGGTCCCCTTCTGTCCACAGAGGTAGGCTATCTCATCCTCACCCAGGTGGATCTTCATCATCACTATGCTGACTTGATGTTTCTGGACTGGCACGAGGGGCACATGGGCCTGCGGCCCATGCCCTTGAACTTATTTCCGCAGTCCAGGCATTCGTAGCTCTTTGCGGCGAGATCTGTTACATCACATATATCTGGTGGACCACCACACGTACACATGGGGCTTTCACCTCGCTTCTTCTATTGTAGCCTATCGTATTTAAACAGGGTGGCCCCATGTCGCCAGAACCATTTTTTAAAAACGGCAGTATGCCGTGTTTTCTGTAATTTCGTCTGCCCAATATCCTTACATGTTCGTTCTATGCTAAGTTTGACACTTATCCGATGCGCAAGACGCTCCCAGCCCAAGAAAATAGCCGGGTGTTATTTTGGTTTATGTCGAAAGTAAGGATGGTGTAATATGACTAAGATTAAGATATATGAATATGAGGCCATTGTCGGGATTATAAGGGATAATACTATCGCTAAAAGAGAAACAAGTGGGGTGACCATGCACCTCTTTTTGCCTACTGCTATTCTATGCGGATCCAGGTCGCAATCAACCAAACGATAATCTTTGGTCGCATATGTCCAGTTTAAGCAAAAGAGTGTCCCTAAGATGAACATATTCGATCCAAAGAAGACTCCAGCCATCCAATCGCCATGATAGTCACCAGACAGGGAAGTTGAAACAGGCATCAGACATACAAACATCAGAATGAAAATATTCAGCCATATATGTCTTTGATCTGTTCGTTTGATATAATTAAATTGCTGATGATGGATAATCCAGAAAACAGCCAGAAGGATAAAACTCAATGCATAATTATAAAATAATCTCGATTGCCCAATCACCAAGACGTACAATTCTGGCTGACATGCTGTTCCCACTTCTGGGAGATGAATATTCAAAACCAGCAAGGTCATGGCTATGGCAAAGATGCCATCAGTTAGCGTCTCGATACGATTTGTTGTCAGTCCAGTATCCATTGTATATTCCAACAGTATGGTTGGATGTGGTAATATTTCAATATAACGGAGGTAGACTACCCAGTTTGGCCCTCCTTTTTTTTAGCATCTCAAAGGATCGTGGTCGAGCAACGGCCAGATCGTCAAAATCGGAGGGTAAAACCGCGAATGAACGCGAATTAAAAAAAAATCCTCCCTTCGGTCGGATTTATATCTGCAACAACCACAAGAAAAGGCTTGCAAGTTAATTTTTTACAGGCACTTAGGTAAGGCAAAAGGACGAAGGTTGTTCCTTTGCACAGATTGCCCATGTCAATTGTCGTGCGCACCGAAAAAGTTACGCGCCAGGATTATAAAAATATATGTACTCAACTATCAAAACCGAAAAGATTTAAATATCGAGGTATAGGTTGAGTGCCACGACTCTGTGCCTCGGAACTGGCCAGGCGGAGATATAACCATCACGGGATCCAGCAGCATCAACAGAGAAGCTAGGAGATATTGATAAATGGGATTTAAATCACCCAAAGAAACTACGTGCTCGGTTGACGACATCGGTTGTGCCAAGTCAGAAATGCCCACAGGGCCGTTGCTGACTCTTGGTTTTTTGGCAGGCGCGTTCATCGCATTCGGCGGACTGTTGGCGGTCGTCGTCGGTGGCGGCCTGCCGGGAATTCAGGCAGAAAATCCCGGGTTGCAGAAGCTCGTATTCGGCTCGGTCTTCCCCGTGGGTCTGATTCTGGTTGTGGTGGCCGGCGCAGAGCTGTTCACGGGCAACACGGCCTGTTGCCTCCCTGCGCTTTTGTCCAAGAGGATTTCATTAGCGGGCCTTGCCAAGAACTGGAGCCTATCTTACGTCGGCAATTTTGTGGGTTCGATATTTGTGGTATTGTTCCTGACCTACTTGACCGGTTTGTTGGCTCAAGATCCTTGGCTGGGTACCATCACCGGTATCGCCGAGGCAAAGGTCTCTCAGGGCTTTTGGCCGCTCTTCTTCAAGGGCGTCGGCTGTAACTGGTTGGTTTGCCTATCGGTGTGGTTGGCCATCGCCTCGGACGACGTGGCCAGTAAGGTATTCGGTATTTGGTTCCCGATAATGGCTTTCGTGGCGATCGGTTTTGAGCACAGCGTCGCCAATATGTTCTTCATACCCGCCGGAATCATGTACGGCGCAGATGTGACCTGGATGCAGTTTTTCACCGTCAACTTGATTCCGGTTACTTTGGGGAACATAGTCGGCGGCAGTCTCTTCGTGGGTGTGATTTACTGGTACATATACAATCGTGAAGGTTAGTCGTGTTCATTAAACGGG
>CAYQFP010000003.1:0-16312 GCA_964416865.1 uncultured Methanotrichaceae archaeon
AATCTGTGATGCAACTTCTTGTCACAAGCGGAACATGCAGATGACTTCTTTGAGAGGCTCCATTAAGTATCAAGTCTAAGGTTCATGACTATAATCTGGCAGAGATGGTTGGTCGCTGCAATGTGTTCTTTGTACTCTTTGCCTCTCTAAATTCGTGCCGTATCATAGCTACTCAAATTTCGTGTCACCGATACCGATGAGCCTGAGTTATCAATTTATTAATGACACCTGCCATTGCCTTGCCAGTTCTGTCGCCGTATCTTGCGATGCTAGAACCAATGAGCGAAAGAATAATTACGTAAGCAATAACGAGCGAAGATAATAACTCTGAAACGCTCACTCCTGTTCCGATTGCAACAGCCAGCAGCACAATCGAAAACTCACCTCTTGGCGTTGTGTATGCTCCAATTATCAACCCTTTTTCAAGCGAGTCGTGCACGCGTTTCCCGATAATTGCGCCACTTACGAACTTTCCTAAGATGGACAGAGCTATGAGGGTAAGGAGGGCGATGACAAAATTTGTCGAGGGTAATCCTGAAAGTTTGATCGGTAACATCATGCCGAAGGAGAAGAAAAAGATGGTGAGGAATAAGTCCTTAAATGTGATAATGGCACCGAAGGGCCGCTTGAAGGACCCGACTCCGGATAGTGCTGAGCCGAGGAAAAATGCAACAAGTTCCACAGAAACGACCAGGTGATGTGCGATTGCCGAAAATCCAAATATGAGTGCAAAAGTAAGCAGTATAGGTATTTCATCATCACGCTCAAAAAGAGGCGATATGAAGTTGCTTAGCCTTCCGATTATAGCCAGGAGGAGTACAATGAACAGCAAAGCCGTTGCCAATGAAATGGGAATCGCGGAGGAGTTGCCGACCATAATGGAAGTCAGCACCACGAGCAGAATCACCAATATAATGTCCTCGAAGACCATCAGCCAGACGACAGTCTCAGCCTCGGGATGAATCAGCCTTTTGTTCTCTATCAGTGTGGTTATGACTATTGCAGAACTGCTGATGTAAACTGCCGATGCGAGTATGAACGCTTCTATCAGGGTTAAGCCAATTAATAATCCCAGCGAAAAACCTGCAACGAAATTCACTACGAAGTCGGTGCAACCTGCGAATAACCTCCCATGCTCTTTTAAGCCTTTGTAGTGGAACTCATGCCCTATGTAGAACAATAGGAAGATTACACCGATTTTACCAAGCCACTCGACGAAATCGTATGAGGTTATTAGATTGAAGCCGCTCTTACCCAGGAGTATCCCTGCGATTATATATACTGGGATCGCGGTTTGCCTCAGATGTTTCGATGCCAGTCCGAGAACTAGGCAAGAGATCGTTACAATAGCCAAATCCAGCAGAAAAGTCATTTAGATCCGAAAACCTCCCCCTCACATGCTTTCATCTGATCATGCTCACCTATCGCCACTATCATGTCCCCCGCTTCAAACACCGTTTCCGCTGGCGGGCTGATGATGCTCTCTCCCCTTCTCGAAATTGCGGTTATCGTAACGCCTGTTCTCTTCCTAATCGCCAAATCCGCGATGCTCTTTCCTATCATACCCTCTGTTACCGGATATACATGGACGTCTATTCTACGGTCAGAAATTTCAGGTAAAGTGATCTCGACGTCTTCACGCTCTATTGTAAGCACCGTTCCGGTCAGAACACCTCCGATACGTCGTGCTTCTTCCGAGGTCAGCCTTGTAACTGAAGGCGTCTCAGCACCTGCTTCTAAGACGTATAACTCTATATCGCCGGTCGACAGAAATATAATCGCGACTTTATCTCCTTCTGAACTTTCTAGCTCATACTTCGTGCCTATCTCGGGAAGCTCAGTGATTCGCATGATGTTACCCCCCATCTGTTACGTTTATAATAGGATTTGCATCCGTTCGTTCATCAGGGACCTTCACTACCCATGTTCTCCAGATTCTCAGTTAAACTGCCTATTCGGTGTGTTTAAATAACTACCTCGTGGCCCTATTGCTATCGTTTTCTTTTGCAGAAATGAATGGTACATAATTTATTTAGAAGATGGATTTGAAACTGACGAAGAGGGGTTAGTGTATAGAGCAGCCCACCATCAGGTACTGATAAGTTGAAATGCTTCATAATATTTTCAACTAAGTCTACCATTCCTTCAGCTCTAGCTCTGTCTACCCTTTTGCCAACAGTTTCCAGGATCTGAACATGCACAACATCCAGCAAGCAGACGGCCTTCAAGTAAATGTTCGCTTACGCTCACATTTACTTGAGCACATAAAGTTATACTTTATGTACAAAAAACAAAACGAAAAACTTATATTCTCTAATATGGAGGTATATTAACATTAGTCGTGTAATATAAGGATCGGTTGTGCATGTGCGTTACTGAACGGGTGCCCTGAATGTTAACAATTCTTCTAAAGGTGTGGATATGAAACTGTTGATGAAGCTTATGATGGGTGCGTTGCTCATCATGGGTCTCATAGGGGTTGATGGCAAAGACTCGCAAGACATAGAATGCGAGATCGCTGACCACGCCGATCTGAGCGGTGTGAACTTAACCGGCAGGGACCTCAGCGGTGCAGATCTGGACCGGTTCGATCTCTCTCATTCGAGCCTGAACCATTCCGACCTATCCCATGCCTCCCTCAGATCTGCCTGGCTCATGCACTCAGACCTCCAGCATGCCATATTGATAGGTGCAGATCTCACCGGAGCAGACCTTCGGGGCGCAGATCTCACCGGAGCGAACCTCTCAGAAGCCAAGATGTGCCGGTCCTGCCTGCAGGATGCCCTTCTGGCCGGGGCCGGCCTGCAAAAGACATATCTCACCGGAGCCGACCTCCGGGGTGCTGATCTGACCGGGGCCAATCTTTCAGAAGCTGAAATGAGCAGGTCCAGCCTCCTACAGGATACCCTTCTGGTAAGGGCCAACCTGAAACGAACAAAACTGGTAGGAGCGGACCTTGAGGGTTCAAATCTCACAGAAGCCGAGCTGTCCGGGGCCGACATGCAGGAATCCAGGATATGCGGGGCCAATTTCGTAGCAGCCAGTCTTAGAGAGGTAAATTTGATGTCAGCGAACTGCACCGCTGCCAATTTCGCAGGTGCTGATCTATCAGGGTCGTTGATGACGAGGATTCGACTGAGGGATGCTTATATGGCGGGGGCGAACCTGACCGGTACAGACTGCAGTGGAGCGAGCTTTATCAACGCAACCCTTCCTGGAGCCGATCTATCCGGGGCCTTGCTGGTGTATGCCAGGATGGCAGAAGCTAACCTGACATACTGCCGCCTGGTAAAGACGGATCTGACGAACGCCCAGCTGGAGTACTGCGATCTCTCCGGGGCCGACCTTACCGATGCCCGGCTGGTTGGAGCAAGCCTGATCGAGACAAATATGAGTGATGCCGATCTGTCCGGGGCGAACCTGATGGGGGCGCGCATGAGCTGGGCAGACCTCAGTGGCTGTCGCTTCTCGAAAGGGATACTGTCGAGAGCAGAGTTGTACAGAGTCGATATGAGCGATGCTGACCTGAGCGACTCAGACCTGACCAGAGCCTACATTATGTGGGCAGATCTGACCGGTGCAAACCTGAACAACGCCAAACTTAACTATGCCGATATGACCGAGTCCGACCTATCCGGCGCAAGTCTGGTTCATGCAAAGCTGTTCCGTGCGGACCTGACGAGGACAAACCTATCATGCACCGACCTGGCCGACACAGAACTCGACTCTGTTAGCGTGGTGGGAACTAACATGCATATGGCCAGGCTGGTGAATGCACGCTTCAACAAGCTCTATCTGACAGATGCGGATCTGAGGGAGGCCGACCTCAAGAGGGTCAGTATGAACAACGTGATCCTGGATAACGTCAACCTCTCAGGTGCAGATCTCAGGGGAGCAGATCTGAAATTTGTTACCATCATAGAGGCAGATCTTCGCGGTGCCGATCTAAAGAGAATCAAATACGACAGCTTCACCCTCCAGCAGCTCTTGAACGCGGAGCTCGATGGCGCCATCATGGATGATAACTTGGAGGCCGACCTGGAAGAGCTGAGACGAAACCAATAGCGATTTGCAGATGATCGCCCATACGCTAAACGACGCCAAACTTTTTATCCCAACCCCGCCGCCATCCTGTCCGGGAGGCAGTTTCACGCAAGATGATGTGATCGAAGAGCTCGGCGTTACCCCTGTGCGGAGGATGAACAGCAGGGGGAACCTCGCGCCGCATCTATCTCTCCGGTTCGATTCTCATATATTTTCCATCGATACCAGCAGATCTCCCAAGAAGTGCCTACAGCCCGATGCCTACCTGATCACCCACGCCCACAGCGACCACTACGGCAAATCGGCCATGCTTTCGCCCATGGCAATAGCCTCGGAAGAGACGGCACGCGCCCTGGAGATCAGGTACGGCAGAGAGTACATGGGAAGGACCTGCTCCGTGGGAGATAGTATCTCGGTCGGCGATCAGGTTGTGGAAACCTATCCGACGGGCCACACCATAGGTTCGGTGGCCTTCTTCTGGGAGAACGAGGTGGGAACAAAGACCCTGGTCACCGGGGACGTCAAGAACCATGACTCTCTGCCACCATGTGACCTGCTGGTCACCGAGGCCAACTACGGCGACCCCTGGGATCCTGCCTGCCGGTTTGATGACGACATAACCGCCTTCGGCGATGCCGTGGACTCGGGCGCTACCTTCGGAGCTTACGCATTCGGGAAGGCCCAGAGAGCGGTGGCCCTGATCAGGGGTCTGGGATATGGAGACGAGATCGGGATGGATGAGCAGAGCCTCGCCCTGACCCAGGAGCTCATGCCTCAGTTCGGCCCATTCACGCCCGCAGAAGAGAACGACACCGATATAAACGTGGTCACTCCCAGGAACCTTCCCCGGATGATAGGCATGAAATACGTCCTCACCGGCCGGAAAGACCTCCCCTACCCCCGGATCATGCTCAGCGATCATCTCGACTTCCGGGGTCTGATGAGGATGATCGAAGAGGCCTCGCCTGAGGCAACCATAGTCTACCATCCAGAAGGTGAGAGGGCCAACAGACTTGCCCTGTACCTGCGGGATCAAGGACGAGGGGCAATCTCCGTGAGCGAGGTGGAAAAGAGCTTCTACAAGTAACCCTTCAACAACCCTTTTATCCTCTCCTAATGATCTTTGTCCATGGCAATCCTTTCGGGTGCTGTGGGCGGTCTGGTCCTGCGAAACCCGATGATGTTGGCGGCAGGCATCCTGGGCACCACCGGTTCGTCATTGAGAAGGGCGGCTCGGGCCGGAGCAGGCTGCGTGGTCACCAAGTCCATAGGCGCAACGCCCAGAAAAGGCCATACGGGTCCCGTAGTGGTACAGGTGGAAGGCGGCCTCCTCAACGCCATGGGACTGCCCAACCCATCCTACAAGAACTTCCAAGAAGAGATCAACCTCGCCCGCCAAGGCGGCGTCCCCGTGGTGGCCAGCATATTCGGCGACGGCCCGGAGGAGTTTGCCGAGGTAGCGTCAGGCCTGAACGCCGACTGCTTCGAGCTGAACTTATCCTGCCCCCACGCCGAACGCTACGGCACGGAGATCGGCTGCGAGCCTTTAAACGTGGAGGATATCACCCGGGCAGTCAAGAAGAGCGTCGACGTGCCTGTGTGGGTGAAGCTCACCCCCAACGTGGCCGATATAGTCTCCCTGGGCAAGGCCGCCCAGAGAGGTGGCGCCGATGCGGTGGTGGCCATAAACACCCTCAAGGCCATGGCCATCGACGTGGAGACGGGCCGGCCCATCCTGGGCAACCGCTTCGGCGGACTCTCGGGACCGGCCATCAAGCCCGTTGCAATCAGATGCGTCTTTGACCTATCTGCGGCCTTGGAAGTACCCGTGATCGGGGTGGGCGGGATATCTTCCTGGGAAGACGCGGCAGAGATGATACTGGCCGGGGCGCAAGGGGTCCAGGTGGGGACCGCCCTGGCCGGGGGATACGGCATCTTCGGAGAGATCAACGCCGGCCTGGAACGCTACCTGGTGAGAAAGGGGCTGACCCTTATGGAGCTGCGGGGCGCTGCCGGGAGGATACCATGAGGCCGGTGAACGCGGTGATACGCGAGGTCGCAGAAGAGAACCCCACGGTCAGGACATTCCGTTTCGATCTGTCCTTCGATCCGGTCCCGGGCCAGTACCTGATGGTCTGGGTGAGAGGGACAGACGAGGTGCCCATGGGCTTCTCCTACCAAGACGGTATCACGGTCCAGTCCCTGGGCGAAGCCACAGAAGCGCTCTTCGGCCTGGGTCCGGGGGAGAGCGTGGGCCTGCGCGGCCCTCTGGGCAACGGCTTCGACCTCGTTGGAGACCGCATCCTGCTAGTCGGTGGCGGGGTGGGTGCGGCTCCTTTGGCGCTTTTGGGCGAGCGGGCCAGAGAATATGGTTTAGAAGTAACTTCCCTCATGGGGTTTCGGTGCCGCAGTGATCTGATCTTCAGATCCAGGTTCGAGAAGATGGGCGACCTCGTTATCACCACCGACGATGGGGCCGAAGGGGTCTGTGGTCGGGCCTCTGCCGGCCTGGAACGCCTGGACCCTGGAAGTTACGACCAGATCTACCTCTGCGGGCCCGAACCCATGATGATAGACATCATCCGGAGGTGTCACGGCTTCGAGACCAAGATCCAGGCCAGCATCAACCGTTACATCAAGTGTGGGATGGGCGTCTGTGGATCTTGCTGTCTCGATCCTGAGGGGATCCGGGTCTGCATGGAGGGGCCGGTGATAAGGGCCGACCGGCTCCTGGAGAGCGAGTTCGGAAGGTACAGGAGAGGTCCTGGCGGCCTCAAAGAATATTGCGGGAGATGATATATTGATAGTGAGGTTCAAAGAGGGCGATCGCATCGAGTGTGGCGTTTTGAGCGACAATCTTATCGAGACGTTGGACGGCGACGAATGCTGCCTCGAAGATGTGGAACTTCTAGCACCGGTCGAACCTTCGAAGGTGATCTGCGTGGGGCTGAACTATACAGAACACGCCCGGGAGCTGAATATGGACCTGCCCGAAGAGCCCATAATTTTCCTAAAACCCCCCTCGACGGTGATTGGGCCGGGCGCGGATATTGTGATCCCCTCTGCGAGCAGAGAGGTGGACTACGAGGGCGAGCTGGCTGTGGTCATCGGCAAGAGATCCAGAAACGTCACCGCATCGGAAGCGGAGGACCGCATCCTGGGTTACGCCTGCTTCAACGACGTTACCGCCCGCGATCTCCAGAGAAAAGACGGCCAGTGGACCAGGGCCAAGAGCTTCGACACATTCGCGCCGCTTGGACCCGGCATTGTTCCTGTGGACCCCGCCGACCTCAAGATCGAGACCAGGGTGAACGGCACCGTCCGGCAGAGCTCCAGAACCTCGGACCTGATATTCTCCGTGCCGGAGCTGGTGGAGTTCATAAGCGGGATCATGACCCTGGTGCCAGGCGACGTCATCGCCACGGGAACGCCGCCGGGGGTGGGATCGCTCCATGGCGGAGACGTGGTCGAGGTGGAGATCGAGGGCCTGGGGGTACTTCAAAACCAGGTCCGCTAAATCCGGACATCACCTCAATATCATCATCACCTCAATATCATCATCACCTCAATATCATCATCGCCTCTTCCACACTCTGGTCTTTGTGGACTATCGCCGCGATGGCCTTCGTCATCCGAATAGGGTCCTCGTGCTGGAAGACGTTCCTCCCGATGGCCACACCCCTGCCGCCGGCATCGATCGCCCCGCGGATCATCTCCAAAAACTCCTCGTCGGTCTCGGTCTTGGGACCACCGGCCACGACAACAGGCACCGGGCACCCTGCTACCACATCTTTGAAGGTGTCTGGATCGCCGGTGTAATTGGTCTTTATTACGTCCGCGCCCAGTTCGGCGCCCGCCCTGGCGGCCAGGGCTACCACGTCGACGCCGTTGGGGTCGATGATCTTGTCTCCTCTGGGGTACATCATGGCGAGGAGAGGCATGCCCCACAGCTCGCACCGCTCCGCCACATTCCCCAGCTTCCTGAGTTGGTCTGCTTCGGTCTCGGAGCCTATATTTATGTGGACGCTAACCGCGTCGGCCCCCACCTTCAGGGCCTCCTCCACCTGGCATACCTGGACCTTGTCGTTGGGGTCCGGTCCCAGCGAGGTGCTGGCGCTCATGTGGACTATCAGGCCGATGTCGCTCCCGTATTCTCTATGGCCGTGCTTGACCATCCCCTTCTGGAGGAGGACAGCGTTGGCCCCGCCCTCGGCCACCTCATCCACCATCTCCGAGAGATTTACCAGACCCCGGACCGGTCCTACGGATATGCCATGGTCCATGGGGATTATCACGCTGTTCCTGCTCTCCCTGTCGATTATCCTCTCCATCCTGACTTTTTTTCCAATGTCGCTCAATCTAATGCCTCCTGCGTGCTAACATGCGTCATGGCAACATATACCATATATAAGGATGACGCCACTATAATATAGCTTGGCGATTGTATCTATTAGGTGGTGGTTATTTGGAAAATGAAGTCGGCCGGATCAAGAAGAGCGATACCACCGAGACTGTGGTCAGGAAGACTGAGTTTCGCGGTTCGGTGGGGATCGATATCAGGGAGTACGTCACCTCCGAGCGTTACACTGGATGGTCCAAGAACGGGGTTAGGATCCCCATGGAGCAATGGAAATCCTTCAAGGATATCCTGAACAAGGTGACTGATGAGGTACAGGGTGGGGGAGACGATCAAGCGGGAGACGTTTGAAAGAGAGTACAAAGAATGGCTGCTCACCGTGGCCAGAGACATCGCCCATCAGATAGCCCTCTTAAGCCCGACAGAGCGCGAAGAGAGGCTGGAGGCCTACGAGAAGATGAGAGACCTTGACGCCGTCTTTCGTCCTCTCACCGACGATGACCGTATCGGGAGGCTCGTGGGAACCGAGAGCTCTGCTTATGTCTTCGTAGAAACCGAGGCCCTCAGCTTCTTCCCCTCTCTGTCCTCGGACAGGCCGGAGGTCCTCGACCTCGCCGTGGCCATGAACAGACGATTCTACCACAGAGGCCTCTGGTTCTCCATAATATCTCTGAACTCGGAGTATATCCGTTTGGCTGATGACAAGCTCCTGGCCTTCGCCCTGGAGCACGAGCTGGAGATGAGCCGCCTTTATGAGGAGGTCCCGATGGAACCTCAACCACCGGAGAAGAAGCTATGGATCTCCGAGCTGGCCAGGGAGAGGTCTGCAGAAAAGCTAGAGATCACCGCGATGGAGCTGATCGACGAGCAGAGGCTGATGCTCTCCCTTTCCCATTCCCAGCCGCTCGTACCCAGATCCTACGTTGAGATGGCACTCTTATCCTACCTGGAAGAAAACGTCGACCGGTTAAAGGGGCTTGGGGTGAAAAGCAGAAACGAAGACGAAGAAGCCTTCGGGTCCGGGCTGTACCGGGAGTTCCAGGGCTGGTCCGACTTTTCTCGAAGGACCTATCACCGGTTCGTGAGGGAGATCGCCCACGAGGTTGGCGAGGCCCACCGAGGATACGCCTGAGGTTTATGTTTAATCCTGAAGTGTTTATATAGTAGACACTCCCTCTGCAGGCCATCAAGATTGTTTTAGGAGATCTCGATTTGGCTAGACCTGAAGTTAACATAGGCATGGTGGGGCACGTCGATCACGGTAAGACCACCCTGGTCCAGGCGCTTTCCGGCGTCTGGACGGACCAGCACAGCGAGGAGATCAAGAGGGGCATCTCCATCAGGCTGGGCTATGCCGACGCGACATTTCGTAAGTGCCCCAACTGTCCCGAACCCGACTGCTACACCGTGAATGAGCGCTGTCCTCATTGCGATGAGCCATCTGTGCCGCTACGCACGGTGTCCTTCGTAGACTCGCCGGGTCACGAGACCCTCATGGCGACGATGCTCTCTGGTGCGGCGATCATGGACGGTGCTGTATTGCTGATCGCTGCCAGCGAGACCTGCCCTCAGCCCCAGACCAAGGAACATCTGATGGCTCTGGACATAACCGGGATCGATAAGATCGTCATCGTCCAGAACAAGATCGACCTGATCTCCAAGGAACGGGTGATGGAACACTACCAGGAGATCAAAGACTTCGTCAAAGGTACCGTTGCAGAGAACGCACCCATCATCCCAATCTCCGCCCAGCAAAACGTGAACGTGGACCTGGTAATCCAGGCGATCGAAGAGACCATTCCCACGCCAGATAGGGACGTGGACAAGTCGGTCTTTATGCAGATAGCCCGATCCTTCGACGTGAACCGTCCCGGCACATCGCCAGATAATATCGTGGGCGGGGTGATCGGTGGCACCCTGGTCCAGGGCAAGATCGTCCCTGGCGATCTCATCGAAATCAGACCAGGCAGACGCGTGGAGACCGAGGGGCGCAAGCATTGGGAAGCCATCCAGAGCAAGGTGACAAAGCTGCTGGCAGGTGGTGGGGAACAGGACGAGGTTTCTCCAGGAGGTCTGATCGGCGTGGGAACGCTTCTCGACCCCAGTCTGACAAAGAGCGACATCCTGGTGGGCCAGGTGGCAGGTGCGCCGGGCGAGCTTCCGCCGGTATGGGAGATCTTCACCATGCGGATCCAACTTCTGGAGAGGATGGTGGGTGCCATGGACGAGGCTGAGGTGGAACCCATCCACACGAGTGAACCTCTGATGCTGAACGTCGGTACCGCCACAACGGTAGGCGTGGTGACCAGCGCCAGAGACGGTGGCCTGGTGGAGGTCAGCCTGAGGCGGCCCGTCTGTGCCCGCGTCGGAGACCGGGTGGCGGTGAGCAGGCGGATCGGTGCCCGGTGGCGGCTGATCGGCGTAGGAACGATCGAGGTGTAGATCTACGATGATTCCGTGGCCGGACGCGGGGTGTTTGGCAACTTGCAGGTGCTCTTAGACACTAACGGCCTGATGGTCCCAATACAGTTCGGCGTAGACATATTCGCCGAGCTGGAACGCCTGGGATACCGTCAGTTCCTTGTACCGGTCCCGGTCTTAAATGAGCTGAGAACCTTGTCCAGGTTGGCAGATACCAAGAAAGATCGGCTCGCCGCCAAGATCGGCCTGGAGATGGCCAGGGGATGCTGCCGGATCCTGGACTCCGAGGATGCTGCCGATCTGGCACTCTTGAGGTTGGCTCAGGAAGAGAACGTCGCAGTATTCACCAACGACAAAGAACTGAAGAAAAGGTTATCTAGTAAGGGTATTACCGTTATACGTCTGCGCCAGAGACATTACTTGGAGATCGCAACGCGGAAGGGGTTCTGATGTATAAGAAGATGAGGCTGGAGGGTGTGGTCAGGATACCACCCGAGCATATGGGTGACCCTCTGGATGACGCCGTGAATAGGGCACTGCGCAAGAAGTACGAGTCCAGGGTAGACAAGACCTTGGGTACGATAGTAGCGGTCTTGGATGTGGAGAAGATTAAAGAGGGTCGTATCCTGGCAGGGGACGGGGCTATCTATTACAATGCGATCTTCAACGCGGTAGTCTTCAAGCCCGAAATGCAGGAGATCGTCGAGGGAGAGGTAGTCGAGATCGTGAAGTTCGGGGCCTTCCTGGGAATCGGGCCACTTGACGGGCTGCTACACATCAGCCAGATTACCAATGAGTATATATCATATGATGAGAAAAACGCGCGGCTTGTTAGTAAAGAGTCGAATAAATCCCTGTCAGAAGGCGACAGGGTACGCGCCAGAGTTATCGCTATCAGTCTCAATGAGATGGAGCCCAGGGAGAGCAAGATCGGGCTCACCATGAGGCAGACGGGCCTAGGCAGACTGGAGTGGCTGGAAGCGGCTCGAAATGCAAAGGTTGATACCGAATGACCGAACAGGCTTGCAGAGATTGTCATCGGATCGTGGAGGGAGTTATCTGCCCGACCTGCGGGTCGACATCCCTGAGCAAGGACTGGAGCGGTTACGTGGTGATCATCGATCCCAAAAGGTCCACGGTGGCGGAGAAGCTGGGCGTAACCCTTCCTGGAAGGTACGCGTTGAAGGTGCGGTGAATTGAAGGTCTTGCGTCTTCCCGGCGAGCTGCGATCCGAACTCAAGAAACCGCTGGGCAAGCTGTACAGGGGCAAAGGCATCGAGTGCATAGAAGGGATGTCGAACTCGCTCCGATCAGCTTCTAAAGTAATAGCGGTGGGTGATATCACCACTTTTTGTCTTCTGGCTTCTTCGATCGAACCGGATCTCTGTGTCGTGGACAACAAGACGAAGAGGAAACCCTCGCCAGATCATGTCCAAAGAAAGATCAACGATCTTCACGAGTACAAGACAATCGAGGTCTGCAACCCGGCAGCTACCATCTCGCAGGAACTCATGAGTACCATAAGAGATGCGCTGGCCAGCGAGAAGAGGCGGATCAAGATCGTTGTTACCAACGGCGAAGAAGATCTGGCTACGTTGCCCGCGATACTGTACGCGCCAGAGGGGTCTGTGGTGATCTACGGCCAGCCGAACGAAGGCAGCGTTCTGGTAGAAGTCACCCCCGAAAGAAAGGAATTTGTCAAGAGCATTGTTAAGATGATGATTGTGGAGGAGTGAGATGGATATAAAAGTTATCAACGATAGAAATAACCCGATGTTAGAGAGAAGAGAGGTTATATTCAAGATAGAGCACGATGGGCCGACCCCCTCTAGAAAAAGCGTGGTAGATAATATCGTGGCGACCATGAACTCCAAGCAGGGGTTGGTGGTAGTGGACCGGATGAAGACCGAGTTCGGGAAGCGCGAGACCGTAGGATATGTCAAGATCTACGAGAGCCAGGAGAAGGTTATAGAGGTAGAACGACCCCACGTTATCGAAAGAAACGCCATCGCCGCACCGGCTCCGGAAAAGGTTGTAGAGAAAGAAGAGGTCGGAGAAGAGAAGACGGAGGAGGAAGGATAGATGGCGGTACATGAGTTCTACCAGGTCAGCGGAGATTCGATCAAGAGACTGAAGCCTATCTGTCCTCGTTGCGGGAATGGTGTATTCTTAGCCGAGCACGAGGGCCGGCGGAGCTGCGGAAAGTGCGGATATACAGAGTTCAAGAAGTAGACCTTTTTTTATCTTTTGCTCTATTCCGACGACCACCACTCGCCATATATAATGTATAACATTGTATACTTCGAGCGGATCCGACGAATGGCTGGATTTGCTCGTTAAGTATATATCCAGATATGTTCAATTATTTGTAGGTGTTAACGTTGATTGATATAGCAAGCTTCTTGCCCCTATTGCTCATAGTTATCATATTGTTCCAGGCGGTCAAGATACCTCGCGAGTACGAGCGTTTGGTAGTCTTCCGGCTGGGACGTTTCGCCGGGTTCAAAGGACCTGGACTCACCCTGGTGATCCCCCTCATCGACCAAATACAGTCCATGGACCTCCGGATAATCACCATAGACGTCCAGAAGCAGGCGGTGATCACCAAAGATAACGTGACCGTAGACGTAGACGCGGTTCTTTACTATCGGGTTGTGGATCCGGGAAAGGCCGTGGTCCAGGTGGAGAACTACAGGGTGGCCACCAGCCTCCTGGCCCAGACCACCCTACGAGACGTCCTAGGTCAGATCGAGCTGGACGATCTCCTCTCCAAACGAGAAGAGCTGAACATAAAGCTCCAGGAGATCCTGGACAGGCAGACAGACCCCTGGGGCATCAAGGTTACCGGGGTCACCCTCCGGGACGTTAGCCTCCCCGATTCCATGCTCAGGGCCATCGCCAAGCAGGCCGAGGCCGAGAGAGAGAAGAGGGCCAGGATAATCCTAGCCGACGGGGAGCTCAAGGCCTCCGCGACCATGACCGAGGCTGCCAAGCTCTACGGAGAGGCGCCGGTGGCCATCAAGCTGAGAGAGCTCCAGACCCTGGCCGAGATCGCCAGGGAGAAGAACCTGATAGTGGTCACCACCACCGGCAGCGATGTGGGTGGCACGACGGGCACCGTGGCCGGGCTCACCAAGGCGTTCGAAGAGAGATGAGACATCATCGAGACGAACGGGGCCGGCTGTGGCAGTCCGGGCCCCTTATCGTTCTGTTTTCGCTATCGTTGCTGGTTTGTCCTGCTGCTTCCCAGGAATGCGTTCTGGTGGTGAACCTCGATGATACCATCACCCCGGCCAGCGACGACATAATCGCAGAAGCCATCGCCGAGGCTGAAGATATGGAATGCCAGGCCTTGATGGTGGTCTTGGACACCCCTGGTGGCGGCCTCGCCGAGACGACAGAGATAACCCGCCTCATCGAGCGGACGGATCTCCCGGTGATCGGTTACGTCTACCCCCCGGGAGCGACGGCCTGGAGCGCGGGCACCATTATTCTTCTCTGCACCGACGTGGCTGCTATGGCACCCAATACCATAATTGGATCTGCCCAGCCCGTCCAGATCGGGCCTACGGGAGCCAAGCCGGTAAACGATTCCAAGATAATCAACGCCATGGTGGCCCTGGCCGAAGAGAAGGCAAGAATGCACCAGAGGAACGTCACCGCCGCCAGGGAGTTTGTGGTTTCTAACCTTAACCTGAACGCCGAGACGGCGCTGGACCATGGGGTGATCGACCTTGTGAGCCCCAACCCGGCGTCGCTCTTGGAGCAAGTAGACGGGCTCCAGGTCAAGAACCGCACCCTGGCTACCAAGAACGCGGAGATAATCCGCTACCAGCCTTCGCCCCGCCTCCTGGTTCAGAAGATACTCTCCGACCCATTGTTGGCGGGTCTGCTGGTCTTGGTAGGCCTCTATTCCCTCATATTCGGCCTCTCCAACCCCGGGCTGGGTGCAGAGTTATTGGGAGTGATCGTGCTCACCCTGGGCCTGATCGGGCTGGGGTTCTCGGTGAACATCGGGGCGGTCTTCCTGCTCCTCCTGGGGTTGGGTCTGATCCTGATGGAGCTGAACAGCCCCGGTTTCGGGATCTTCGGAATGGCGGGCCTGATCTGTCTGATCGCAGGTAGTGTGCTTCTGGTGCCCATATCGTCGCCGGAGTGGTCCATGCCCGCCGATTACAAGCAGAGGATGCTCCTGATCATGATCGCCCCTTCGGCGATCGTCGGCGCCTTCTTCGTCTTCGCCCTATACAAGGTGGCAGAAGCCCGGCGTCGCCCCCCTTACATCGGCAAGATCGTGGGCGAGGAGGCGGAGGCCCTGGACCGGATCGACCCGCGGGGTCACGTCATGTTCAACGGTGAGTACTGGGTGGCTGAGTCTGAGGAGGTCATCGAGCCGGGAGAGGTTGTGGTGATCATAGGCAAGGAGAGGACGAGGCTCAAGGTGAGGCGGAAGTAGATGTTTAAAGGAGAATAATGAGATCAAGTTCGAATGAACTGGAAGAAATCCCCGGCGTAGGGAAGGTGATGGCCAAAGATCTACAGGATCTCGGCGTCCACACCCTTTTTGATCTCCAGGGCAGGGACCCGGAGGGGCTCTACCGTAGTCTCTGCGATCTTAGAAAGACCCCTGTTGACAGGTGTGTCCTCTATGTCTTTCGTTGCGCGGTCTACTACGCATCAAACGTCGAACACGACCAAGAGAAGCTAAAATGGTGGAACTGGAAAGACGGAGAATTAACCGGCGCCGAAGACGTGTAGAAGCCACCACCGGCGCGGTGCGGGCTGGACGCTCGGGCAGTACCAAGGGCTGTTGCCTTTCATTCATCAAGGCTAGCTAGCAGTTCAGCTTTTCTTTGTTCTAGAGAGACCTCTTGAGATTTCAATGTCTTCAATTCTTTGTTGACCTGTGCCAACTCTTTCTTGGCTTTTTTCTTCTTAAGGTAGTTGCTACCGTATTTTTCATCTACAAATGCTTCTACTTCACTTCGAACCAGCTTCAAATATGGGTTTCCGAATACACTATTAACGCGGTACTGTAGCTTGCCATCCTCAATGGCCTCAATAATTTCTTCTTGTGTAAGTCCAAACTCTTTTCGAGCGGACTTATCACTAAGAGTAGCCCCTTTCTTAGACCAAGCGGAATTTGTCTCGCCAGAACACATCCAATCACCGCCCTAATAAACACAACTTCATTTTCCTTTGTACCTTGAGTATAACTCTGATTATTTTACGTAGAAACCCTTTGGGTATACCCTTATTTCCATGCACAGGGACGGTGGTTACCCTTCCGTCTTCTGACCTCAGTCTTACATGAGAACCTTTTGTCCTGATAACCTCGAAGCCTATAGATTCCAAAAACTTTATAAGTTCTCTGCCTTTGATTACAGGAAGTTTAGACATTCTGAGCTACTTCCAGTTCTCTAAACCCTATAAACTTATTAAGATCTTTGACCTTTGTCTCATCGAGGCACATCTCTATGACATCCCTTA
>CAYQFP010000003.1:16412-29400 GCA_964416865.1 uncultured Methanotrichaceae archaeon
ATCTCTATGACATCCCTTATATTCTCCAGTGCCTCATATACCGTTTCGCCGTAAGAATGACAACCCCTAAACAGTGGGCAACTTACTATGTAATACCCATCCTCGTCCATCTCTATGATTATGGGCAGATGCAATTTTTCCATTTTTCAGATACCACCAGTTTGATGACGCATGATACACTCACAGAAAAGTGCAGTATGCAATAAATGTTTATCGTTTGAGGTTGATACATATCCACCATGAACCGATATACGATCTTCACACTGGCCGTATTGGCGATGCTTGGCCTGGGTTCTGCACAGTATACAGGTCTCGATTTCTTGAACTTCGGAGCATCCCAGGGGGAGCCTCTCTCGCCCTTTCAAGAATCTGTCAGGATCGCTCCCGGCGAGGTGACCAACGTCGGGGTCATACCCACCGAGAAGCCGGTCTTCGGCATAATCAGAGGCGAGCTTGAGACCCACAAGATAGGAGGATACGCAGCCCAGAGCGATGCAACGGTGGTCGCAGTTCCTGCCGGAGAGCTCTATCGCGAGGGTATGGGGTTATACTCGGGCGTATTCGCCATACTATCGAGCGGAACCGATATCACCTACGCCATCACCAGCGAGTACCGCGTCAACCGCACAGGGATGACCGCTGGCGGTGCTGTGGATTACCACATCTACAAGACCCAACCCTGGTACAACCCAGTGATTGGCAAGACCGTGTTTATCCTGGCCTATGACGTTACCACCGGCGTCGAGCACGTGGACATCTACCTGGATTATGGAGGTTCGCGCCTTGGCGATATGGCGGACGATGCGAGTTCGGAGGCAGAAGAGGTGGCCATGATGGACATGTCCGCCCTCTTCGGAGATCTTCTGGGTTAGGCAGAACTCTCTGCGGGCACAAACTTCGTGCCGTAGTAGATTATACCCTTCTCGCCGCCTTTGCCCAGTATCCTGAAGATCGGCTTCACCTTCGTCCCGATCTCCACATCGTCTGGGTCGGCCACCACCTGGCCGGTGAGCCTGGGTCCCTCGTCGAGCTGGATTATGGCCAGGGTATACGGGGTCTGCCTCTTGAAGTCCTCGGTGGCATTGTGGATCACGGTATAGGAAACCACCGTCCCCGTGCCCTCGAACTTGTGATCCTCCATGACGGTGTCCCGGCGGCAGTTGGGACAGATCTCTCTTGGTGGGAAGTAATACTCATCGCAGTTGGCGCAGTGGGTTCCGATCAGGTTGTACCGCTGGGGTATGTGTCTCCAGAAACGTGGTGCTGTGCTCATGGTCATATTTCTACCTCGACATAATATGGACCAGGGCGGTACCGCCGACACCGCCGACATTATGGGCCAGTCCTATCTCGGCACCCTCGACCTGGCGCTTTCCCGCCTCGCCCCGGAGCTGGAGCACCACCTCATAGGCCTGCTTGATCCCCGTGGCTCCCACAGGATGACCACAGGCCTTCAGCCCGCCGGATGAGTTGATCGGGGTTTGGCCGCCTATCCTGGTCAACCCCTCCTCTGCGGCCTTGCCACCTTCGCCCTTTTCCACGAAGCCAAGGTCCTCGATGGCCAGGATCTCACCTATGGTAAAGGCATCATGAACCTCTGCCAGATCGATCTCTTTCGTCTCGATACCAGCCTGTCTGAAAGCCGACCTGGCGGCGTAGACGGTAGCGTCCAGGGTGGTTATGTCCCTCCGGTCATGAAGAGCCAGGGTATCGCTAGCCTGGGCCGAGGCCAGGATCTTCACCGGGGTGTCGGTATACCGTTTTGCCACATCTGTTGGGGCCAGTATCACCGCTGCCGCGCCATCGGTGATGGGCGAACAGTCCAGCACGTGAAGCGGGTCGGCCACCATGGGCGAGTTGATTACCTTCTCCACCGTGACTTCCATGTGGTATTGAGAGATGGGGTTCATGTTCCCGTTGTGATGATTCTTCACGGCTACCTGAGCCAACTGCTCTTGCGTGGTCCCGTAACGATGCATGTGAAGCCTGGCCGTCATGGCATAGAGGGCGGGGAAGGTGGCCCCCACAAAGCATTCCCACTCTCGGTCGGCGGCCGAGGCCAGGGCGTCTGCAGCAGACCCACCAGATACGTCGGTCATCTTCTCCACCCCGGCGGCGATCACGACATCGCTGTACCCGCTGGCCACGGCCATAACCGCCTGTCTCAGGGCCAGGCCGCCTGATGCGCAGGCCGCCTCTACCCTGGTACTGGGGATGTGAAGCCTGGCAAGGCCTGCGCAGTCTGCTATAAGCGCACCTATGTGCTCTTGCTCTATGAACCGACCGCCGCTCATGTTTCCTACGTAGAGAGCGTCAATATCCTCGCCGCTGACGTTGGCGTCTTCCATGGCCGGAACTCCCGCATCCATCACTAAGTCGCGCAGCGAGTCGTCCCATCGCTCACCGAACTTAGAGCAGCCGATCCCGATGATCGATACAGATCTCATAGTCTCAACTTGCCTTTGTGTTTAGCGTACATGGCATAGTCCAGGTGCATGTTTCTATTATCTGACATATAATCTCTGACAAGAGGAACCCCGCCCTTTAGTTCGTCTATCTCGTCTTTCACCATTATGCTGAAGGCGTCGCTTCCCGCACCCGACCCGAAACTCACCGCGAATATGCGGTCCCCTGGCCGGGCAACGTCCAGGGTTGCAGCCAGCCCGATAAGGCAGGACCCCGAGTAGGTGTTTCCGATTTCGGGCACCACCAGCCCGTGATATATCTGTTCCTTGGTGAAGCCCAGCTGTCGTGCCACCCTCAAGGGAAACTTGCCGTTGGGCTGGTGGAAGACGGCATAATCATAATCTTCTGGAGACACGTCCATCTTTTGCATGAGCCCCCGGGCGGCGTTGGTCACATGCTTGAAATAGGCAGGCTCGCCGGTGAACCTCCCGCCGTGCTCCGGATAGGGTCTTCCCTCTCTCCTCCAGAAGTCGGGCGTGTCGGTGGTAAAGGAATAGAAGTCTTCGATCTCTGCGATCAGGTCGTCCTTCCCGATCACGTAAGCTGCCCCACCTGCCGCGGCGGTATACTCCAGAGCATCCCCTGGCGCACCCTGGCTGGTGTCGGATCCTATGGCCATCCCCAGATCGACCATCCCGGCGCTCACCAGGCCCAGACATGCCTGAATCGCAGCGGTCCCGGCTTTACATGCGAACTCGAAGTCTGCTACCGTGAGATCTGTGTTGGTGCCGATGGCCTCACCTACTATGGTACCGGTGGGCTTTACCGCATAGGGGTGACTCTCCGATCCGACGTATATGACCCCGATCCTGGTAGGATCGATGCGGCCTCTTCTTATGGCGTTTCTGGAGGCCTCTACGGCTATGGTCACGGCGTCCTCGTCGACGTCGGGCACAGACTTCTTGAATACGTTTAGGTTTCTGGAAACGTCGCTCTCATCACCCCAAATCCTGGCTATCTCCTCCACCCGTATCCGGTATTTGGGGATGTAGACACCATAACTCACTATTCCTGCAGGCAAAATGTATCACCTTTGATTCAGACTGCTTAAGATCTTCTCGACAGATATTGTGGTGGCCAACAAGGGTATGTGCTCCACTTCTGCAATCCTTATCGCCACATCGTCCACACTCGAAGGATCGATCCCCTGAAGGACCACCGCCCCCGGCTTTAGCGTGCTGACCCTAACCGCCACCATGGGAGACCTGCCTCTGGTTACACCCGTGAAGATCAGGGCGCGCATGGTGCTCCGCCCATATATTTTGTAAAACTGATCGGGAATAAGTTCCTCTATGGCCTTCAGGCTGTCGATGATAGTATGGCCATAGATAGATACATCTGTACTCCCACATATCAACGCGGCCTCTATGGCAGCTACAAACTCGGAAAGCACCACAGGCTCCGAATAATCGCATATGCAGCATACCTGGTCGAGAGGGTTGCCGTTGCAGATCGTGGTCGCATAGGCACGGGTAACGCAGCTTCCACGCAGCTCGTCGATCGCCAACAGGGCATCGATGATCTTGCTGACGATATGTATGCCAGGAGATCTTCGCCTTCCACTCTCGTAATCGCTTATCACGCTCGGTGAGATCTCCAGATAGTTCGATACCTCTGTCTGCGTGATGCCGAAGTTCCTCCTCCATTTTTTCAGAGTTTCTCCAGGATTATGGGACAGGGTAATCTCCCCAGCCATCTTTTCTGCAAGCGACCCCCTAAAGTCGGAGATCTCCCTCCCAGGCATCATGGGAGGCAGACAGGCATGCCTCGAATATAAAGTTAACGAAAAGGAGTTCGTCGTTCGCCGTGAAATGATGGGTTATGCTAAAAAAACCTCACTTATGTACAAGCGTAAAACTGCATGCGCCGACCGGGATTCGAACCCGGGTTGTAGGCTTGGAAGGCCCAAGTCATAGCCACTAGACCATCGGCGCCCAGTTCCCCTACGCCTCGCCGAATTTAACGTTTTCGATCCAACGAAGGTCCTCTCGGCCGGCCCGGAAGACTGCGATGAAGCTTTCTACAGATGGACTCAGATAGTTTGATATATCGGGGATACCAGAAAACCGACCACAAGGGGTTGGACTCACCATGAACTTTCTGATAACCGCGATCTGGCTGATGCTGCCCGCTTACCTGCCAAACAACTTCGCAGTCATCCTCGGCGGGGGGAAACCTATCGACGGCGGCAGGACCTTCGCCGACGGGCGCCGCATACTGGGTGATGGTAAGACGATCAGGGGGGCGATGTGGGGCATCCTGGCAGGTATCGGCATCGGACTGATCCAAAATGCTCTTGCACCGGCGCTGGGCCTACCCACTTTTGGAGAAGGCCCAAAGGTTATCCTCGTATTGGTAGGTCTCTCCCTAGGGGCGATGCTAGGCGATATCGTGGCCAGCTTCTTCAAAAGACGGATCGGTCTGGCCCGGGGTGCGTCTCTCTTTCTGGTGGACCAGCTGGACTTCGTCTTCGGATGCTGGGTCCTGACTATGATTCTCGCCCCGGCCTGGTTTATGGAGCGGTTCACACCTCTGATAATATTCACAGTCCTGGTGATCACCCCAATCTTGCACCGGGTGACCAACATCATAGGATATCGGATAAAGGCCAAGAAAGAGCCCTGGTAAAATTTACCCGGCATTACGATCGGTCGATCCGGGCCGGGATCTATCGAAGGTCTGCTTGCCGATCTCGAAAGGTTTATAAGCTGAGGAACAGATATTGTGTACATTACTAGCCAAATTTTTCATCTATTGGTATAGTTTGGCAGGAATTAAAAAGGAGGAGAGCAAATGGACATGGTTAGCATGGGGCTCCTGGCTGCTATGGGTGCCCTTGCAACAGTAGCGGGTGCGAGTGAGGATATTGAGTCCGATGTAGGATCTCAGAGCAACCCCAACTCACAGGTTCAGTTGGCTGCTCAGGTGGGTCACCCCCACAGGATCTACAACAAGGCGGTTTCGGGAGAGCCTCCATCGAACGCTCTTTACGCCGCACTTGCCGCAGTTACAGCTAGTGTCTTAATGTCCGGGTTCGGAATGTCTGCGTTTTTCGCAATAGCCACCGGCGCTGTTGTTGCCGCAATCTTCGACGGCATCTATTCTGTGACTGCCTATATGGGCAGAAACACAAGCCAGGCGCGATTTAACCAGTACGTTTACCTTGACATTCTGCGCACGCATACCCCTACGATAATGGCACATGCGTATATAACAGCGTTCTGTATTGTCAGCATTTCTTATATCATGACTGCTTCTTGGCTGCCTATCCAACATCCGTTCCCCATGCCTCTCGTGGCTTTCATATGGGGACTGGCCATCGGCGCCATCGGTTCGTCAACCGGTGATATACACTACGGTGCCGAGAGGGAGTTCCAGAGTTATCCTTTCGGAGCTGGCCTGAACGCCGCCGATTCTGGGGACATAGTGACTAAGGCCGAGGCGGGCCTGAGAAACTCCATAGACAATGCCTGGTTCTGCGCAAAGTACGGAGGACCCATCACCGGCATGGCCTTTGGGCTGACGGTATTCCTTGACAACTGGAGAGCGACCATCTTCGATCCGGCGACCCAGGGCGGACTGGTGATCCTGACGGGGATAGTGATAGTGATCCTGTTCAACGTATACAACAGAATACTGGAAACGAGAGCGAGAAAGAGGTACGGGCCCTATCCTGAGTATGTGGGGGATATCAAAGCATGACTTTTGACGCAAGCACGGCACTCTACATCATCGAAATCGTGATCGGCGGGCTCCTTGTGGGCATTGGCGTTCACTTTGTGCCTGTTGGTGGCGCACCAGCCGCCATGGCCCAGGCGACGGGGGTCGGTACCGGTACCGTACAACTGGCGGCAGGCTCGGGTCTCACCGGTCTGCTCAGTGCCGGCCTGATGATGAGTGTGACAGATAACATTATATTGATCGTAGTAAGTGGCGCAGTTGGCGCTATGATCATGATCGATGCCACCATGATTGTAGGAAACTGGGCGTACATCTACGGCGTTGGTGTGCCACCGTCATCCGGCAAGGTGGATTACGATCCCATAACCAAGGATCCCCAGCCGCCGTATGTGAGTCCGGGCACCGTGGGCCATGGCATACCCACAGTCAGCTACGTGAGCGGGACCATAGGAGGCCTTCTCGGTGGTGCTGGTGGATCTCTGATATACTACGCCCTGATGAACATCAACCATAATCCGGGCCTGAGCGGGATGTTCGCCATCGGCATATTCGTGGTGAACGCGGTACTGGCATCCTACAACATACAGGGTACCATCGAGGGTTTTCACGACCCCAAGTTCAAGCGCGTGCCAGCGGCCTTCCAGGCATGTCTTGCCGCATCGCTCGTTATCGGAATTATTGCTGTGCTGATCACCGGAGGTGCATGATATGAGCGTAGCAGCAGGTGGAGGAGAATCCAAGCTGGACAAGAAGAAGCTCATGATGTACGGGATCGGTGGTGGCATCGTCGGCATATACCTTGCAGGTATACTGAACTCGGCGATGGACACGAACTACTTCTCGTTCCTGGCAGGTCTGGGAGTCATCGCCGCAATCGTGATGGGTTCTGAGGCCGTGAGGATGGTCTGCGCCTATGGTATCGGCACTGGCGTTCCGTCCATCGGGCTGATGGCCATGGGGATGGGTCTGGTGGCCGCCATGTTCGGTCTCTCCATCGGCGGGATTGCTGGTCCTATCATCGGACTGGTAGTCGCCGTAGCCATCGGATACTTCACAGGTATGATGGCCAACAAGATAATCAAGATGAACATCCCGGTGATGGAAGAAACCCTGACGATGCTGGCTGCCGCCGGTGCGATAACGCTGATAGGTCTGAGCGTATTGGTCGCCGGCAGGATCGATTACGAACTCATCATGAGCGGCGTCATCAATACGGGATACATTGCGGTGCTATTCATCGCAGGATCTCTGGCCATACTGCATCCCTTCAACGCCAACCTGGGACCCGATGAGACCCAGGACAGGACCCTGGTACACACCATCTCCACGGGTGCATTGGCCATGATCGTTGGTGGGATAGCGTCCATCGCCATCATCGGCTCGGCGGGCGTCCTGACGGTGATCATCGCCGCGGTGATCTGGCTTTACACCTTCAGGTGGTACTTCCAGCTGGTCAAGAGAGACTCGGCAGGCGTGGTTGGAACCGGACTTCTGCCTAAAGGAGAGATGTAAATGGGAATTATTCGAGTCACTCCGCCCGAGTTGCATCTGATCTTCGATCCTCTCGAGGGTAGGATATCGGAAGAGAGGGAGGATGTGATCCAGTTTGCACTGGATCCCATAATAGCCCAGATCGACGATCTCAGCAAGGTGGCCGATGATCTGATGAACTCGCTTACGCCGGATGCGCCGCTGCTCAGCTCGTATAAGGGCAGAGAATCTGCGAGCATCATGGCTGGCGTCTACACCAACATCTGGTATGGGTTCATAGCCGGTCTGGTAGTCGCCTTAGTGTATCTCCTATCTCAAGGAGGTGTCTTCTGAATGGCCAACAAAGTAACACCGTCCGATCCCTGGCCGTTGATGACTGGGGAGTACGAAGTAGGAGATCCCGAGAGTCCTGTTGCGGTGGCGACCTGCGGGTCTCACATGGACAGCTCGCCCTTCCTCGGCGCGGGAGCCGGACTGGTAGGGCCGTGTAAGACCGAGAACATCGGCATAGAGAAGATGGTGGCGAACATAATCTCCAACCCCAACATAAGGTTCCTCATCATAACCGGGATGGAGGTAAAGGGCCACATCACGGGTCAGGCCATCGAGGCCTTTAGCAAGGGCGGCGTCGACCAGGAAGGCAGGATCGTCGGGGCCATAGGGGCCATACCCTTCATACAGAACCTGAATGAAGAGGCGATCGAGCGGTACCAGGAACAGGTCGAGACTATCAACATCATAGATACAGAGGATGTCGGCACCATCACCTCCAAGATCAAGGAGTGCATATCCAAGGATCCTGGTGCTCTGGATGTCGAGCCGCTGGTCGTGGAGATCTCCGAAGGAGGAGCGGAAGAAGAGGCGCACGGGCTGCGGCCTATGGCCGCCGAGATCGCCAACGTCAGAGCGAGGATGAGGCAGGTCAATGCCAACGTAACAAGCATCGGTCTACAGAACAAGTACGCCGCCGGTATTTATGCAGGAAGAGTTGAGGGTATTGTACTGGGCCTCACCGTTGTGCTGGTTATCTTCGGGATGATCCTCAAGATGGGAGGAGGGGTCTGAAATGGCAGACGAGGAGACCAAGACCGAAGAGGTCATCGAAGAGGTCGTCGAAGAGGCGGCCGAAGAGGTCATCGAAGAGAAACCGATAACTGCCGAGATCCCGTATGGTGTAGGTATGCCCACGGTGGTGATGCCTTTCATGGCGCCTTTCGACGAGATAGCCGAGAGCGTCATCCATCGGGCACAGCTCATTGCCAGAGAGCAGAAGTTGAGCTCGGGCATATGTGCAGCGATGCCTGTGGGTCTGGTGGTCGGCTTCCTCTTTGCGCTTCTGATGGTTCTCGTGCCGGTATTGTTGACGACGTGAGGTGATATGTTATGGCTGAAGATAACCGAGAAGTAGTACCAGGCGTCGTAGTTGACCCGGACCAGTATAGGGAGGTCCTGGACAAGCTGGCCGAGATTGATGAGAAGATCGAGTTCGTGAGCGCGGAGATTGCTCAGAGGCACGGCAAGAAGATCGGCAGAGATATCGGCGTGCTCTATGGGGCTTGCGGAGGGCTAATATTAGTGCTGGCATATTATCTGCTGGCGGCGGTATGAGGGTTTGACATGTTCAGATTTGACAAAAAGCAAGAGGTATTCGAGTTCGGCAAGATCAAGATAGGAGGTCAGCCGGGAGAGTACCCAACCGTTTGCATCGGTACCATGTTCTATTCCAGGCACAAGATCGTGACCGATGAGGACAAGGGCCTCTTCGACAAAGATGCTGCAGACAAGCTGTGGCAGGATCAGGCCGAGATGAGCGATACGACGGGCAACCCGTGTATCAACCAGATCGTGGGCGAGACCAACGAGGCCATAGCCAAGTACATAGACTGGTTCGTGGAAGGCTATGACGCGCCCTTCCTGATCGACTCCAGCGCTCCTGGCGTGAGGGCTTTCGGTGTCAAGTACGCCACCGAGATCGGGGTTGCTGACAGGGGTATCCACAACTCCATCAACGCCAGCATCACTCCGGAAGAGTTCGAGGCGGTCAAGGAGAGCGATATTGATGCATCCATCATCCTGGCCTTCAACGCCATCGAAGCAGGAACGAAGGGCAAGATGGACGTCCTGACCCACGCCGCAGGCGGTGCCGAGAAGGGGATGCTGGAGTTCGCCAAGGAGGCAGGAATCACCAGGCCGCTTGTCGATACAGCGGCCATGCCCCTGGGAGCCGGTTCCGGTGCTACCATCAGGGCCTGCATCGCGGTGAAGGCCATGCTGGGTCTTCCCGTGGGCGGCGGGTTCCACAACGGCGCATCGGCATGGGATTGGATGAAGAAGTACAGGAAGACGAACAGGCCTGCCTTCGCTCCGGTGGACATCGGGTCCAACCTGGTAGCGGGGATCGTAGGTGCCGACTACTACCTCTACGGTCCTGCAGAGAACGCGTCCTTGATCTTCCCTGCCGCGGCCATGGTCGACATAATGTGCGCGGAGAGCGCCAGAGAGCTAGGCCTGGACGTCCTGGACCCCAACCATCCGATCATCAAACTGATCTGACCCCCCTTTTTTTTCTTCTTTTTTTGGGGTAACTTTTTTGCCGCTCAAAGTGGAGATAAAAACCACGTTCCAGGCAGTTTCTTTCAGGTGCCAGAGGTGCGGTTCCTGCTGTCATCATCGCCGACCGGAGGAGTTCGACGACCTGGTCCCCCAGGAGAGGATGACTGAGTTCTGGGAGAAGAGCAACCTCATCTATCTCACGGAGAAGGATATCGATAGGATCAACCGGAAGACCCGTATGGACCCTGGAGAATTCGTGGACACCCTCTACGAGGAGAATAAGGGGAGCGTCAGGGTCGAGGATTCTGGGACGAAGGTAATCCTGGACCTGCCGGTGATGAAGACCAAGGAGGACGGTACCTGCGTCTTCTACGAGGAGGGCAAATGCAAGATATATCAGTTGAGGCCGGTGGCCTGTCGTCTCTTTCCCTTCCTCGTGGCCGAGGACTCCACGCCCCAGGGTAATATCCTGCTCAGGATAGGCTACAACCCCACCTGTCCGGGTATGGGCAAGGGCAAAGATGTGGAGAGAAAGAAGCTGGAGAAGCTGGTGGTGGACCAGTTCTCTCAGAGGATGGAGTTCGTCGGTCCCAGGATACAGAAACTCAGGATCGAGGGGATGATCCTGCCCGGCGCCAGAATCTATCGGACCATGCCAGGGAAAAAGAAGACCCCCTGACCTCCTACCGCATCTTACATTTTTTATGAATGATTTTCTCGGTTGAGAGAGCATCTATCCGGGACTTCAGTCCACCTCGCGCAGCCATTCCCATGCCTCTTCGATCTGGGATTGGTCGTAGTACTTGGTCTCCGACCTCATGAAAAGTTTGGCGAGTTTCGACATCCATTCTTCCCATTTTTTGTCCCCAACAAGGACCATGCGCTCGATATCGTCTTTCCATTCTCTCCAGTATTTGAAATCGTCCCATGCCGCCTTTGCGTCCCAGCCGCGAAAATCGTCCCCCATCTCCCAGAGCACGCGTATCTTGCCCGATTCTTCGATGGCCTTTTCAAACTGGGGTGTAACCTCCTTATAATCGGCATCTGTCAGCTTGCCGCTTAGCCTAAAGCCAATAACCTTGCCGGAACTCCTGTCGAGCCTCTCGAACATATTTCGTTCCTCCTAAAAGTTATAGTGTTTGTATGAGTATATAAACGAAGCGATCGTATGCGGCTTACAATGCTTAGCTGTGGCGTTGTAGTCGCAAACGATAAGAACCATCCTGCTCTTGTTCTATACGCATCTTTCATCCTGCACACCTCATCGAGGCACGATAGATGAACCCCGAACTCGGACTCAGCCTTATCATCCTGGGCGGGTTTCTGGCATCCAAGCTCTTCAGCTCGGCGAAGATCCCTGCCGTCACCTCCTACATACTGGTAGGGATCGTCATCGGTCCCATCGGTCTGAACATTATACCGGAGGGCTTCCTCGCAGCCTCGGGTTTCATCTCCGACGTGGTCCTGGGCCTCATCGCTTTCGGCATCGGCCGCAATTTCGCCCCCGATCACACCAAGAAGATCAGGAGCGCGGTGATAAGGATATCTGTGATGGAAGCGCTGGGCGCGATGATCCTGGTAACCCTCGCCCTCGTATTCATCCTTGACGAGCCGATCGAGGTGGCCATCCTCTTCGGCGCCATAGCTACGGCCACCGCTCCTGCGGCCACGGTGATGGTGATCGAAGAGCTGAAAGCCAGGGGCCCTCTTACAGACACCCTCCTGGGCGTGGTCGCCCTGGACGACGCCTGGTCGTTGATGATCTTCGCCATCGCCCTGGTGGTGGCCAAGACCGTCGCCCTGGGCGAGGCTGCCGGGATCCTCTTCGTCACAGAGATCGGGATGGCGGTGGTCGAGATTGCGGCCTCTCTTCTCCTGGGTGCGGTCTTCGCCTGGCTGTTGCACCATTACTCGATACGGGTCAAAGATCCTTCCGACCTGGAGATCCTAACCTTGAGCATAATCCTCCTAACCGTGGGGGTGGCGAGCACCCTCAGCCTCTCGGTGATCCTCTCCTGCCTGGCTCTGGGTATCACACTGATCAACATCAACCCGGAAGGTTTCCGGTTCTTCGACATAGTCCATCCCGTGAATACACCCCTTTACCTCATCTTCTTCGTCCTGGCCGGAGCCCTCCTGGAAGTGGAGCTCCTGATGGATGCGGGCCTTCTGGGAGCAACCTATATCGTCTTCAGAGTGGCGGGCAAGGTTGGAGGAGCATACCTGGGTGGGAGCATATCGGGCAAGGCCGGTCTGGCGGTGAGAAAGTACATCGGCCTGGGGCTGGTCCCCCAGGCAGGCGTCGCCCTGGGCGTGGCTCTGATGGCCCGGGAGCAGTTCCCCGGCGTAGGCGATATGGTCTTCAGCACCATTGTGGCCACCACGGTGGTCTTCGAGCTGGTAGGTCCCATAGCCACCAGGACCGCCCTGAGCCTGGCCGGGGAGGTGCATTCGCAATGAGCATCATTCAGCATCGATCCGCAGATCCGCTCCCGCCGACACACGATAGTCACAAAAGATACCGATTTCTGGGAGATACTCCGACACCCATCGCATGCGTGAGATTCATTGTCTTTTATTTTTTATCGGAAGGTAAAACCGCGAATGAACGCGAATGAACGCGAACAAGTAAATCCTCCCTTCGGTCGGATTTACTTGAGCACATAAAGTTATACTTTATGTACAATTAAAAGAAAATATTAGCGTTCATTAGCGTTCATTCGCGGTTGAAATAAGGTGATTGTATGTGTTTAGCTCCCTCATAATCAATCGCTTGATAATGGTTTTGATCAATAGA
>CAYQFP010000004.1:0-4008 GCA_964416865.1 uncultured Methanotrichaceae archaeon
TGTTTAATTGTTAATTATACTTTTTCGTCCCTTCGAAGGGTGATGGGGTCGGCTCGGCTTATTCGGATGCCCTTATCCAATTTCGAAGGTCGTCACCCCAAAAATTTTGTTTATATTAACGTTCGGTTGGGATTTTGTATACATCCGGGCCGTTTCAAAAACCTTGTGCATCCCATGACCTTCGGCAAGTTCAACTGCTGCCTGATTGATCTCTGGAGTATCGAGATATATTTTAGTTCCGGGTTTAACAAAGTTATTCAAAGCAAGGAAAAGTTTGTTAGCCAAATCTTTGGTGTCTGCGAACAATGGTCCTATTTTGTAACCACTTCTGCACCTTCGGATGACACCATATCCTGCAACCCTCTTGTCTTGCATCGCGACAATCGCCAAACTTACGGGTTGTTGAACCCAACATTGGAGAAACTGCGGTCTGGGAACAGGAAAAAGGTTGGTATCGTACAGAGATATGTCATCAGAAGAGACTTCCGATAGGCGAATTATCTCTGGAAACCGTTCAGCGGTTGATTTAGCTGTGCCTTCGTAACGAATATTGCTGTAAGCTAACTTGAAACCCGACTTCATGTAGTTTGGTTGTTGTTCAATTACACCATCTAAACCAATGTTCTGAGCTTGCAGATAAGCTATTGCAGCATTCCAAATTTTTAAACCATATCCTTTGCCGCGGTGTTCCGGCTTAACAATGTAGAATCCAAGGAAAGCAAAGTCTTGGTCGTAAGCAACCGCTGAAATACAAGAAATTGGTTCGTCATCAAGAAGACCTACAAAGAAACCTTTGGGGTCGGTAGCATAAAAACATGGGGCATCATAAAGCCCCGGATTCCAACCTTCTTTCGCTGCCCACGCAACAGCTACACTTTCAACTTCATCCTCTGTCATGTTGCGAATTGTGTATCGTTCTTTTTTAGCCATGGTACACTTCAGCCCCTCGGATCATCATTCGGAGTTGAGACATAAGAGTATTCGGCATTGGAATGGATTGCCAGAATACGGGCCATCAAAACCAAGAAAACTGTCTATTTTTGCGTTTACCTCCGGTAACAGTGCTTCGATACTCTCCAAGTTCTCCATTAAAGCTTGGGCTATACTACTACCCTCACCATAAATTATTTCAATCTGTCCAACCAGCATCAATAACTCACCCACATGACCCAATAGCGATATTGCCCTTAATACGAGGCACGAGGCGAGATCAGCACACAGCGCGTAAAAACAAGTAAAAATAGATGCTGCCAGGACAAAACATCCTAGCAGCCAGGTCCTATGCACGGAGAAGAAGGCCAGTCCGGTATGGGACATGTATAGAACATCCGTCTGTCAGGACCCTCGAAGATCAGCTTTCTCTGGATCTCGAAGGAGCCAAAGAACTCTTCTCGTTCTTTGATGTTCTTCTGGCCGGGTACGACCTGCTTGGCATCAAGCATGAAATATCCTGTGAAGTTGTCTGCGGTCTGGAAAGCTGCACGTTTTTTCATGGCGCCTGTGAGGTGCAGGTTATAGTCCTGCATCTGATACTCCATCTCGCTGACGTTGTAACGTTCGGTGATCTTGGATCCGACCCCGCCGAATATCCAGGAGCTCTTCAGATTCTCTGAACCGGAAAGGCTGTCACCTGGGTCGATAGCTAAGTAGTTATCGACGGCATCGCACTCCTGGAAGTTGGGGATCTGGCCCTTTGCCTTCTCCACCAGGTATTGGTTCTTCACCAATGCGTCCACGCTGCCGCTGAAGACGATATCTTTGCTGGCTTTGATCCCTGTACCCATGCTCCTGAGATTCTTGTCGAGATAGAACTGACCCGTACCGCTTATCGCCGTCTCGGAGATGTAATCGTATCCCTGGACGTGGAAGGATGCCCAGCCAGACCCTGGCTTGAAATCTGGTGCAGAGGCCAGAACCTCGAAGCTGTACTTGCCAGATAGTACACTAGTCATCGGCGTGACCAGGAGCGTCTCGGAGACCGCACCGCCCGGTGGTATGGTGGCACTCATCGAGGTCCAGCTAAACCAGTCCGGACTACAGCGATCGAGATTGATGGTAATAGTCGCGTTCGCCACCGAGCGACCCTTGTTCTTGACGGTCGCTATATACTCCAGCGTCTTTCCAGGAGAGATATATTCGAGATTGGCCTCACCTTCGGGACCGATGAGCTCGACCGAGACGGTCAACGTTCCGGGTCTATCAGGCTCGGGAGGAAAGACGCCGCCAGGCCCCCATACCCCCGTAGGATATAGGGCCGAAGGATAGACGGAGCTGCTACTGGGTCCGGTCATCGTGTCCTCGACCGTCGCAGACCCGGTGAGCGTCAGAAGAATTAGCATAATCAGCAATCGTTTCACGACCTAACCCCCTAAAAATTAAAAATTGTAGACTGCTTTGTCTAGCAGTCTATTACACAGCACGGATTTCCTGAAGGCGCAGGTCCCGTTGCTAGCTCGTGGAACTTGAGCGTCTTTGCGACCTCAAATTCTCCTGAGAACCATTCGTTAGAACTTATGTCCTTGTAGAAGATCTTGTGCATATTGGCACTGGTTCCCCAGGTTCCATTGAAAGAGTTCGCGGTGTCGAGACCAACGGTGTGAGCGATGGTCGAGTTACATGTTGAACCGAAGAACGCTTTCTGGTCTTTCTCCAACTGCTGGACGCTGTAGAACTCCTGTACGTTTGCATCGATGCCACCGTAGAAGCCCTTCGATTCTAGATACTTCGTACCGTCCAATATCGATGGGGCCGCTCCTGGGACCGCCTGCTGCCCATCGAAGGCCATCTTGGTGTTCTCGTAGAAGTTCAACGTCGTCGTGTCGTTGCCCGGATCATCACATGGCAATGACTGATTGAGCGCTGTCTGCGAGTACAGATGAGTAGAGTCTATCTCTATGTTGGCTGACGGCTGACCTACGTTGCTCATAGTCTCGTAGTAATTCAGAGCTATGTACTTATCCACTATCGAGACATCTGAATACATCACACCGTTTCCGCTGACCAGCTGGTTCTCACAAAACTGCTCGTATTGCTCTGGCGGTACAAGACACGGAGTCGCTGCCACTATACCACATGCGAGAAATACGGCTAATACTAATGCTACTACTCCCTTCATATTCCTTTCACCCCCTTTTTTTTGAGTTAGAACCTTCTTGACTCACTCCATCGCATGAGTCATTATCTATTAGTAGGTGACTAGTATTTTAAATTTTTGGTCAGAAGACTGCCGTGTACGGTCTCAAATGCTTTGACCAGATATGCTCAGCGACAAATATGCTATTTTTGGACGTGGCCTGCCGACTCAGCAACCAGGTATTCCAGCCCCTCGGACCCGTCGACCGCCTCCAGCACCACCACCGGGGGCAGGTAAAACACCACCAGGTATTCGTCCCAGCAAGATCTGGTGACGAGTTCCAATTCCCAGCAGTCCCCGATCATCGATGTCAGCGAACCTGTGAGGACATAGAGCGCCGTCGTCTCGTCACCATAGATGTACTCCGAACTTTCCAAGAACTCCAGACCGTCCAGGTTGTCCGCATAACCTATCATCAACGCCTTGCCGTCCTCGTCCAGGTAGACGTCCAGAAGGAGCCGCCCGGGGCCGGTCTCGTCGGTGTGCTCGTCGCCCTGGACCGGCGTTGTGATGAGGACGACGACGAGGAGAGGGAGGTGGACGAGGTGGACGAAGTGGTGCATATCCGTGAGCCTTGCCACCTTCGCTTACCTCCGACATCTCCAGCAGTACCCTGTAATCGCCAAGGTACCTACCTCGGCTCATCACCAGATCGCCCTCGCTTATCCAGGCCCCGTCTCGATCGGTGGTACGCGTCTTGATATGGCCGACGATCTCGACCCTTCCGTTTTGCTTCGCCGCCGTGTGGAACTCCACTACACCTGCCTCCTGAGAGGTATTCGTCCCGTCGTTGGTCATATTCTCTAACTTTTCTCTCTCGGACGAAACGACAGAGTGAAATATATCGTAGACAACAAAAGACGATCACATGAAGA
>CAYQFP010000004.1:4108-28852 GCA_964416865.1 uncultured Methanotrichaceae archaeon
GACGAAACGACAGAGTGAAATATATCGTAGACAACAAAAGACGATCACATGAAGAAATTACTGCTAGCTCTGGCTTTGATCGTCGTAGCCTTCGCCGGTTGCGTCGAAGAGACACCGAGCGCAGACGATCTGAAGAATATGATGATAGACTCCGTGGAGAAGGTGAAGACCAGCAGGTCTGCCATGGAGATGGACCAGACCATGACCCTCGTGAACGAGACCGGTTCTACGACATTCGACGTGATATCTCGGGTAGAGGTCTTTACCAACGTCACAAACCGATCCGTGTGGATGACCATGACCACGATCACCAGCTCGGGGGATGGAGAGGAGAACCTCAGCACGGAGATGGAGACCTATCTGCTGGGTGATACTGCCTACATGAGGCTGGGTGAGGACTGGACCGTGCTGACAGGCATCCCCCAGGAAATGTGGGACCAGCAGGACCAGCTGAAGAACCAGATAGAAATCATCAACCTGTCAGAGGTTGAGGCGGTCGGGTCCGAGAAGATCGACGGCCAGGATACCTACGGGCTGAAGATAGTTCCCAACATGGAGACCTTCTCGATGGTTCTGGTCGAAGAGATGGGGTCTATGCCCCTCTATGGGATGAACCTGACGAAGCTCTACGAGGAGAGCGAGATGGATTGGACGGTCTGGCTTTCCAAGGAGACAAAACTGCCGTTGAAGAACCAGATGCACATTATTCTGACCCTGACCCCGGAGACGCTAGGGCTTCCGGTCGAAGGAGCGGGCTTCGTGGAGATGATCATGGATACCGAGGTTACGACATTCTATTATGAATACAACCAGCCGATGAATATCGAACCTCCCGAAGAAGCGAGAAACGTCCCACCCATGCCTCTCTTCTCGGGCATGGTACCACCTGCCCGCTGAACGATGGCCATTGGTCCGAGGGGATAGGGGGCTCTGTCCCTCTTAATCTTTTTTCAGACACGGATTAACACGGATTTTGGCTCGTGGTTGTTTCGCCTTCGGGCAAGCCGGGGGAGGCGCCCGTCCCCTTCGGGTCCGGGTTGGCATGTTTGTTGCTTTTGTGGCGCAGGGTCTGGTGAACTAACATCTGTTCTATCCTCAAAGTTTATTTAGCGTAGTGACAAGTGTTATGGTAAAGAAAACTATCCGGGATCATATCCATGAAATAATTCAGAATATAGGTCTGTGAGAATCTTGGGGTGGGCTAACATGCAACTAACAGGAATAATTAAAAAAGATGGCGATTATTACGTGGCTTTGTGCCTGGAACTTAATATATCCAGTCAAGGAGAAAACATTGAAGAATCAAAGAGGATGCTCCAAGAGGCATGTGACGAATATCTCTCTTACATGAAAGAGAATAGTATGGGAGATGAGATACGGCCTGTTCCGGTAGAGATACTCAGGGAATTCCTTATAGAAGACGTGGAATATGTGCGACCTTCGGATGACTGGGTTTACTCTGAGAACATAACCTTTGAGGTCGAAGCTGGTGTCTAAAAAAATACCGCCGATGTCGAGCAAGAAATTTGCCACGCTTCTTACACGGGGTGGTGCCACGTTTGTCAGACAAAGAAGTACCAGCCATGCGATATTTGAACGAAATAAAGAGGGAACCGTGTATAGGGTTCCGGTAGTAATGGGGAAGCGAGAACTTTCACCCAAATATATGAAACTTGTGTTACGCCAGCTGGGTTTTACTGATATGGAGATCGAAGCTCTTCTATAGAGAAAGATCCGGCTCAACCCTGATTGTGCATTAGCGATATTATCTGGTCGTGGATCCCTTCTGGGTCGGGGATGCCCAGAAGCTGGTGGTAAGATCGGCTGCGGGGTGTGGACACGGTCTTTCCGCCCCCGGCACCCAGGGATACTCCTACCCCCACCGCACCTCCGACCATGCTGAAGTCGTCACCCAGTCCAAGGCCGGATGCGGTGATGGGATTTATGGAGCCGAAGTTGAATATGCGGCCCAACAGTGATTGCTCAACAATGAGATCGTTTATATTTTTATATAGCAGCGTCCTGCGATGAACGCCCAGGTGGCCTGATTCCATGATCAGCCTCCAGTTGGTAATGTAATACCGATGAGAGCGTCGGTGCATCTCTGTTCCAAGGATGCCCAGAAGGCCAAAGAAAACCAATAGCTGGTTCTGGTCCAGGGGAATGTAGGGAGCGATCATGCCGGGCGAGAAAAACGCCACCAGGCCTGGCAGGATCAGGGCCAGGAGCCATCGCCAGTTTATGCGAAAGAGGGCGACGACCACCGCAGGGAAGACTATGACCAACCACCACACGATAGAGGTGACCAGTTCCGGAGATGCCTGGCGGAACTCTATCTGGATGCCGGTCATGAATACCAGGCCCACCCCGGTGAGATACATCCAGATAATATAGAGGTGGTAGAAGGCAAGCGGATGCGGGCGCAGGGTGCGGATCAGCTCCTCCCCAGATTGGATCCTTGGTGACACGTTCAGGGGTTGAGACTGATGCGATAAATAACCTGCTCTTCATAAAGAGGTGCGGACGCTATTCTCTGAGGTGCTGTGAAGGCAAGTTTGGGAGGGGGCTGACCGAAAAGTACAAAAACGGAGAGCTCAACCGATTCACCACGCCTCGGTGGCTTAGCAGGCATAGCGCGTCCTTGGTAAGGACGAGGTCGCGGGTTCAAATCCCGCCCGAGGCTCTTCCTAGAGATATTTTGTGGCTGGAAAGGCTCAATATGTCATACACTCTTTTTGATTATGCATAATATGTAACATTATGTGATCAAGTAAATGTGAGCATAAGCGAACATTTATTTGCTCTTTCTCTACTTTCATTATCAATGTATTTTGTAATCTCCTTATGACTCCTCGCCATCATCCTGTAACACATGTTCATAGAGTGTATCACGGGTGCGGAAGCCCGCTATGTCGCGTAGCGCATCCAGGTGAAGCTTGACCGCATTCAGCACCCCTTTGTGCTTAGCTTCGACAAGGACGCCAATTAGGCCTGTATAGCGCAAACCCAAATGCCTGGCGACTTCGCGTCCCACTCTCTCATCCATCAGAAGTAATTCAGCCTGCATCTCCACCGTGAGGACAATCGCCTCAGCTTCTCCTGCATCAAGTTCTTGCCGTAAGGCATGTACCAAGGTTGTGTTGGTGACCGATTGTATCTTAATCCATGTGACCGCCTTCACTTCATCTGCTCCTGGCTCTCCTGCACCTTTGACGACCACTTCGTGCCATACCGCTTCTGGAATAAACACTTCGCCATATAGCTGATGTAGCAAGTCCAATTTCCCAATCCGCGCCATACTGATGAGTGGGGATGCGTCGCTTACAACACTCATAGCCGACCGAGTTCCTTTAGCGTTGCCAGATCTTCTTCGTAGTCTTCCACGTCATAATGAACGGGAATTTCCCTGCTTGCCAACAGCTGCTGGAATGCCCATACAGTCATGTCCGCCATCTCTCGGGCCTTGCCAAATGAGAGCCTGCCCTGTTGAAATAAATATATTGTCAATTCGCGCTTCATATCCCGCGGTGTCATCCGCGCGGCATGGGGCACTTCACGCGGTATCTCAATAGATATCGTAGATGACATTCTTTATCCCCCTATCATAATTTATGTGCTCAAATAAATCCGACCAAAGGAAGGATCTTCTTGTCGTGGGCGCACCGCGCCCAGCACCCTCCGAGACGCTTCACATCCTGAGCTGGCCCCGCTCATAGAGCTCCCTGGCCACCTCCATCAGCGCCTTCCCCTTCATCTCATCGCCGTAGGAGGGGAGGATGGCGATCCTCTTCTCACCGTACTTCTCCTTGATATGATCGATATAACCTCCCTGGGCGCTCATCCTCTTTTGGCAGTAGTCGCAGTCGCACCCGGAGACCACGTGATTTATGATTATGGAACCCACGGCGACCCCGTGAGATTCGACGGTGCTGATCAGACGCTCGCTCTCCAGTACCGCAGCCTTCTCCGGTATCATGACCACGGTTATGGTGGTAGTCTCCGGGTCAATGAGAGCGTTTCTCATGGTCTCCGCCTTGGACCTGAGCCGTCGGACCTCGGTCAGGACGGCGTCGCCAAACCCGGGGTCCAACATGTTGAATATCGTGGTCCATTTGGACTTCATGCCCAGAAGCCTGGTTACGATCCCCGTGGTAAGCTCGGGTAGCTTCAGCAAAGGCAGGACCAGAGCCGTGGGTGCAGAGTCGATCACCACAATGTCGTAATCGCCCTCGATGTATACGTCGTAGAGCCGGTCCATGAAGATCAGTTCCCCCACCCCGGGCATCACGCCGAAGTCATCCGGCCTTATCTGGAACTCCATAATATCGAAGAGAGCCTTGAAGAGGTTTCTGTAGTTCTCATAAAATTTCTTGGCCTCGGCGTTGACGTCCGGCTCTACCGCATCCAGTCCTTCTCTGATCGCTATCGGTCTGTTCCCAATATCCACCTCCAGAAGGTCGGATAGCGAATGGGCAGGGTCCATGGAGAATACGAGGGCCTTCTTTCCCAGGTCGGATGCCCATAGGCCGGTGGCCGCAGAACAGACGCTCTTGCCTACACCACCTTTCCCCGCCATATACATGAGTTGCATAAATCCATGACAGTTGACGAAGATATACCAGTTACGCTCAACTCCGGGCCGAATCTCGGGATACACCACCACCTGCCACGACAGATCTGCGAAGCGTTAATATGGCATTGGTTCTCACTGGAAAATTCATACATTAGTTGAGGAAGGGGCATGACGAAAAATATCAATGTTGAACAGATAGTCCAGCTGCCGGTGGAGCGACAGAAGATCGAACTAGTGGAACGAAAGGGCATAGGCCACCCTGACAGCCTCACGGACGGTATAGCAGAATCGATCAGCCGCGCTCTTTGTCAGGAATACACCAAGCGCGTCGGTGTCGTTCTTCATCACAACACAGACGAGACCCAGATCGTAGCGGGCAGGTCTGTGCCGGCCTTCGGTGGCGGGGAGATAATCCAGCCCATCTACGTCCTCCTCTCCGGGAGGGCCACCAGGATCTTCGACGAGGTGGAGATCCCCATCGACGTCGTCGCCATCAAGACCGCCAGGGAGTACCTGGATAAGGCTCTCCCCAACCTGGACGTGAACAACCACATAATCCTCGATTGCAAGATCGGCACGGGATCCTCCGACCTCCAGGACGTCTTCCATAGGACGGCACCCTGTGCGAACGACACATCTTTCGGCGTCGGCTACGCCCCCTTCTCCGAGACGGAGATGATCGTGTACAACACGGAACGCTTCCTCATGGACCTTCGGAAGAAGATACCCGCCATCGGCGAGGATATCAAGGTAATGGCGATGAGAGACGGCGATGTGATCAACCTCACCGTGGCCTGTGCCATGGTGGGACGATACTTAGACGACCTGGATCACTATGTCGAGACCAAGAGACAGATTGTACAGGAGATCGAGGCAAACGCGTCTTTGCACAGCGCCAGAAAGATCCACGTCCAGTTGAACGTCGCCGACGACCCGGAGACCGGATCGGTCTATCTCACAGTATCGGGCACCTCAGCAGAGATGGGTGACGACGGGTCGGTTGGAAGGGGCAACCGGGCCAACGGCCTGATCACCGTAAACAGGCCCATGAGCATGGAGGCCACCTCCGGCAAGAACCCCATAAGACACGTAGGTAAGATCTACAACCTTCTCTCCACCCAGATCGCCAACCAGATCGTAGAAGAGGTGGAAGGGATAGAAGAAGTCTACATAAGGATCCTATCCCAGATAGGGGTACCCATCGACGATCCTCACATGCTTAGCATCCAGACGGTGCTGAAAGACGGTGCCAACCCCGCACGCATCGAGGCAGAGGCAGAGGCGATCGCCAACACTTGGCTGGATAATATACTGGTCATACAGGAGAAGCTGATGAAAGGAGAGATCTCTACATTCTAGAGTAGAAGGACGCCTTTACGAAGATTATGGGGATGGTGCAGATCATTTCCAGAATCTTCAATCGCATCCTTCGGCTCTCATACTCCATCAAATTTTACGAACGCGTTCAGAAGTCGAAGAGAGATCTCTGGTCTCCCCGGCTGTCGGTCCGATCGGGCTTATCCGGCTCTTTCGGCTCTTTCGGTTCTGTTATTATCTCTTCCATCCCGGCGTCGGATCTTTTCTTTGCTATATCGCCCCACCCGAACTCGATCTTCTCTATAGTCTCCTCTTCCCTCAGCCTCTGTCCCTCCTCGAAGATCCGGATGACCTTCTTGGTGGTTGGCTTGCTCCCCATGAGCAGGGCGATCTCTTCCGGGGTGAGATCGAGGAGGGCCGCCACCCTCGGAGCCGATCCTTTATCCTTCAGAAGAATGCCGAAGAAGCCCATTAGATCCGTCCTGGCGCGCTTGGTGCTGAGGTGACAGTGTCTCCCTATCTTGGCTGCCGCGGAGTCGCGGAGGTTCCTGGCGTTCCTGGTCTGGCCCATCCTCCTCCAGAGGCTAGGCGGTTTGAAAGCCACGTAGCCTCTCTTCCGCTCGGTCCTGGAGGCGAGCACGCCACCGGTCATCATGAAGGCAGCATACCTCCAGAGCCCGTAGTTCTGCCGCCTCCGGACCCTTCCCAGAAACACGTCCGCCCGGGATAACCTATCGAACCCAATGGCCAGGTTAGGTCCTTTGTAGACCAGTGGCAGGTTCTCGTCGACCCAGTGAACCAGGTCCTCGGGGCTTTCGTCCAGGTACGAGGCCGCCCGGTGAGCCTCCCTGGGACCTGTGCCCTTGAAGATCTTGTCCATGGCCTTGAAGATGTTTGACTTGACGTCCCTCTCCGAGGTGGCTACTCGATCTATCTCCAGGTCCAATGCGCCCTCGGCCGCCGCATGGAGGTCGTTCACAGCGCTCCGCAGGTCGCCACCAGATATCTCCACGATCTGCTCGATCAAGTCAGGGGTGCAGTTCACCTTCTCCATCTTGCAGATGTTCCTGAGAACCGATGCCACGGTGCTCTTTCTGATCGATCTGAACCTGATCCCCAAACAGGCATCGCGGAGTGGCTTGGACATACCGTAATATTCGTTGGCTATGAGCAGCGTGGGTTGGTTGGCGTTCTTGACAATCTTGAGCATGGCCGCAGCGCCCCCCCGATCGGCGTTCCCGTGCAGGTTGTCGGCCTCGTCCAGGATTATGAGCCTCCTCTTACCGGAGAAGGTCATCGATCTGGAGGCCGATCCCGCGATCCTCCCGATGGCCGAGGCGGTCCGGGCGTCGCTGGCGTTCATCTCGATGTGGTCCCAATCCATCTCGGCGACCAAGGCCATAGCCGCGGAGGTCTTCCCCACACCGGCCGGTCCGTAGAGGATGACGGAGTTCCACTGAGGGTCGCCCCGTTCCCAAGACTCGGCCCAGGCGCGCAGATCAGATACCGCCTTGCCGTTGCCCAAAACCTCCTTCAGGGTGCGAGGTCTGTACTTCTCCGTCCACTCTATCGCGGTCATGCGAGGATCGTTCCCGTAACTCTATCTCACCACATGCCCTCGCGTCCGGAGATCTCTTCGATCTCGATCTCCCAGACGCACATGGGCATCTTTTCCAGGTCTTTTCTGCTGAAAGCCTGGCCACCGTGTCCGCCCATCTTGCTTCTCATGAAGGCGTCGAAGACCTTCTCTTTGTCCTCCAGTTCCTCGGAAAGACTGGCCCTGCCCAGAGCCAGTACGCTCTTCCAGCTCTTACCTTCCAGGACGTCCACCTCGAAGCAGATCTTGGGGTTCACCTTTGCCATCGCCACCTTCTTCCCACGTCGCCCTGAGTGGAGGTAGATCTTCTCCTCGGCGTATACGTAAGATATGGGAACCACGTATGGCACGTCATCTGCCGACAGGCCGAGCCTACCGAACCTGGCTGCGGAGAGGAGGTCTTTGCATTCCTCTCGCGACATAACTCTCGGCTTCATGACCACCAACTCTGGCTCTGAGGTTATAAATTCCTTGGCCCCACCGATCTACAAAGGTTTTTAGCCTCGCAATGAGTTGGTGGTGATGATGTTCAACAAGATTCTGATCGCCAACCGCGGAGAGATCGCCATACGGGTAATGAGGGCGTGCCGGGAGCTGGGCATCTCCACGGTGGCGGTCTATTCCGAGGCGGACAGGAACGCCTTGTTCGCCAAGTATGCTGACGAGGCTGTGTACGTTGGACCCCCGCCAGCATCCCAGAGTTATCTCAGGATTGACAAGATCATGAAAGCCGCCGAGGAAACCGGCGCCGAGGCGATCCATCCGGGGTACGGTTTCCTCGCAGAGAACCCGCTCTTCGCCCGGGCTTGTGAGGAAGATGGCATCGTCTTCATAGGACCCTCCAGCCGGGCCATAGACAACATGGGCAGCAAGATCACCGCGAGACAGATCATGAAGGCTGCAGGAGTCCCCATCGTCCCCGGGACCGAGCAAGGGCTCTTTGATCCAGGCGAGGCCGAAAACCTGGCTGCAGAGATCGGCTACCCCGTGATGCTGAAACCGGCCGCAGGGGGCGGCGGGATCGGCATGAAAATCGTCAGGAAAGAAGATGAGATGGGGCCTTCCCTGGTGTCGGCCCAGTCCATCGCCCGTTCTGCCTTCGGCGATGATACGATATACGTGGAGAAATACCTGGCCGAGCCCAGGCACCTCGAGTTCCAGATCCTGGCCGATGTCAAGGGCAAGACCATCTACGTATCAGACAGAGAGTGCTCCATCCAGAGGCGTCATCAGAAGCTGATCGAAGAGTCGCCATCTCCTGTCATGACCCCCGAGCTGAGAGAGGAAATGGGGTCTATAGCGGTTCGCGCAGCCAGAGCTATAGACTACAAGAGCGCCGGAACTGTCGAGTTCATGTACTCCCGTGGGGATTACTACTTCATGGAGATGAACACCAGGCTCCAGGTGGAACATCCCATCACCGAGATGGTCACCGGTGTCGATCTGGCCAAGGAACAGATCAAGATAGCGGCAAACGAGGATCTGGCTTACTCTCAGGAGGAGATCGAGATGCGGGGGTGGGCCATAGAGTGTAGGATCAATGCCGAGGATCCTCTGAACGACTTTACGCCGTCGCCGGGCCGGATCAAGAGGTACCGGAGTCCGGGCGGCCCGGGAATCAGGGTTGACAGCGGGGTCTACGCCGGGTTCGTGATACCGCCCTACTACGACTCGCTGATATCCAAGGTGGTGGCACAGGGCAGAAACAGGAAGGAGGCCATCGCCCGCATGGAACGCGCCCTATACGAGTACATCGTCACCGGGGTCAAGACCAACATAAACTTCCATATCGCCGTTCTGAGGAACGAGAGGTTCAGGCAAGGCGACATCAACACCCACTTCATCAAAGATGAGAACATAATGGATGATGTGAAGAAGGTAGCCAAAACCGAATACGAGAAGGGACTATCTCTGGCCTCGGCGCTGGGAGCAGACACCCGCAAGATCGCCGCCATATCCGCGGCCGTAGAATCCTATATGGCCCACGAGAACATATCTGCCGAGGAGTAGAGTGATCCTTGAGCCGTGATGGAGTTCTCAGCAGCCTGCTCCTGGGGCGAGGATCCTGGGCCTCGGGAGAGGAGATAGCTACCGATCTGGGGGTTACCAGAGCTGCCATATGGAAGCAGATCAGATCGCTGCGTGCCAGCGGATACGAGATAGAGGCCTCTCCGGGGAAGGGTTACAGGCTGGTCGTCCAGCCGGACAGCCTCCGTCCCGAGGTGATCTGCGGCGGCTTGGGAACTGAGTTCGTGGGCAAGGTTATCCATTACCATCCCGTGGTCGGTTCGACGAACGACGTTGCCAGAAAGATGGCCAGAGGGGCTGAGGAGGGGACCGTGATCCTGGCCGAGGTCCAGACCGAGGGTCGAGGCCGGATGGGGCGGAGATGGCAGTCTCCCCCCGGCGGAGTCTGGATGAGCGTGATCCTGAAGCCGGATATCCCGCCCGCCCTAGCGTCTAGGATCAACATCGCCGTTGGACTGGCCGTGGCCAGGACACTATCTCACCTCTACGGGCTTGAGGCGGGCATCAAGTGGCCTAACGACCTGATCGTGAGAGATAAGAAGGTTTGTGGGATCTTGACCGAGATGGGTGCCGAGATTGACCGGCTGGATTATGTCGTGGTGGGCATCGGGATAAACGCTAACATGGATCCGGACCGGCTCGACGTCGAGGGGGAGATAACTTCCATATCCCGGGAGCTGGGCGGGAAGGTATCCAGGACGGAGCTGATGCAGAAACTTTTATGGAATATCGAGAAGGCCTACATAGAGGTTAACTCGTCCTTCCCCAATGCGCATGCCGAGTGGTCGGCCCGCTCGTCCACATTAGGGCGGCGGGTGAGGATAGTCTCGCGGAGGAACGAGTTTGAGGGTACTGCGGTGGAACTGGACCAATACGGCGCGCTCAGGATCAGGAGAGACGATGGCGAGATCGTCAGGGTCCTGGCCGGGGACTGCGTCCACTTAAGGCCCGCAGAAGAAGGGGGAGCAGTTGCGACTTCAGGATACAGGGAATGTTTGAAATGAGGCAACAAAGACACGTGGAAGGCATCGCCAGAGATACCATGCACTTCATTATCGAGGTCTGCAGGTCTACCATGCCGCGGGAGTTCGCAGGATTGCTCAGGGCCGAGGACGGGGTTATCACCGAGGTGCTCATGCTGCCTGGAACGGAGTCTTCGAGCAAGAGCGCCCTGATCAGGATGTACATGCTTCCCAACATGAACATCGTGGGGTCGGTTCACAGCCATCCGTCTCCAAATATCAGGCCTTCTACCGCGGATAAGATCTTCTTCTCCAAAACGGGGGATTGTCATATCATAGTCGGTCTGCCCTTCGACAAGGATAGCTGGACCTGCTACGACCGGACCGGTACCCCCAGGCGTCTGCCGCTCTTGGACGTGGAACTCGATGATTATGAGGAGGAATGGCTCTGATTAGGGTGGTGGCTACGGGAACCTTCGACCTGCTCCATCCCGGCCACCTGCTCTATCTGGAACAGTCCAAGGCCTTGGGTGACGAGCTGGTGGTAATAGTGGCTAGGGATGTCAATGTAACGCACAAGCCCAAGCCCATCGTGCCCGAAGAGCAGAGGTTGCTCATGGTCTCGGCGTTGAAGGTGGTCGACCGGGCTGTCCTGGGTCACGAGACCGACAGGTACAAGCTCATCGAGGAGCTGAGGCCGGACACAATCACCTTGGGGTACGACCAGCACTTCGACATGGTATTGCTGAGAGAGGAGCTGGCGAGTCGAGACGTCGATGTTCAGGTGGTTAGAATAGTGGACCAGGACCCTTGTAATCTTTGCAGCTCCCGGCAAATAATCAAGAAAATCCTGAAAGAGAGATGCTGAGAAGGCCGCTACTTACTTATATCGCTCCTTCCGTCACAGGCCATCGTATGGCCAGAGTTGCAGTTGGAGGCACCTTTGATCCCGTTCACGACGGCCATCTTGTGCTCTTGAAGAAGGCCTTCGAGGTCGCCGGAGAGGACGGCACGGTGGTCGTCGCCATGACTTCGGATGAGATGGCCACAAGCCAGAGAACCAGACCGGTCAGGGACTTCGAGACCAGGCTCAGAAACCTGGAAAAGATCCTAGTGGATGAACTGGATGTAGATAACTTCCGGGTGGAGACGCTCCACAACGTCTACGGGTCTGCCATCGAAGCCGATTACGACGTCATCGTAGTCTCACCAGAGACCTATCCGGTGGCTTGCAAGATCAACGAGACTAGGATAGAGAACGGGCTCCCCCTTATCCGAGTCGTGCGCGTCGAGTATGAGATGGCCGAAGATGAGGTGCGCATCAGCTCCACAAGGATCTACAAGGGGGAGATCAACCATCACGGGAAGATGATGGTATAGGGATGGTGACATCGAAAACCTTTAAGCGAACATTTATATTATAATATAGTTTTTGCGCAGTATGATCATTCTCAACCCAGGATGTAAGATATCTTCAGACATGTGTTTTATATAACACTGAGTTTGTGTTACTAGACTCAATCAGATAAGTTATAATCATAAGTTCTAGGAAAGTTTCATAAATAATGACCAGATTAAGCTGAATCGTAAGAGGAACCCTCCCCATCGAGGTCGGCCGGGAGGGCGCCGAGGGTGATAGTCGATGCACAACGCTCAGACGCGCTGCCCGGGTGAGCCGGATATGGGATGGGACAGGTCGAAGGTCTCCACGAGGATCGCCCAGGCTATGAGGCACACAACATTCTTCGCCAACTACGCGATAGCCCTCTTCATCATATTGACCCTGAACTTTGTCCTGCCCAGGCTGATGCCAGGCGACCCGCTCCTGGCCATCTACGGCGAGGAGGCGCTGGTGGTCATGACCCCCCAGCTGGAGGCAGAGCTGATCCAGAGGTTCTCCCTGGACCAGTCCATGTGCGAGCAGTTCGTTGCTTATCTGCTGGCCCTCTTGCACGGGGACCTGGGGTATTCGTACTACTACAACGAACAGGTTCTGGACGTGATCACGGCCTTCCTCCCCTGGACGCTACTCCTGGCCGGTTCCGCCCTGATCATATCCACCCTCATCGGCCTGGCACTGGGCATCGAGTCTGGCTACCGCCGGGGCAAGACCCTGGACAAGACCCTCCTCTCGGGGTTGATGTTCCTCAACGGTTTCCCGGATTTCTTCGTGGGGATCCTGCTCCTCCTCGTCTTCGGGGTAGGCCTGGGGCTGGTGCCCCTATCGGGTGGGCTCACCCCTTACAGCGACCTGACCGGTCTGGCTCTCGCAGGAGACATCCTTTACCACCTGGTAACGCCTCTCACAGCCCTGGTTCTGGTGTGGATCACCTCGACCTATCTGCTGACCAGGAACACCATGATCACCACCCTGAAGGAGGGTTTCATCCTCACCGCCAGGGCCAAGGGCTGTGGCCGGTGGCGCATAAAGTACAGGCATGCAGGCAGGAACTCCCTTTTGCCGGTGGTAACCAGCACAGGCCTCCATCTCCCCCACGTGATCACCGGTGCTCTCTTCATAGAGATCGTCTTCGCCTATCCGGGCGCAGGCACCCTCCTCTACAACTCGTTGCTCACAAGAGACTATCCCCTGATCCAGGGTATTCTCCTATTGGTTACCATTGCCGTCCTGGCGGTCAACCTCTTGGTCGACCTGCTCTATCACAAGCTCGATCCGAGGGTAAACCATGCACGTTGACTACTGGAAAGAGGTAACCGGTAGCAACCTGGGCAAAACAGGCCTGATCATCATCGGGCTGATAACCGCCCTGGCCGTCTCTGCGCCCCTGCTCACCCCCTACGATCCTCATGAAAAGACAAACACCGAGGCCTTCAGCACCCCATCCAAAGACCACTGGCTGGGAACAAACGACGTTCGCCAGGACATCTGGACAAGGCTCCTCTACGGTGCTCGTACCTCGCTCGCGGTGGGGTTCGGCGTGGCCGTCCTATCCACCTTCCTAAGCGTCCTCATAGGCGGTACCGCGGCCATATTTGGCGGCGCTTACGATCGTCTCTGGATGAGGGTGGTAGACGCCATAATCGCCGTGCCTTCGGTGATAGTCATAATCCTGGTGGCCACCTACCTGAGGCCCAATGCAGCTCTGATCATCCTCCTCTTGTCCCTTCTCAACTGGCCGGGTGGTGCCAGGATCATAAGGGCCCAGACCCTCTCTCTGAAGGAGAGGATGCACGTCTCCGCGGCCCGGACATTCGGAGCAAGCTGGTCTCACATCCTCCTCCGCCACATAATCCCCGACCTGGGGCCGATCCTGATAGCCATGATGATCCAGGACGCCCGGAGGGCGGTGTTTATGGAGGCAGGCCTCTCGTTTCTTGGCATCTCCGATCCCTCGATGATAAGCTGGGGCAAGATGATGCAGTTCGCCCGGGCTTACATCTACCTGGACGTATGGATGTGGTGGCTCCTTCCAGCAGGCGTCGCCCTGTCTCTGACCCTCATAGGTCTCAGCCTCACAGGGTTCTCCCTGGAGACCGGGCTGGACCCGCGTCTGAGAGAGGAAAAAAATAGTGCTGGATCGAGGTAGCCGAAAATGCTGGAGATCAAGGACCTGAAGGTCGCTTACAACGGTATGGGAGTGCTAAACGGCGTAGACCTCTCTCTGGCGAAAGGAGAGGTCCTGGCGGTGATAGGAGAATCGGGCGCGGGCAAGACCACCCTCGGCCTTAGCATAATGGGCCTTCTGGACGGATGTTCGGGCAAGATACTCCTCGACGGGAGGAACATCCTCACCCTCGGTGAAGAAGAACACCGCAAAATACGGGGCAAAGATATGGCCATGGTCTTCCAGAACGTGGAAGACGCTCTCGACCCCGTCTACAAGATCTCCGACCAGATAGAAGAAGCCATCCTGGTTCACGAAGGTGACGCCGCTGCTCAGAAGGTCATCGATCTCCTCCGGTCGGTGGGACTCCCGGCGGAGAAAGGTGCATCCCACCCCCACGAACTGAGCGGTGGGGAGAAGCAGAGGGTGCTCATCGCCATGGCTCTGGCCAACGATCCCCAGGTTCTCATCCTGGACGAGCCTACGGCGTCCCTGGACGCCATCACCAAGGCGAAGATGATCAAGCTGCTGAAGGAGGTCGCCAGAAAGAAGATAGTCCTGGTGGCGACCCACGATATACCCACCGCGACCAAGCTGACCGATAGGATGGCGGTCCTCTACGCCGGCAGGATAGTGGAGATGGGGCAAACGGCGGATCTGGTGGAGATACCCCGCCACCCTTACACCAGAGGTCTCCTCCGGTCCTCGCTTAACATGACCACCACCAAGGATCTCCAGGGGATACCGGGCAGGATGGTTCATGGGATCAAAGGCTGTCCGTTCCATCTGCGGTGTACCCAGAGGATCGGACGCTGCGCCCATGAGGTGCCCGTTCTGGAGGATGTAGGGGGCAGGCAGATAGCCTGTCACCGGGGTGGGATTGTGCCTCTCCTGGAGGTCAACGACCTAAAGCGGCGTTTCGGATCGGTCAGGGCCGTAGACGGCGTGAGTTTCACCCTATACGAAGGAGAGACCCTGGCCCTGGTGGGCGAGAGCGGATCCGGCAAGACGACCCTGGCCAAGATGGTGATCGGGCTCATCGAACCCGACGGTGGAGAGGTACGGCTCGAGGGCGATGCCGTGGGCAGAAGGACGAAGGAGTTCTACGAACGGGTCCAGATGATCTACCAGAACCCCAAGGAGTCGATCAGCCACCGGATGAACGTCCTGGAGGCGGTCGAGGAGCCTCTCGTCGTCCAGAACGCCGGGTGCGGAAAGCTGGAGCGGGCCAAGGTCGTTTTAGAGGATGTGGAGCTACCCGGTGACGGCCCCTTCCTGAAGAAGTACCCCCACCAGCTCAGCGGTGGTGAGGCTCAAAGGGTGGCCATAGCCAGGGCGCTGATACTGGGTCCCAAGCTTCTGGTAGCCGACGAACCCACGTCTGCACTGGACGCCAGCGTCCAGGCCAAGATCCTCAAGCTACTGTTGAACCTGCAGGAGAGAAGAGGTCTCACCATGCTCTTCATAACCCACGACATCGCCCTGGCCAGGAAGGTGAGCGACCGCATGGCCGTGATGCTCGATGGGAAGATAATCGAAGAAGGCCCGACGAACGAGGTGATAACCAGCCCGGTGCATCGTTATACCAGGAGGCTAATCGAGACCGCGCCAGACCTATCCAATGAGCTGGCGTCTTTTTAGATCGTAATCTTGCACCATTGCGCCCTTATCCTTGCGATAGGTACTTATACCCCCTCCAGAAGTGGCGGAGGGCAGATGCATCTTATCATCGCAGAGAAATACAACGTCGCCAAGCGGATAGCGCATATTCTCGCCGCTGGTTCTAAGCCCAAGGTTAAGAGGCTGGGGGGCGTGGAGACATTCCGGTTCGATGACAAGGTGGTCATGGGGCTGAGCGGTCACGTCGTGGGGATCGACTACCCCCCAGGCTACAACGACTGGCAGAAGGTGGCCTATCGAGACCTGATCCACGCCGATGTGGTGACCAAACCCACTCAGGAGAAGATGGTCTCCGCACTCCACAAGCTGGGCGAGGAAGCGGATCACGTCACCATCGCCACCGACTACGACCGGGAGGGGGAGTTGATCGGGGTGGAGGCTCTCAATATAGTCCGCGACTCGAACCCCGGTGTTACCGCCGACAGGGTCAAGTACAGCGCCATAACCCGTGACGAGATCCTGGAGGCCTTCCAATCTTCAGGAGATATAGACTTCGACCTGGCATCCTCCGGCGAAGCCAGGCAGGTGATAGACCTGATCTGGGGGGCGGCGCTGACCAGGTTCATCTCCATCACCGCAGGCCGCCTGGGCAAAGGCTTCCTATCTGTAGGCCGGGTCCAGTCCCCCACACTGGCGCTTATCGTGGACAGGGAGAAGGAGATCGAGGCCTTCCAGTCCCGGCCCTATTGGGAGGTCTATGCCGATCTCGAACGAGACCTCAGGGTCAAGCACGCCAAAGGAAGGTTCTGGGACGGAACGGAGGCAAAACAGGTAACAGACGAGATGGGTGATCTCGCCAGGATCGTCTCTGTAAAGATCAGCACCAGAAAGGATAAACCTCCTGCGCCCTTCGATACCACCGGATTCATCAGTGCCGCTAGCGGTATCGGTTTCTCTGCGGCCAACGCCATGAGGATCGCAGAATGGCTCTACATCAACGGTTTCATCAGCTATCCCCGGACGGAGAATACCGTCTACCCACCCTCCATCGACCTCAAAGAGCTGGTCGCCCAGCTCAGGAAGAGCCCCTTCAAGAAAGAGGCAGAACTGGTTCTGAAAGGTCCCATGGTACCCACCAGGGGTAAGAGGTCCTCCACCGATCATCCGCCTATATACCCCACCGCGGTCGCCGCCAAGAAAGAGTTGAAAGACGACCAGTGGAAGATCTACGAGCTGGTGGTACGACGCTTCCTGGCCACCCTCTCCGAGATCTCCCTGTGGAACGTGATGAGGGTGAAGCTGGACATAAGCGGCGAGCCTTTCCGAGCAAGGGGAGCCAGGATGATCGAGCCTGGGTGGCGGGCCGTCTACCCCTACAGCAAGGCGGCAGAAGTGATCTTGCCCGAGCTGGCCGAAGGCGATGAGCTGAAGGTCCTGGGCAACGAGCTCGTGGATAAAGAGACCCAGCCGCCAGCGAGATACGGTCAGGGGCGGCTGGTGAAGCTGATGGACGAGCTGGGCCTGGGAACCAAGTCCACCCGGCACGAGATCATAAACAAGCTCTACTCAAGAGCCTACGTCCACAGCAACCCCCTCAGGCCTACCAAGACCGCCTACGCAGTTATCGATACCCTGGAGAAGTTTTCTCCCACCATCACCAAACCGGAGATGACCCGGACCCTGGAAGACGATATGTCTCGCATCGCCGAGGGCACGATCAAAGAGTCTGATGTGGTCGGCGAGTCACGGACTATGCTGGATTCGGTCTTCGATGACCTTCTGGAGTACAAGGAAGACATCGAGACCTCCCTCAGGGATGGTCTGAGGACGGACAAGATCGTGGGAACGTGCGAACGGTGCGGCTCGGACCTGATGATCAGGCGAGGCAGGAGAGGGAGCCGTTTCATAGGATGTACCGGATATCCAGACTGCACCTTCACCCTTCCTCTCCCCCGGGCGGGGATGATCATCGTGACCGAGAAGACCTGCGACATTCATCAGATGTACCATCTCAAGATAATCAATAAGGGCAGGAGGCCCTGGGACTTCGGTTGCCCTCACTGTAACTTCATCGTGTGGCAGTCTAAGAAGGCGGATGAGGAGACGGAGAAGGCGAAGAAGCGAGCCTTAGCCGGCATCAAAGGGCTCGGTTCCAAGTCCCTGGAGAAACTGAAGGCCGCCGGTGTGAAGTGCGTGGAGGATCTAGTCGGCGTCGGCCCCCAAGATCTGGCCGAGAAGACAGAAATCAACCAGAAGAAGATAAAGGCCTGGCAGAACGAGGCGAAGAAGCTGACCGGAAAGGCGGCAGGTGCATCAGAAAGAGCGAAGAACAGGACCCTGAACGACATTAAGGGGGTCGGTTCCAAGACCCTGAATAAGTTGGAGGCCGCCGGCGTGAAGACCATAGGAGACCTGGTCGGCGCCGGTCCCAAAGACCTGGCCGAGAAGACGGGGATCAGCCAGAAGATGATAAGAACCTGGCAAAACGAGGCGAAGTTCTCGGTCGGAGATGCACCGAGTAGCTAGTGGGCCTGGCCGGATTTGAACCGGCGGCCGCTCGGTTATGAGCCGAGCGCTCTAACCTGACTAAGCTACAGGCCCAAGAGTTTTATTTTGACGCCGCCAACAGGGCTCGAACCTGTGACAACCTGGTTAACAGCCAGACACTCTACCAACTGAGTTATGGCGGCACGGCCCCCCCTTACCACACAATTGATTTAAGCCTTTTGATCTGAGAAGAGGCTATGCGCGTCCTGAAAAAGATCTTGCGCGGTGACGAGGGCGAGATATCCCTCTTCCTCGAGTCGATCGACGACCTGTGGCATCTCAAATATCTTATATCTCCCGGGGATCTCGTATTTGCCCTCACCCACCGGAAGAGCACCGCCTCATCGGACAAACTGAGGCCGGAGAAACGAGAACGGAGGCCGGTTCGTCTGGGCGTGAGGGTCGAGTCGGTGGAGTTTCACATCTACTCCAACTGGCTTAGGGTGCACGGGGTGATCGAATCTGGTCAGGACGTCGGATCTTATCACACCCTCAACCTGGAGCCTGGCACTAACTTGTCCATAATCAAGAGGTGGCGGCCCGACGAGCTCGATCGGATCAAGGAAGCGGTAGCCGAGGCCAGGCGGCCCAAGGTGGTCTTGGCGTTGGTCGAAGAAGGTGAGGCGACCATCGGCGTCCTGCGCCAGTTCGGGATAGAGACAGTCTCGGAGATCAGGATGGGTAGCGGTAAGGGCGCAGATATCGACAGGAGGTCGGAGTTCTTAGACGAGTGCGGCCAGGAGATCGACCGGATCGCCGCGGGAGGGGCCCAGGTCATCCTGGCCGGACCGGGTTTCATCAAGGAAGACCTGAAGAAGAGGATTGCCTCGTCGCGGTCGGACCTGGCGGGAAGGCTGACCCTATGTGACGCATCTTCTGTGGGGGTCTCAGGGTTCCAGGAGGTACTCAGGCAAGGCACGCTGGGGCAGGTCCTGGAGAACAGCAGGCTGGCCCAGGAGGCGGCCCTAATCGACGAGCTGTTCAAAGAGATCGCCACCGAGGGGAAGGCCGCCTACGGGTGTGCCGAGGTCGACGTGGCGATGGGATACGGGGCAGTAGAGACCCTGATGGTCCAAGACGAGCTGGTGCGAGACGCAAAGATGGACGCCCTGATGAGAAAGGTGAGGAACGCTCGGGGCAGGGTGGTCATATTCAGCTCCGAGTTCGAGCCTGGTGCACGGCTGAAGGCCCTGGGCGGGGTGGCGGCCCTCCTCAGATTCAAGATTATGCGGTGAGCGCCTGGTTATTATAGAGCCCACTCATCATCTCCTGGAATGATCCCGTGCGACAAATGCCGTGACCGGGCCGTCATATACCAGAGGTACTCTGGCAAGCACCTCTGCGCGCGCCACTTCGAAGAGGACGTGCACCGCAAGGTCAAGCAGGTCCTGCGCAAATACAGGATATTCGGAGGACCCTCTAAGATCGCGGTGGCGATCAGCGGCGGTAAGGACAGCACCTCGCTCCTCTACATACTGAAGTCGCTCTTCTCCGACCGGAAGGATCTGGAGCTGGTGGCGGTAGCCATCGACGAGGGCATTGCAGGTTACCGGTCCGATACCATAGATTCTGCCAAGGCCGTGGCGGAGAGGTTGGAGGTGAACCTCGAGATCAGGAGCTTCGATGAAACTTTCGGGGTCACCACAGATTATGCAGCCTCCCTGGGCATGGAACAAGGACCCTGCACCTTCTGCGGGGTTTTGAGGAAAAACCTCCTCAACAGAACGTCCCGGGAGCTGGGAGCCGACGCCCTGGCCACCGGCCACAACCTGGACGACGAGTCCCAGACGGTCCTTATGAACTACCTGCGCGGCGATCTGGATCGGCTCTACAGGCTCCGGCCCCGTAAGGTGCTGGAGGGACTGGTTCCCCGGATCAAGCCGTTGCGTCGAGTTCCAGAACGGGAGGTTGCGCTCTATGCCATAACCCATGACCTGCCCCTGGGAACCTCGGCCTGTCCTCACATCTCCAGGGCCATACGGCGAGAGGTGAAGGATATGCTGAACGATTTCGAGCACGGACATCCTGGGACCAAGTACTCCATCATGAGCGGGTTCGACCGCATGTTGGAGTTTCGACCCCCCGGCACCTTCCAGACGGTTCCTTGTGTCAGGTGCGGCGAGCCTTGTGGCGACGGGCTCTGCCAGAGCTGTCGGCTCCTGGAAAAGATAAGAGCAAAGTCTTTAAGGGGGGGCCACGGATAGAGCAAAATGGGCCTCGGTGGCTCAGCTGGCTAGAGCGAGTGACTTGTAATCACTAGGTCGCGTGTTCGAATCACGCTCGAGGCTTTTATCAACATATTTAGAGGAATGTCATGAGGTTTGTCTTCATCATTCTCATCTTCTTGGTCGCGCAGGCAGTCTCCGCGAGAGAGGACCCACTGAATCACAACATCTCGGACGAGTCAGGGAACTGGTCCGATCTGGACGCAATATACAACCAGTCTGTACCCTACACCCCCCTTCTGGGGAACACCACCATCACGGGGTTTGACGACTTCATGAACCTGTCCCGGCCTGAGTCCATACCCTTCGCACGGTTTCTGAGGAACAACACGATCTTCGGCAACTTCTCCAGCCTCACCGCCCCCTGCCTCGATCCGCCCCAGATCAACCGTACCTGGATTGCGGCCTTTCTTGGTGAGCCCGTATGAGATCATAGAGCGATCCGGAGCGTAAAGCCTATAATCCGATCTGGCCTCTCGACACAGGATTTTATGAACGAGATCTTGGAGATTTTGGAGGATAACGCGAAGGCCACCTCGGCGGAGATCGCCGTCCTCCTGGGGATGTCGGAGGAGGAAGTCTCCAGGAAAATCAGGGAGCTAGAAGAGTCGGGTGTCATCAGAAAGTACATGACCATGATCAACTGGGACAAGGTGGGTGAGGGATACGTCTACGCGGTGATCGAGCTCAAGGTCTCGCTCCACCGGGACAAAGGATACGATACCATCGCCGAGAGGATCGCCCGGTTCTCCGAGGTCCAGTCGGTGAGGCTGATATCCGGCGATCATGACCTATCGGCCACCATCCGGGGCAGGTCCATGAAAAACGTGGCCTTCTTCGTCACCGAGAAGATAGCCACCCTGGAAGGGGTGGAGTCTACCTGCACCCACTTCGTTCTGAGAAGCTACAAGGAGCACGGCGTGATCCTCTACGGGAAGCCCAAACCCAAGAGACTGGTGATCACCGCATGACCAAGGGAAAGCTCAGCATGAAGGAGCTGCTTGCCTGGCAGCCCGAGACGCACGTATCCGCCACGGTGAGAAATATGCCTCCGTCGGGGATCCGCAAGTTCTTCGACATCGTGATGAGCATGGAGGACGTGATCAGCCTGGGCGTGGGCGAGCCGGACTTTGTCACCCCCTGGCACATCAGAGAGGCTTGTATCTACTCGCTGGAGCAAGGCCAGACCTCCTACACGTCCAACAATGGTCTGCCTGAGCTGAGAGAGGGTCTGTCTGAGGCGGTGCGACGGGATATTGGGTTAGATTATGATCCTGACGAGGGTGTGCTGATCACCACCGGGGTGAGCGAGGCGGTGGACCTGGCCTTCAGGGCCACCCTGAATCGAGGGGACGAGGTGATCGTGCCCCAGCCTTGCTACGTGGCCTACGTCCCGGACATCATCCTGGCAGGGGGTGTGCCCAGGGTGGTAGCAACAGAGCTCAAAGAGAAGTTCAAGGTCCGACCGGAAGATATCGAGCCTGCGATCACCGAGAGGACCCGTGCCCTGCTTCTCAGCTACCCCAATAACCCCACGGGGGCGGTGATGACCCGGCAAGATCTAGAAGATATCGCCGACCTGGTGGTGGAGAACGATCTTCTGGTGATCTCGGATGAGGTCTACGACAAGCTGACCTATTGCGGGAAGCACACCAGCTTCGCCCAGCTCGAAGGGATGAAGGAGCGAACAGTCCTCCTCAACGGATTCTCCAAGTCCTATGCCATGACGGGATGGCGGATAGGTTATGCCCTGGGAGATCCTGCCATCGTTGGTGCCATGACCAAGGTTCACCAGTACACCATGCTCTGCGCGCCCACCATGGCCCAGGTGGCGGCCGTGGAGGCTCTGCGTCGGGGCAACAGCGAGATTGAGAGCATGAAGCGGGAGTACGACCGGCGCAGGCGGCTCTTCGTCTCCGAGCTGGAGCGGCTGGGTCTGCCTTGTTTCGAACCCGATGGCGCCTTCTATGCATTCCCCTCCATCGAGGGTACGGGTCTGAGCTCTGAGGAGTTTGCGGAGAGGTTGCTCATGGATCAGAAGGTGGCCGTGGTCCCGGGGAACGTCTTCGGCGACTGCGGTGAGGGGTTCCTGCGCTGTTCCTACGCCACCTCGCGGGAGGAGATCTTAGAGGCGGTGGACCGGATAGAACTCTTCCTGGACGGCCTGAGACTCTGACCAAAAGTGTTTATATATCCGGGCCATCACCGCATCTGATGCTCAAGTCTATCCTGGTGGACGGGAAGAAGATCGACCGAAGGCTGGCGGTCTTCGCCCGCCTCGGATTTCATCCAAATGTTTTGAGCATGATGGCTCTATCTCTTGCGGTCCTGGGCTTCGTCTCCCTCTGGGGGCATCACCTTATTCTTGGTTTCTTATTCTTCTTGTCATCCGGGTTCATGGACATGGTGGACGGAGCCGTGGCCAGGGCTACCAATCAGGCGTCCACGAAGGGCGCTTTTCTGGACGGCGTCCTGGACCGGTATGTGGAGGCGCTGCTCATCCTGGGGTTGATGGCCTACCTGGGCCCGGACGCCTGGTTCCTGGTGCCCATCGGCTTCTGGATCGCGCTTTTGATCTTCGGGGCGGTGATGACCACCTTCGTGCGGGCCTATGCCGATCACAGGGGGCTTGTGACGGACCAGACCGTGCTGAGCACCAAGATGGGAGGGTTCCTGGAGAGGGCAGAGCGCTTGATCCTCCTGTACCTGGGGATGCTAGGAACGCTCGCGTTCGGCGACGCATGGCTGGTGGGGTGTATAGTCTTGGCCGCCGTGCTATCGAACCTGACGGCGATCCAAAGGATAATGCTGGCCATAAAATATGGGAAATAATGGTCATGGGTCCGACCAGCCAGTTCCAATGGGGAGGAATATGCCGGGTATTGGGCCAGTTCTCCGAACTCTCACCCAGATACCCGGCAGTCGGCGCGGATCGGCTTTTTTATCCTAACACCGAAGTGCCCTGAGTGCTATAACTAAAGGAACCGTCCCCACTAATGTCGATCTCGTTATCGCTGAGCCAGTCACCATGGTACGTCGGGTGGGGTTGTCCGTCCACGTAATACGGCGAATGGGGCTCCACGTTGATCCATATCGGGTTACTCCACCCAGAACCGTCCCCGTAGATCGCGACCATATGCCATCCCATGGCGTCTCCGGAGAACCAGGTGTTGTAGTCGCCTGAATGCCAGTAGCCCCAGTATTTCCATACTTCATATCCACCAGGATATTTTTCATACGACCAAACGCTTTGGGGCTGGTCATTGGACACGATCATATTGGTTCGCTGGCCGTAGTAGAGCGCTGCCGGACCGTAAGACCACATCCCATCGTAAAGAACCCAGTACCGAATAGCGCCAAAACCTGTGCCTGTAGCGCCTACGATGCCCGTAGCACCGAGAAGACCCGTATCGCTATCGCTGAACTCGCCTGCGCTGAGCACCTGTTCTTGGGAAAGCGGTTCTCCCTGGCCAAAGTCTGATGCTACATGACCGGTGGATACCTGCGGAATCGTCTGTGGCGACGCACCTACCTGGGGCCTGGTGGCAGTGGGTGCGTAATCTGAGGATGCTACGTCTGGTGCGCTTTGATCTGGATACGACGGCATATCGCCCTCTGCAGCACAGACCGTAGCGATCAGGATGAGCGCCGTTAAGACCTGTATAGATCTGACTATTGCATTTTTAATCAATTCATCACCTCTCGTTCGGAACTATAGGTTATGCATCTCGTTCAAATTGTGGATGACTTACCTGTACAAGGATAAAATATATATTTATATCTTTTGGCTACTGTTGGAAAGGATCAATAAATCGTAGTGTCCAAGTATTCAAGTCATCCAGTGGTAGTGACCATATATTCTGTTGATATTATATAACATGTGTGTGTATGTGTATCGGTAGTTCAGGCAGGTGTGCTGATAGCAGGCTCGCACACGATCGTTATTCTCCATGGCAGACAACACCGCTTTTATTTTGTCTGTCTGTTATCTTACGGTCATAAAAAGAGAAACCTCTTATACCATCGATCATTAATAACTCTGTAAGGGGCATGTGGTTATGAAGAAGATTATAGCTCTGGGGATTTTGTGCCTTCTGTTTTTATCTTTTAACGCAGGGGCAGGATGGCAGAAGATCTGGGATGGTCCAGTAGGGGCGGTTGTGGTGAAGCATGAACTGAATATTACCGAAACCGGCTTAGCTTACCCTGATGACTTTCTTGTAAAAGATGAAACCAGGCTTTTTGCCACAATGAGTGATACAGGAGATATATACAGATATAGAGGGACCGGCGACCAGTGGCAGAAGAT
>CAYQFP010000005.1:0-26826 GCA_964416865.1 uncultured Methanotrichaceae archaeon
GAAGAGGCACCAGAGCTTCTTGTAGAAGAGACGAAGGAACGTACCGGCGAGAACGAGGATCGCTCAGATGTGTGATGCCAAGGGTGTTGCTTAACATGGCGGTATTCAAGGTAAATGAACTGCGAAATATGAGCCCGGATGAGCTGGGCGGAGAGCTGAGCGACCTACAGAGCGAGCTGGTCCGGGAGCGAGGAATCGTGATCGCTGGCGGAGCACCTGAGAACCCTGGCCGGATAAGAGAGTTGAGAAAGACCATAGCCAGGATCAAGACGATCCAGCGGGAGCATGCAACTTGATTATAACTCCAGAGAATATCGCCAGACATGAGATTATCGGACTCCAGGCCGAGGTTGTGGAGAGCACCAACCCCAATCTGGAGGGGATACGTGGGCGGGTGACCGACGAGACCCGGAACACCTTCCTCATCGAGACCGATGATGGAGAAAAACGCGTTCCCAAGTCTCATGTCAGCTTTGTATTCGCCCTCCCTCGCGGGAGGGTGAAGGTAGCGGGCAGCATATTGGTCTCACAACCCGAGAACAGAATTCACAAAAAAATACGAAAGTCGAGGTGGAAATTATGAGGGATATCGGACTGGACGTCAAGCCGCCTGATGAAGTATGCGACGACCCCAAATGTCCCTTTCACGGAAAGCTTCCCGTGCACGGCCAGGTTTTTGACGGTGTGGTGGTCAACGACAAGATGACCAACACCGTCGTGGTCCTGCGCGGGTTCGAGAAGAAGATACCCAAGTATGAAAGGTACGAAAAGAGGCGATCCAAGGTTCACGCCCACAGCCCTCCTTGCCTAGGAGCAAAGGTGGGTGATGCGGTCAAGATCGCCGAGTGCAGGCCGCTCAGCAAGACCAAATCCTTCGTTGTGGTGGAGGTCGTGCGGTGAGGGGGAACAACGCCAATATCACCAAGGCGATCAACACGGGAACACATCTGGTGTGCGCCGACAACACAGGTGCCAGGACCCTCCAGGTAATAGCCGTGAAACGGTACCGAGGAGTGAAAAACCGGATGCCTCGTGCGGGCCTCGGTGATATTGTAGTAGTATCGGTCAAGAAAGGGACTCCTGAGATGCGAAAACAGATCCTCAACGCGGTGATCGTCCGACAGAAGAAAGAATTTCGCAGACCTGATGGTCTCCGGGTGAAGTTCGAGGACAACGCTGCGGTAATCACCGATGACGTTGGCATCCCCAAGGGATCGGAGATAAAGGGACCTGTAGCCCGAGAGGTGGCAGAGCAGTTCGGAAAGATCGCCTCTGCAGCATCGATAATAGTGTGATAGCTATGAAGAGCAAACAGCCACGCAAGCAGAGGAAAGAGAGATTCAACGCACCCCTCCACCAGCGACAGAAGTACATGCATGCCACTTTGAGCAAGGAGCTTCGCGAGGAGATGAACCGGCGCAGCGCTCAGGTGAGGCGTGGGGATACCGTCAAAGTGGTTCGAGGTGATCATGGTGGGTCCGAGGGCGAGGTCGAAAGCGCCGACCTAAAGGTAGGTACCATCGCGGTAACAGGCGTTAGCGTATTTCGTGCGGACGGGACAGAAGTGCCCAGGCAGATTCATCCCTCTAACGTAATCATCACCAAGCTGGAGCTGGACGACGAGAGGCGAAAGGAGATCTTTTCGAGGTGATTTAGGTGAGCAGACATCAGAAGAGGATAGCCAGTCCAAAAAGCTGGCCCATCCCAAGGAAAACTCACACGTGGACGGTCAAGAGCCGCCCCGGTCCTCATTCGGCAAAATATGGTCTTCCCCTCTTGATAGTGATTAGAGACCTCCTGGGGTTCGCAGACAATGCTAGAGAGGCAACCCGGATCTTGAACGAGGGCAACGTATTGGTCGACGGGAAAGTGAGAAAGGACCATAAGTACCCTGTGGGGATATTCGACGTGATATCTATCCCCAAGCTGGACAAGCAATACCGTGTGTTGTTGGACGCCAAGGGCAAGTTCAACCTCCACGAGTTGGAGCCCGGCGTGACCAGGAAGCTCAACAAGATCAGGAACAAAACCATCCTGAAAGGTGGAACTCTACAGCTCAACCTCAACGATGGGACGAACAAGGTCGTCGACAGAGAGTATAATACCGGTGATTCGGTCATCCTTTCCATACCCGGTAAGGAGATCGTAGACCGGATCGAGTTTGAGGAAGGTAACCTGGTCATGGTGGTGGGCGGAGCCCACTCCGGTGAGGTTGGTAAGATCAAGAAGATCCAGATCGTGCGCAGCTCCAGACCCAACCGCGTGATAATCTCCGGTGGGGAGGAGTTCGAGACCACGGTAGATCACGTATTCATGATAGGCAGGGACGCGCCTGCCATCAAGCTGGGGGCTGAGACATGAACCCGATGCAGGAGCCTCGTATCGACAAGGTCACCGTTCACATTGGTGTGGGGGAAGGCGGCCAGAGGATGGTCAACGCTGAGAACATACTGACGACGCTAACCGACCATAGCCCGGTGCGGTCAGTGGCCAAGAAGACCCTTCCTGCCTTCGGGATAAAGAAGGGTGAGCCCATGGGGTGCAGGCTGACCCTCCGTGGGAACCAGGCCAATGAGTTTCTGACGATCGCCATGGACGTGATCGAGAAGACCCTGAGAAGCAGCCAGTTTGATGATATGGGCAACTTCTCTTTCGGGATTGAAGAGCATACCGATTTTCCGGGTATGAGATATGATCCAGACATCGGGATCTTCGGGATGGACGTCTCGGTGGCCCTCAAGCGGCCCGGGTATCGGGTAGCCAGGAGGCGTGTTGCTAGGAGGAAGCTTTCCTCACGACACAGGCTGACCAAGACGGATGCCATAGAATTTGTAAAGAGTAAGTTAGACGTAGACGTCGTGGAGGCGGCATGAAGAAAAATAAAAAGAAGAGCTTCGGTCGTGGGGCTAACTCCTGCAGGCGATGCGGCAGAAAGCCGGGACTCATTAGGGCCTATGGGATATATCTCTGTCGACAGTGTTTCAGAGAGATCGCCCAGGACATGGGTTTCGAAAAATACTCGTAGGTGATAATAGATGGTTTTGCTAGATCCCCTCGCCGATGCCATGTCCACGATAAAGAACGCAGAGAGCATCGGCAAAAACGATTGTATCATTAATCCCGCCTCCAAGCTCATCGGCAGCACCCTGAAGGTGATGGCTGACCAGGGGTACGTTGGTGATTTCGAGTTTATCGACGACGGTAAGTCAGGGATGTTCAAGGTGATCCTGCAGGGTAAGATCAACAAGTGTGGTGTGATCAAGCCACGTTTCTCTGCAGGGGTTTCAGAGCTGGAGAAGTGGGAGATGCGGTACCTGCCTTCTAGGAACTTCGGAGTGCTGATAATGAGCACCAGCCAGGGTGTTTTGCCCCATTCCGATGCCAGGGAACGTGGTATCGGCGGCCGACTGCTGGCTTATGTTTACTAGGTGATTCTGATGGTCAAGGAGCTGGCACGGCAGATAGAGGTTCCAGTGGGTGTCGACGTTGATATCGGAGATACTCTGGTGACGGTGACCGGCCCATTGGGAACGGTCTCCAGGCGCATCTGGTATCCTAGTATAGTGGTCAGAAAAGAAGATTCCAGCCTGATCGTGGTCACGAAGACCGACCGGAAACGAAACCGGGCCATGGTGGGAACCCTGGCGTCTCATCTGGGGAACATGATTAGAGGTGTGACCGACGGCTTCGAGTATCGGATGAAGGTGGTCTACTCTCACTTTCCCATACAGCTGAAGGCGACCAAGGAGAAGCTGGTCATCAGCAACTTCCTGGGAGGAAGAAAACCTCGCACAGCCAATATCTTGGGAGATACCAAGGTAGATATTCAGGGTGACGCGGTGATAGTCACCGGCATCGATAAGGAAAGCGTAGGTCAGACTATGGCCAACATCGAGCAGGCGACCAAGGTCCGAGGATTTGACATAAGGGTCTTCCAGGACGGGATATACCTGGTGGACAAGAGGTGACGCAGTTGACCGATACTGATAGGTTGCTACGAGTTAGAGCGAGGCAGAAGAAAAAAAAGCCGGAGTTCAATCGTTGCGATTCCCATAAAAAGAAGAGGCTAGCCACCAGTTGGAGAAAACCACGCGGTCTACACAACAAACTGCGCCGCCAGATAGCTGCTAAGGGTAGATTGGTGAGGCCCGGTTATGGCAGTCCCAAGGCGGTGAAAGGGTATCATCCCTGTGGCAAAAGAGAAGTTTTGGTGAGATGCGCCGCCGATCTGGAGGGTGCCGAAGGGTGCGCGGTCAGGATCGCCAGGACGGTAGGGATGAAAAAGCGAGTCGAGATCGAGGCCATCGCCCGGGAAATGGATTTGAAGATCCTCAACCCCACCGGAGGTGAGTGATAATGCCAAACTTCACCACCCAGCGGAGGCTAGCGGCCAGCGTTCTGAACGTCGGCCAGAACAGGATATGGATCAATCCCGATCCTGACGTGGCCGACGAGATGATGGATGCCATAACCAAGGAAGACATCCGCAATATTATCGCTGCTGAAAATATAAAAGCCAAACCCAAAAAGGGGAACAGCCGCGCTAGGTACAGGGCGAGAGCTGCCAAGAGGGCCTATGGTCATAAGAAAGGACCTGGCCGGAGAAAAGGGGCCAAAGGGGCGAGAATGCCCAGGAAAGAGAGATGGATGACTAAGATCCGGGCCCTTCGCAGGATGCTCAGAGAGCTGAAAGACGAGGGCAAGATCGATCGTCACACCTATCGGATGCTCTACCGGAAGGCGAAGGGTGGAGAATACCGGAGCACGGCCCATCTCAATGCTTATATGAAGTCAAAAGGTCTAATGAGGAGTGTGTGATGGCAACCGGACCGCGATACAAGGTGCCCTTCAGGAGGCGGAGAGAGGGCAGAACGAACTACCATTCCAGATACAAGCTCCTGTTGTCCAAAAAGCCCAGGCTGGTGATTAGGAAGAGCAACAGGAACATCATGATACAGCTGATAGTGGCCGAGCCCATAGGAGACCGGACGCTTCTGACGGTCAGCTCAGTGGAGCTGCATGATCTTGGATATTCTAACAACGCAGGCAACGTTTCAGCGGCGTATCTGACCGGTCTTCTCTTCGGGAAGAGGATGAAGGCTCAGGATCATGACTGCGCCATCGCGGACATAGGTCTCCACGCCAGCACCAAGGGTGGGCGGATTTATGCCGCCCTGAAGGGCGTGGTTGATGCAGGGATCGATGTGCCCTACAACCCGGCGATCCTCCCCTCAGAAGAGCGGATCCGGGGCGAGCACATAAAGGCCTACAGAGACGTTGATGTTGTGGCCCAGTTCGAGGCTGCCCGAGAGGCGATCCTGAGGTGAAAATGTGAGGAATTACAGAGAAGAATGGGTTCCCAAGACCAAGTTGGGCAGGCTCGTTTATGAGGGGCAGGTTACAACCTTCGACGATGTGCTTAGATCCGGACTGCCTCTTAAGGAGTCCGGGATCGTCGATGCGCTATTGCCCGGTCTGGAGGACGATGTCTTGGACATAAATATGGTCCAGAGGATGACAGACTCAGGCCGTAGGGTGAAGTTCAGGGCCACGGTCATCGTTGGGAACAAAGATGGTTATATCGGCTTGGGCCAAGGCAAGGACAAACAGGTGGGCCCGGCTATTAGAAACGGGATAGACAAAGCAAAGCTGAACATCGTATCCATAAAGCGAGGATGTGGCAGCTGGGAGTGCAGCTGTGGTCAGGAGCATAGCGTACCCTATAAGGTCTCAGGAACGGCAGGAAGTGTGCGAATCTTCTTGATGCCGGCGCCCCGGGGCCTGGGGATTGCGGCAGGAGAAACCGCCAAGAAGGTCATGGAGTTGGCCGGGATCCAGGACGTCTGGACAAGGACCGAGGGTAAGACTAGGACCACGCTCAACTTCGCCAAGGCCACCTATGATGCGCTGCGTAATACCATCATGATGAAGTGATGAAGATGTATGCGATAGTGCGACTTAGGGGTGGTGTCAACACCAGGCCTGGTATCAAAGACACTCTCAAGATGCTCCGCCTCCATCGGGTTAACCACTGCGTTGTAGTGCCGGAGACGCCTCATTATAGAGGGATGATCCAGAAGGTGAAGGATTACGTGGCCTGGGGGTTGGTGGACGAAGAAATGCTGACACCCATGCTGGAGAATCGGGGCAGGCTGAGCGGCAACAGGCATCTGACGGATCAGTTCATCCGCGAGGGTACGTCCTACAAGACGATAAGAGACTTTGCGGCCGCAATCTGCGAAGGCTCTGCCAGCTTCAATGACGCTGGAGTCAAGCCGGTCTTCAGGCTTCATCCTCCCAGGAAAGGACATCGAGGTATAAAGAAAACCGTTCAGGAGGGCGGTGAACTGGGCTTCCACGACGCCATCGGCAACCTCCTCAGGAAAATGAGGTAATATCATGCCCAAAAGCAAACTGAAGAAGTTCAGGGGAAGCAGGACCTGTGGTGGGGGTACCCACAAGAACCGCAGAGGTGCAGGGTCACGCGGTGGCCGCGGCAACGCAGGATGCTTTAAGCACCACGTCGTGCGCACCTTAATGAGGGGCCAGCGTCAGGGCAAGTACGGGTTCCACAGGCCCAACACCAAGAAGATCGACGTGATCAACGTCGGTGTGCTGGACCAGATGGTCGGTGAGGATGATCGTATCGATCTGAGCGGAAAAAAGGTCCTCGGTGATGGTAGGATAACCCGAAAGCTCATCGTCAGCGCTGCGAACTTCTCCCGGTCTGCAAAGGAGAAGATCGAGGCAGCCGGCGGTGAAGTAGTGGTAACATGAACCAGAGCAGTTTCTTCTATGCCATAGAGCCCTTCGTGAGAAGGCTGCCGGCCGTAGAGAGACCCACGGGGCACGTCCACTTCAAGACGAAGATGATCTGGACGGTGGGCATATTAATGTTGTACTTCGCCCTATCCAACGTCCCCTTATTTGGTCTCTCGCCTGCGTCTATCGACCTCTTTGGGATGTATCGCGCCTTCTTCGCCGGATCTTTCGGGACCCTGATGGTCCTGGGTATCGGTCCCATCGTCACCGCGTCTATCGTTCTCCAGCTTATGGTTGGAGCAGATCTAATAAAGCTGGACCTGGGAGACCCACGTGATCAGGCGATCTTCCAGGGAACGCAGAAGCTCCTGGTCTTTGTCATGATCATCGTAGAGGCCTTGCCTCAGGTGACGGGTGGCTACCTTCTTCCGGACCTGGGCGTCTCCCAGCTCCTGGGCGTCACCTTGGGCGTTATGTCCTTTATATTATTCGTGCAGATATGTATCGGCGGGGTGCTGATACTCTTCATGGACGAGGTGGTGAGCAAGTGGGGGATCGGATCCGGCGTGGGTCTCTTCATCGTCGCTGGAGTAAGCCAGCAGCTGATCACGGGCATATTCAACTGGACCACCGGCGAGGGCGGTCTTCCCATAGGCATAATCCCCAAATGGATCTACATCGTAACCCATGACGTTCTTGGTATAGAGGACTTCTTCGTTCCGGCTGGTCTGGAGCGGATCTTGGTAGACTACGGGATCCTAGCTCTGATAACTACCGTAGTTATCATCCTCTTCGTAGTTTTCGTGGAGAGCACTCGGATAGAGATACCCCTGGCCCATAGCTCTGTCAGGGGTGCCAGAGGCCGTTTCCCCGTCAAGCTGGTATACGCCAGCGTTCTGCCCATGATCCTGGTCAGGGCGCTCCAGGCCAACGTCCAGATGATAGGGACGCTCCTGTCAGGTAAACTGGGAACGATTACTACTGCCGCCACCACCGATTCTGCGGCAGGTCTGAAGATCGTGCACACCGCTTATTCCAGCTTATTGGGAACCTTCATATCCACGGCGAGATACGATGTATTGACTGGAGACCCGGTCAGCACGACCGCGCCCCAGCCCATATCGGGTCTCATGTACTATCTATCGCCCATTAACAGCCCTTCCGACTGGATACCGAGTCTCGTTGCTCAGAGCAACCCTGCGATGGAACTGCTGGGGCTCGATCCCATAGCGGGCTGGCAGATCTGGCTCCACTTGTTCTCCGACGCCTTCGTCCTGATAGTTGGAGGCATCATATTTGCCATATTCTGGATAGATACCACCGGCATGGGTGCCAAGAGCGTGGCTAAGAAGATACACGCATCCGGTCTGCAGGTGCCCGGTCACAGGAGAAGCCCGGCCAGCATCGAGAAGATGCTGGGAAGGTACATCCCCAAGGTTACCGTGCTCGGCGGAGCGATAATCGGTTTGCTGACATTGGTGGCCAGTCTCATGGGCACCCTAGGCGGTGCAGGGGGAACAGGATTGCTGCTGACGGTGAGCATAGTCTACAGGCTCTACGAGCAGATCGCCAGCGAGCAGATCCAGGAGATGTACCCCATGATGCGCAAGTTCTTTGGTGAGACGGTATGAACGTGGATCTGACCAAGTCTCTTAACAACGTCCTCCTGGCTCTGGGGTTCGCCCTGATGTTCGGGATAATGCTCAGCGAGGAGTTCAGGCATAGCATGGGCGAGGTTACGGGCATGTTGATCGGGTGGCTCCCCCAGGTCCTCCCCTTCCACATGGTCATATTCGTCCTGGCAGCGATAACCGGTCTTTACGCCAGCCTGATCCAGAAGTACACCATGGACTGGGAGTTTCTCCGCACACAGCAGGAGAAGATGAAAGGGTTCCAGCGAGAGTTCAAGAAGGCTCAGCTCTCCGGGGACAAGGCCAGGCAGCAGCAGCTCCAGGCAGAGCAGAAGGAGATGCTGGGCGATCAGGGCGAGATGATGAAGATGCAGTTCAAGCCCATGGCCTACATCGGGATCGTATCGATACCGCTATTCATGTGGGCCTATCTCTACATCGATCAACATACGTTGCTTCTCACCTTTCCCTTCTGGGGCCAGCATAGCATCTCAGATGCGGTTATAGGACCGATATTCTACTGGTTTTACTGGTACTTCGTCTGCTCTATACCCGTCTCCCAGATCATACGCAAGGCTCTCAACATAGGCGGTATATGATGATAATCACCGTCAGTGGACCTCCTGGATCCGGCACGACCACCCTGGCGCGCGAGATGGCCAAAGAACTCGGTCTCGACTGGATCAACTCAGGAGACCTCTTCCGCAAGATTGCCCAGGATAGAAACATGAGCCTCAAGGAGCTAGGCAGGTTGGCCGAGCAGAGTCCTGAGATCGACTACCAGATCGATGACGCCCAGAAGAAGATCGCCGATGAGCAAGGTGGCGTCTTTGAGGGCAGGCTCTCGGGTCACCTATTGGACGCCGACCTCAAGATACTGCTCCGCGCAAGCATGGGGGTCTGGGCGGAGCGGATTGTGGCCCGAGAGGGCGGGCTGGTGGAGGACGTCTTCCAGGAGGGCAAAATCCGGAACGAGTGTGAGGTCAGACGTTACAAGAAGTACTACAACATAGACTTGGACGATCGTGAGGTCTACGACCTGGTGATAGATACCGATACATGGGATGCGAAGGGCGTTTTAGAGATTGCGCTCGCCGCGGCGAGGGCCCTGAAAGATGAAGTCAAAGCTTCCTTTTGATAAGGCCCGAAAGGTTCTGGTCAGAAGAGATGGCCAGACCGATCCCCGTTATGGCTGCCCTCCTCGTGACCGTCCGCTCGATCGATACCTTCGGTTGGGTTGTCTGAACCTGGATAAGCCGTCCGGACCTACCAGTCATGAGGTAGTGGCCTGGGTGGAGAAGATCCTGGATTTGGATAAGGCGGGACACAGCGGGACGCTGGATCCGAAGGTTACCGGTGTCTTGCCGGTGATGCTGGGTGATTCTACCAAAGTCGTAGACTCCTTGCTCAGCGCGGGAAAGGAGTACGTCTGTCTCATGAGGGTACATGCCACCCTCCCCCGGAAGAGTATACTCGCGGTCTGCAGGGAGTTCATGGGCAAGATCTACCAGAAACCTCCCATTAAGTCCAACGTAAAGAGGGTTCTCCGCGTCCGGGAGATCTATTACCTAAATGTGATGGAGATCGAGGGGCCCAGGGTGCTTATGACGGTGGGATGTGAGGCAGGAACCTATCTGCGTAAGCTTTGTCATGATATGGGTCTGGCGTTGGGCGTCGGCGCTCATATGGAGGAGCTGCGCAGGACCAGAAGCGGTCCATTTCAGGAGGACGAGACCTTGGCCACCCTTCACGATCTGAAAGATGCCTTTGTAATGTGGAAGGAGACCGGCGACGAGAAAGAGCTGAGGCGAGTGGTACATCCTCTGGAATCGGCGCTAGGGTTCCTACCCGGCCTAGTCATCGGCGATAACGCCGTAGATGCCATCTGCCATGGAGCGCCCCTGGCTGTACCGGGTATAATCAGCCTGGAGTCAGATATAGATATAGGCGAGAAGGTAGTTATTTATACACTGAAAGGCGAGGCAGTTGCAATGGCCACCGCGACCATGACCTCTGAGGAGATGATGAGATCTTCTTCTGGCATAGTCGCCAAGACCTCTAGGGTGATAATGGAACCGAACATCTATCCTCGACGGTGGTCCTCAACAAAGAAACGTGCCGAGGTAGTCTAGTGGTAAGGCGCAAGCCTGGAATGACGTACTGAAAGCTTGTGATCCGGTGAGGGTCGCGAGGGTTCAAATCCCTCCCTCGGCGTTTAGATAAATCTTACATTCCGCAGGTCGGGCTTTGTCACAGAAACATTTTTCCTGATAGCGATTTTCCAACCAAACCAACAAATTGCTTTAATTATATGTTTTCTGACGCAGGGCTCTAAAGAATGCTTTCTGCGGTGTGACCTGACTCAGCTTAAAAATTATACGATGGCGTCCCTCATTATGTAAAGTAGCGTGATGTGAAATTGCATAAAAAATTGTTTTTGCACGTATTGCACCTGCGGAATATAGGATAAATAGAATAGGTAACTATTTTTTTTTTGAAAGCAAGACAGCAAAGAATAGACCGAATCGGGGTAGACTCAAAAAGTATGGACGGCGAGGCTCTACTTACCTCACCAGCGCCACTGCTGCCACCTCGTCACCGGGCTTTAGGCGCATGATCCTCACGCCCTGGGTGGTCCGGCCCTGGACCCTGATATCGCTGACGGGGATCCTTATCATAATACCCTCTCTGGTAGTGATCATCAGCTCGTCATCCTCGGAGACGGTCATGGTGGTCACCACCTCACCTTTCCTGGAGTCTATGTTCTTCATCCCCTTACCCCCCCGCCGGTGAGGCGAGTACTCCACCAGGTCGGTGCGCTTGCCGTACCCCTCTCGGGTCACGGTCAGGAGTGCGGAGTCGGGACTGACCACGTCCATGCTGATCACCCGGTCGTCGTACTCCAGAGATATGCCCCTTACTCCCATCGATCCCCGGTTGCTGGACCTGACGTCCTTTTCGGAGAACCTGATAGCCTTTCCGCGACTGGTGGCCAGGATCAGCTCCTGGTGACCATCGGTTAGGCGTGCGGCAACCAGACTGCCGCCCCGGAGGTTCACCGCCTTGATCCCGATCTTTCGGGGGTGACTGTAGGCCCGAATGGGTGTCTTGATCACCTGTCCCCCGCTGGTAGCCATGACGATGTACCCTTCAGAATCGAAGTTCTTGACCGCCATGGCCTCGGTAATCTTCTCGTCGGCATCGAGCTGGAGCAGGTTCACTATCGCCTTGCCTCGGGCGGTCTTTCCCATGGAAGGAACGTCGAAGACCCTCAGCCAGTGAGCCTTGCCCTTGTCGGTGAATAATAGTATGTAATCGAGGGTAGATGCGATGAACAGGTCGGTCACGAAGTCCTCGCTCTTTGTCTCCGCCCCGATCACCCCTCTGCCTCCCCTCTTCTGCTGCCGGTAGGCTGTCACCGGCAGCCTCTTGATGTACCCATCACTGGTGACGGTTACAGCAACCTCTTCATCCTCTATCAGATCTTCGATCTGTACCTCGTCCTCGGCGTCGACGATCTGTGTCCTCCGGGGGTCACCGTACTTCTCGTCTAGCTCCATTAGATCAGACTTGATTATCTCCAGGACCTCATGAGGACTGGCCAAGATCTCTCTCAGCCGGGATATGGTGGCCTCCAGGTCTTTGGCCTCCGACTCGATCTTGCCATGCTCCAGGGCGGTCAGACGCTGCAGACGCATATCCAGTATGGCCTTGGTCTGAACCTCGCTCAGATCAAAGCCCTCGGAGAGGGCGATCCTGGCATCGGCTGGCGAGGACGCCTTCTTGATCATCTCGATTATTCGATCGATATTTTGGAGCGCCAGCAGCAGCCCTTCCAGAACGTGAGCCCGCTTCTCGGCTTTGTCAAGATCGAACCGGCATCTCCGCTCGATCACCTCAGACCGGTAGGATACATGGTGGACGAGCATCTCCTTTAGAGGTAGGATCTTGGGCTGGCCGTCTACCAAGACGAGGTTGGTTATCCCGTAGGTGGTCTCCAGCCGGGTATGCCTGTAAAGCTGGTTCAGAACGACCTCCGGGGTGGTCCCCGGCTTCAGCTCGATCACCATGCGTATGCCCTCCCGGTCGGACTCGTCTCTCAGGTCAGATATCCCTTCGATTCTATCCGACTTCACCAACTCAGCCGTATCTTCCAGGACCTTGGCCTTGTTGACCTGGTAGGGCAGCTCGGTAACGATGATCCGGGGTCGTCCTTCGCTCTCGATCCTGGACTTGGCCCGAAGCTTGATTATGCCTTTGCCCGTAGAATAGGCGGCCCCGATCCCCGACCTTCCGATGATGTAGCCACCCGTGGGGAAGTCGGGCCCGGGCATGCAATCCATCAGATCTGCGGTGCTGATTTCGGGATCGTCTATCAGCTTGATTGTGGCCCTGACCACCTCTCCCAGGTTGTGGGGAGGTATGTTGGTGGCCATGCCCACCGCTATGCCCGTGGATCCGTTCAGGAGGAGGTTGGGAAGCTTCGAGGGCAAGACCACGGGCTCCTTCAGGGTGTCATCGTAGTTGGGAACGAAGTCCACGGTATCCTTCTCGATATCCTCCAGCATCTCGCCCGCGATCTTCGAGAGGCGGACCTCGGTGTACCTCATGGCCGCCGCAGGGTCGCCATCTATCGATCCGAAGTTGCCCTGCCCGTCCACCAGCAGGTAACGCAGGGAGAAGTCCTGGGCCATCCTCACCATGGTCTCGTAGATAGCGGCGTCGCCGTGGGGATGGTACTTACCCATAACGTCTCCTACGATCCTGGCCGACTTCTTGTAGGACTGGTCAAAGGTCATCCCTTGCTCGTGCATGGCGTAGAGGATCCGCCGGTGAACTGGTTTGAGTCCGTCTCGCACGTCGGGAAGCGCCCTTCCCACGATGACGCTCATGGCGTAATCGATGTAAGATGACTTCATCTCCTCGGTGATGTCGACGTCGATCTCTGTCATCGTATTCTTACCTCACACGTCCAGGTTCTTCGCTTCTCTGGCATGGGCCTCGATGAACTCCCGCCGAGGCTCCACCAGTCCCCCCATGAGTATGGTGAATATGTCGTCCGCCTCCAGGACGTCCTCGATGGTGACCTTCAACAAGGTCCGTCCCGCCGGGTCCATGGTGGTCTCCCATAGCTGCTCCGGGTTCATCTCACCCAGGCCTTTGTACCTCTGGATGGCCGCCTTCTTACCGCCCATCGCTTCCAGGATCCGATCCAGATCGGCATCGCTGTAAGCGTAATTTATCATCTTCTTGTTTCTCACCTGGTATAGAGGTGGCTGTGCGATGTAGACGTAGCCCGCCTCGATCAGAGGCCTCATGTATCTATAAAAGAAGGTGAGCAGGAGCGTCCTGATGTGGGACCCGTCGACGTCGGCATCGGTCATTATAACCACCTTGTGGTACCTGGACCTCTCGATCTGGAAGTCTTCGCCTATACCGGTGCCCAACGCGGTGATTATGTTCCTGATCTCCTTGTTCTTCAAGATCTTGTCCATCCTGGCCCTTTCCACGTTCAGGATCTTGCCTCGCAGAGGCAGGATGGCCTGGATGTGTCTGTCTCTTCCCTGTTTTGCCGAGCCGCCGGCAGACTCGCCCTCCACGAGGTACAGCTCGCTCCGGGCTGGATCTCTCTCTGCACAGTCAGCCAACTTTCCGGGCAGACCGCCGGCACCGAGGGCGTTCTTTCTCCGGGTCATCTCTCTAGCCTTCTTGGCCGCTACCCTGGCCCTGGAAGCCTGGGCTGCCTTCTCCAGGATCTTAGTGGCCACCGAGGGGTTCTCTTCGAAGAAATCCGATAGACCGTCATATACCAGGGACGAAACCGTGCCTCTGATGGCGCTATTTCCCAGCTTGGTCTTGGTTTGACCCTCGAACTGCGGATCGGGGAGGCGAACGCTTATCACCGCCATCAGTCCCTCTCTCAGGTCCTCGCCGGTGAGCTTTGCTCCATTTTTTAGCAGTTTGTTGGACCTGGCATAATCGTTACCGGTCTTGGTGAGGGCTGCCTTGAAACCGCTCAGATGAGTGCCGCCTTCTCGGGTGTTGATGTTGTTGGCGAATGTGAGGATCCCCTCGCTGTAGGAGTTGCTATACTGGAGGGCCGCTTCGATGTAGGTGCCGTTTTTCTCTCCTGTGAGATATATGGGGGTGCTGTGGAGTACCTCTTTGTTCCTGTTCAGATGCTCTACGAAGGATACGATACCGCCCTCGTACTGGTACTCCCTCTCCTTTCCGCTCCTCTCATCCTTGATGGAGATCTTGAGCCCGCGATTGAGGAAGGCCATCTCACGCAGCCTGGTAGTGAGGGCATCGAAACTGAATATCACTTCCTCGAATATGCTAGGATCTGGTTTGAACCTGACCAAGGTGCCTGTGTGATCAGATACGCCATGGACCTCCAGATCCGTAACCGGTGTTCCGTGCTCGTATCGCTGCCAGTAGACCAAGTTGTTCCTTCTCACCTCCACCTCCAGCCACTCGGAGAGGGCGTTCACCACGGAGACACCTACTCCGTGCAGCCCGCCCGATACCCGGTAGGACTTATGATCGAACTTCCCTCCCGCGTGGAGCATGGTCATCACGATCTCCACCGCGGGTTTCTTGTAATGGCTGTGTATGTCCACGGGAACGCCCCTGCCGTCATCTTTGACGGTGACGCTCCCGTCCTCGTGAAGGATCAGGTCTATCTCTGAGCAGTGACCTGCCATGGCCTCGTCTATGCTGTTGTCGACTACCTCATATACCAGATGGTGCAGACCTGTCGTGTTGGTACTTCCGATGTACATAGCAGGCCTGCGCCTAACAGCGTCTAGGCCTTCCAAGACCTGTATCTGACTGGCGTCGTAGTCCTCGATTACGTCACTCACGGACGAGTATACCTCCTAATAACATAAATAACCTCTAATCAAATTATCCTATTATATATAGTAGTTTCGCTCACCAGAACCGGTAAACGGCACCCACGAAGTGCACAACCATTGTATTTTTATAGTATATAAAGTATACTCACTCGGTGTCCTGGTCGCCTTCTGCCTGAGCCGTAGCTTGCATATACTGTCGTGTAAGGTTGCACCGCAGAAGGCCCGAGATGAACATGCCTGCTATCACTGCCTGCTCGTTTGACATCTCTTTTAGAGCACCCTTGAGCCGTTCGAGAGCCACCTCCTTGTTTTCGACACAGGGGTCAAAGAACACTTTCTTGGTTATATCGCCTATCTTCATCATATCATCGGGCATGACATCTAAGAAGTCGCAAACGATCTCTAAGACTGTGGACTCCTCATTTGGTTCGAACATGGTTAGACCTGCTTGGTGCTTGATGAAAAGGTTTGGCATCTCTGTCGTCTCATCCTCGGAGATCGTGTGCCGAAACGATCTCCGGTTGGAAGACATTACGGTAAAAATAACTGCTGTATTCATTCCCCCATTATCTTCCCCACAAGCTCCCATCCCATCATCCTCTCGCTCCCCCGCTCCTCGGCCTCTTTCTCGCCGAACCTCCGCATCTCGTCGGCCTCGACACCAGTGCCCACTATCGCAAAGGGCACCGGCTCTGCTGTGTGAGTTCTCAGAGCAACAGGTGTGGGATGATCGGGAAGGACGCAGACCCGCCACTCGTAGCCGGACCTTCTTAGCCCCACCAGAACGGGCGCCACGATCCGGGCGTCGAAGCGCTCGATGGCCTCTATCTTCTTCTCCAGGTCGCCGTCATGCCCCATCTCGTCCGGCGCCTCCACGTGGAGGTAAACGAAGTCTACCCTGGTGAGGGCGTCCAGCGCCGCGCGCACTTTCCCCTCGAAGTTGGTATCCAAGAGGCCGGTGGCACCCGGGACATCTATGACCTCCAGGCCGGCATACTTTCCGATGCCCTTGAGCAGGTCCACCGCAGAGATCATCGCACCTTTGATCCCCCGCATCTCCCTGAACCGGGGCATATTGGGCGCTTTTCCCTGGCCCCAGAGCCAGATCATGTTCGCAGGACGCTTGCCCTCTGCGATACGCTTTTGGTTGACGGGATGCCGGGCCAGCACGGGCACCGATGCTTCCATCATATCTCTCAGGATATCGGACCCTTCGCCTCTGGGAAGATGATCTTCGATGGGCTGGCCCATTATGTCATGGGGCGGGGTGCACTCTGCGCTCTCGCCTTTTCTCAAGACTAGAAGGTTCCGGTAGCTTACCCCTGGGCGGAGCTCTCCTTGAGAACAGATCTCTTGCAGCGATGCTACGATCTTCTCGTTCTCCTCGGTGGTGATGTGGCCTGCGCTGTAGTCCACCATCTTGCCCGTCTCCAGGTCCACGTTCACCAGGTTGCACCTGAACGCCACGTCTTCCTCGCCGAGGGTAACATTCATGGCCGCCGCCTCCAGCGGTGCCCTCCCGCTGTAGTACCGGCGAGGGTCGTAACCCATCACCGATAGGTTGGCCACGTCGCTCCCCGGCGGCATCCCCTCGGGCACCGTGGTTGCCAGCCCGCCCTTGCCCAGGGCTGCCACCTCATCCATACCTGGCGTACGGGCCGCCACCAGAGGCGTCTTCCCCTCAAGAGACTCGATGGGATGGTCAGCCATCCCGTCCCCCAGCAGTATCACAAACTTCATGAGCCCCATCCAGATTAGACGAAGACGACCCCGGTCTTCTTTTTCTTTTCCTTGGTTATTGTCTCCTCCAATCGAGCCTCCATCATGGTCAGATGACGGTTCAGCACCTTGGTCAGCTGGTTCAGATTTGCTCGGGTGCAAGTTGCCCCCCTGGTGATCCCATAGACGATATCCACCACAGTGCCCTTAGTCTCTACCTTGTTCCCCGAGGGCATCACCAGCCTGGTCTTGACCCCTGCCTTGGCGAAGTCCTCGAAGTCCACCGGGCACTGGCAGACCACCACCGCAGGGATGTCGACGAGAGCCAGTATCTCCTTGGCCTTATAGACGACATGAGACCTTACATTGCCAAGATGTATCACCGCGATCTTGTGCCGTTTGATCTGTTCCACCTCCCGCGGCGTCAGCCCGAAGGTGGGACCGAACCCCTTGGAGGCCTGAGGAAAACTGTCTGGCACGCCGGACCCTGCCACCAGAACCAGGACGCTGGTCTGGATGCCCTCCCGCCTCAGTCCGTAGGTGATCTCGCATACCGGCTTGGTTATGTGCCTCCGTCCCGGCGACATGGCGATGGCTATAACGTCCGGCCTCGACGCCTCGGAGAGCGTCCCCCGCTGGGCCAGCCCGCCGCCCTTGGCCAAGCCCATGCTCTCCCGGCAATCCACAACCTGGGTTGTCCTGCCGATCATGCTGGAGGTAAAAAGCTTCAATGCATATAGTCTTTGCCAAAAATTTTTATAAAATTTGACAAGCGTTTTAAAGCCTGCGGCATCTACCCCTACTATGCTTTCCTTTGTCGGTCTCGGCCTCTACGACGAGAAGGATGTCTCCGTGAGAGGACAAGAGGTAATCAGAGAGGCGGATCTGGTCTGTGCCGAGTTCTACACGTCCCGGCTGATGGGAGCCTCCAAGGCAAAGCTGGAGCGGTTCTATGAGAGAGATATCCGTCTTCTGAGCAGAGACGAGGTAGAGGTCGACCCAGGCTGGCTGGTCCAGGCTCGGGAGAAGAACGTGGCTTTTCTGGTGGGCGGCGACCCGATGGTATCTACCACTCACCTGGACCTGAGGCTCAGAGCCCTGGAGATGGGGATTGTGACAAAGGTGGTCCCCGCATCTTCGATAGTATCGGCGATATCCGGGCTTTCCGGCCTCCAGAACTACAGGTTCGGCAGGTCGACCTCCATACCTTTTCCTTATACCGCACGAGGAAATAGGATCGTGGCGGAGACCCCGTACAGGGTCGTCATGGAGAATCTGGAAAGAGACCTTCATACCCTTCTGTTCTTGGACATCCAGGACGAGCGATACATGACGGTGAACGAGGGCGCCCGGCTCCTCCTGGAGATTGAAGAGACGATGGGGGGAGACGTGCTACACAGATCCCTGGGCGTGGGGATAGCCAGGGCAGGGTCCGAAGATGCTTGCGTAGGGGCAAATCTGCTCCCCAGTCTGGCGGAATACGACTTTGGTGGTCCCCTCCATGTATTGATCATCCCGGCGAAGCTCCACTTCATGGAGGCTGAGGCCCTGGTGGCTCTGGCCGGAGCGCCACCTGAGATCAAAGAAAGCTATTAATAATACCCCGGTATTCTCCTGCCCCTACCGGAGGATTATTTTTTGCCCAAGGTATCCATAGACATCCCCCAACACATCATCGACGACATCAACGATCACGTGGGCGACGGCAAGAAGTTTGTGAACTTCTCCGACGCTGTGAGGACATCTTTGAGGAAGATGCTGGACCAGCTGGACGAGATCGACCGACTCAAGGGGAGGCTGGAACGATGAAGATAGGAATCGTCTCTCATTTCGACGCCGCCCACCGCCTACCCGGCTACGATGGCAAGTGCGCAATGGTCCATGGCCATACATATTCTGTAGAAGTGGTGGTCAATGGTCCTGTAGGCGAGGATGGTTTTGTCATGGACTTCTACCATCTGAAAGAGTCTCTGAACGCCGTCCTGGAAGAGTTCGACCATCGCGATCTGAACGAGATCCTGCCCAACCCCACCGCAGAGGCCATCGTCGTTCACATGAGACGATTGTTGGAAGAGCGCCTCGACGCTTCTGCCGTTTGCCTGGTATCGATCAAGCTATGGGAGGGAAAAAACAAATGGGTGATGGCGGAATGAACAGGCAAAAGGCGGTCTGTCTCTGCTCGGGAGGCATGGATTCCACCGTCGCCGCGACTATCGCCAAAGGCGAAGGCTACGAGATATATCTATTCCACGTCGGCTACGGTCAGAAGGCGGAACGAAAAGAGCTGGAGGCCGTAACCCGGATAGCCGAGGTCCTGAAGGCGAAAACGATGAAGGTTGTGCATACCGACTTGTTCCAGAACCTCTCCGCCCTGACCTCCACAGAAGCTCATTTGCCCGTGGGCGACGAGGTCGACATCCAGAACCCCTCATCGACCCCACCTACCTGGGTATATTGCCGCAACCTGGTCTTGGGGTCGATGGCCGCGGCTTATGCCGAGGCAGTGGGGGCGGAAAAGGTCTACGTGGGATTCAACGCAGAAGAGGCGCGATCCTATCCGGACAACAGGCCCGAGTTCGTGGTGCGGTTCAATTTCCTCCTGGAGAAGTCGGTGGCCTCCTTCAGCAGAGCGCCGGTCATCGAGGCGCCCCTGGTCCGTCTCTTCAAGTCCGATATCGTAAGCCTGGGGGCGGGGCTGTGCGCGCCCCTGGAGCTGACCTGGTCCTGCTACCTGGAAGGGGAAACGCACTGTGGCAAGTGTGAGGCCTGCCAGCATAGGATGAGGGGGTTCGAGGAGGCGGGCGTGGTTGACCCCACGAGGTATAGATAACGGCGGCATCGTAGGTGAGATATTCTCCAGCTTCCAGGGGGAAGGTCCCCTGGTGGGAAGGAGATCGATCTTCGTCAGGACCGCAGGATGCAACCTTCGGTGTATCTACTGCGATACCCCCCGGTTCCGGTCCCGTCTCGATATCTGCAGGGTAGAGGATCTGGCAGGTTCGGGACGGTTCAGGCAGGTCGAAAACCCTCTCAGTCCGGAGATTGTGATGGACCTGATACTGCGCCTGAAAAGTCCCGGACTGCATAGCGTATCGATAACCGGGGGCGAGCCCCTCTGCCAACCCGAGTTCGTGGAAGCGCTGGCCATAGGATGCAAAGCAGCAGGACTGCCGGTCTATCTGGAGACCAACGGCTTCTCCTCGGACTGTTTCAGCCGCCTGATAGGCTGGATAGACTTCGCGGCCGTGGACCTCAAGCTCCCCAGCCACCGAGCGTCTTCGCCGGAGGGCAGAAACGCGCTGGTGGAGAACGAGCTGACCTGCCTAAAGATCGCTTCCCGGTCGGGGGTCTTCACCATAGCCAAGGCGGTAATCCTGAACTCCACCGTCCCTGCAGAGCTGGAACCCATTTATCCCCGGCTGGAAGGACTGGATACCTTTCTGGTACTCCAGCCCGCCTCTGGAGAGCACCGGCCGGACCCAAAAAAGCTGATGCGACTCCATGAGGTTGCATCGATACACCTGGACCCTGAAAAGGTGATGATCCTCCCTCAGGTGCACAAGATGATGGACATCCTCTGAGGCGGTTACGATGGTCTATTCTTCTTGTTTCTCGTCTTGCGGGGGATGGGTCTTGTAGTACAGCTTCTTGTATTGCTCTGCCCTATCACCGCCCTCATCCCAGCGTTTGACCCTTTTGTCCAGGGCTTCGAACATGTACTTCTTGGCGGCCATCACCGTATCCAGTTCGCCTCTGAGCACAAGGATCTCTCGTTCCTCCTCTTCCTCGTCTATCAGGCCCACCCTGGCGTTTCTCCTCACCGGATCCAGCTCGAACTCGTCCACCAACTCGTTGATGACGCTGACCGGCATGCCGATGGGTATCGCCAGGTCGTATAGGGCTTTGATATCTTCTTTGTTCTCCTTCTCAGGATCGGTCATAGTAAAATCACCAGGCGTCCCTTGCCTCTTCACGATTTAAGACTTTTGGAACCGCGAATGTTTTGTCTTTGGATGAAGCTTTGGCCGTCTTATTTTCCTCGACGATCCCGACCGGTATCGGGCCGAAAGTAATCAATTTCTGCCAATCCGTACTTCCTTCCGTACTGGTGAACAACCCAATTAACCGGAATATAGTTAAGCCATCGTTTGGAATGCAGTACACTAGAATTGGGGGATGCTCATTGAGCAGAACGAATTTTATGCACAAGTCCCAACAGATTACGCTTGAGGGTGTATCCCTCTCTATCATGCCCAAGGTCAGGACCACCGACGGCCATCTCATGGACTGGAACCGAGAGGCGATAGTGAAACAGCTCCTGAAGGAGACAAAGTTATCCGAGCAGTTCTACAAGGCGTCCGGAATCTCCGAAGAGGAGGCGAAAGAGATCGCCAAAGAAACGGAGCGCCGGATCAGGTGGATGGACGTGAAGTTCCTCAGCGGTCCTCTGGTCAGGGAGATCATGAACGTCATCCTCCTGGAAAGACACCACCTGGAATGGAGGAATATCTGCACCCGGGTGGGCACACCGGTCTACGATGCCCATCTGATCGACGTGGGCTCGGGTTTCGAGGCCAACGAGAACGCCAACCTCCAGGAGAACGCCGAGACCAGCCACAAGAAGAAGGCAGACAAGATATCCAAGGAGCAGTACCTCCTGTTAATCCCTCCCTACCTGGCCGACCGCCACCTGACCGGAGATCTTCACATCCACGACCTGGAATACTTTGGGACTCGCCCATTTTGCCAAGATTGGGACCTACGATATTTCTTTTATTACGGTCTAATGCCAGACGGGACGGGGACTAGATCGAGCGTGGCCGGTCCTGCCAGGAAGGCAGAGGTGGCCATCCTTCACGCGGTGAAGGCCTTGGGATCTGCCCAGACCAACTTCGCCGGGGGACAGGGTTTCTACAACTTTTTGACCTTCATCGCCCCCTACTTCGAGAATCACTCCAAAGAAGAGATCTACCAGCTCATGCAGATGTTCGTCTACGAGATGACCCAGATGATGGTGGCCAGAGGTGGCCAGGTGGTCTTCTCCTCGGTCCAGCTCAGCCCCGGGGTTCCCAAGCTCTGGCGGGAGATGCCTGTGGTGTACAAAGGCAAGATCTGGAACGGTGAACAAGCGCCTCTGCGCACCTATGGCGAGTTCGAGCGCGAGGTAAGGCTGGGCTTCGAGGCCCTGATGAAGGTCATGCTGGCGGGAGATTACTGGGGCAAGCCCTTCAACTTCCCCAAACCGGAGATCAGCATCGAGCCCGACTTCATAGAGGAGGACGAAAAGTTCAACGCCGCCAACCCCGACATGCTCTCCTATGGGGACCTGTACCTTCTCACCTTCGAGCTTGCCGCCAAGTACGGCACCCCCTATTACGACAACCAGCTCCCGGCTTACCGGGGTGCGGGCAAAGGGATATCATGCTACCAATGCTGTGCATATCAGTTTGCAGCTAACGCCGACAACGACGACATGTTCGACGAAAAGATGCATTTCAAAGATGGCATGCACTTCTCCATGGGATCCTGGCAGGTGGTTTCCCTCAACTGTCCCCGGGCCGCCTACCTGGCCAGGGGGGACGACGAGCTCCTCTTCGAGTATCTGCGGAGCCTCATGGATGTTGCCGTGGACATCTTCAAGGTCAAGAAAGAATGGATGGATCAGGTGGTGAAGAACAAGAGGATGCCCTTTGCCACCCAGCGACCGAAGGACCCCCTCACAGGGCAGAAAGGGACCATAGCCGTGGACCTCGACGGCCTGGTCTATACCATCGGCGTGGTAGGCGTCAACGAGATGGTCCAGTTCCATACCGGCCACCAGCTGCACGAGTCCAAAGATGCCTGGAAGCTGGCGGTCCGGGCCATGACCGAGATGGAGCTTTACTCCAAAGAGCTGAGCGCGCGCCATGGCATAACCATCGCCCTGGCGAGAACCCCTGCCGAGACCACCGTCCAGAGGTTCGCCGTCTCGGACCTGATCCACGACGAGTTCAGGGAACACGCCGAGAAGGTGGTCAAAGGAGACCTTGCGACCGCCCTGGTCTCTGTTCACAAGACGCGCGATCTGCCTGTATATTACTCCAACGGGACCCATCTGCCGCCCTCTGCAGAGGTCTCCATCTTCGAGAGGGCCAAAAAGGAGCACGTATTCTTCCCCATCGTGGACGGCGGGAATATATTCCACATATTCCTGGGCGAGGCCATGCCGGATCCCCAGGGCCTGATGGACTTCGCCATGAAGCTAGCCAAGAACACCCAGATCGGGTATTTCGCCTTCACCAGGGACATGACCGTCTGCCTCAACTGCTACCAAGTGTCTCCTGGCCTGAAGGACGAATGTCCCCGCTGCGGCTCCGAGAACGTGGAGCAGATGAGCAGGGTGACCGGCTACATCCAGGCTGTCAGCGGCTGGAACGCTGCCAAGAAACAGGAACTAAAGGATAGAAAACGATATTCAGAGCTGGCGTGAAGACGCCAGCGTTCTGACACATATATTTCGGTCGTTTCGAAATCCTCTTCTATCATCTCAGACACATATACTATCTCATGAGACCGATATCCCCTGCTGAGATGAGTGCCGTGGATGCCAACTGCGAATATTTCGGCCTACTTCCTCTCCAACTCATGGAGAATGCAGGTGCAGCGCTGGCCCGCCAGATCAGGACTAGGGCCGCCGGAGGCAAGATTGTCATCGTGGCCGGCCGAGGCAACAACGCCGGCGACGCCTTCGTGGCCGCACGCCATCTCGGCGACCTCCAGGTCACGGTCCTCCTATTGGGCAGGTCCAGGGATATCGCCACCGAAGAGGCGAGACGGAACTGGAATATCCTGGACGAGATGGGGTACGATCTGAGGGAGGTACGGGATCCCGAGAATCTCAATGTCTTATCCCGCTACGAGATTGTAGTCGATGCGGTATTCGGTACCGGGGTGCGGGGGACCATTCACGGTATCGAGGCCTCGGCCATAGAGGCGATGAACTCCTGCGGAAGGACCGTAATATCGGTCGACGTGCCCAGCGGCATGGGGACCGATAAGGAGGTCCGGCCCAAGCTCACCGTGACCTTTCACCGTCCAAAGGTCGGGATGACCGGCGAGGTTGAGGTCGCCAACATAGGCATACCACCTGCCGCAGAGTTTCTGGTGGGACCCGGCGATCTCATCCCGGTAGCCATTCGCTCCGACCAGAGCCACAAGGGAAATAACGGGAGGGTGCTGGTGATCGGAGGAGGGGCTTACAGCGGCGCCCCTGCTCTCTCTGCCATGGCCGCCCTCCGGGCAGGTGCCGATATCGTGACCGTGGCTACCCCGCGCGTAGTCTCCAAGACCGTGGCCGGTTTCTCGCCCAACCTTATCGTGAGGGAGCTCTCCGATGATCGCCTTTCACCCGACGATCTGGAGGTCCTGAGCGAGCTGATACCTCTTCATGATGTCGTGGTGGTGGGCATGGGTTTGGGTCGCGAACCCAGGACCGGAGATGCCTTATCCAGGCTTGTCCCCCTCTGCGATAAGGTGGTAATGGATGCCGATGCTCTCTTGCCCGGTGTTCCCCTGAAAGGCGTGATCACCCCTCATGATGGCGAGTTCAGGAGGATCTGTCCCGTCTTGATCTCGCAGGGAAAGGTACCCTTGGATATGGTGAAGAACGTCGCCAGGGATCTGGAGGTGACCGTCCTCCTCAAGGGGAAGACCGACCTGATCTCCAATGGGCTGGTCGTCAGAGGCAACAAGACCGGGAACCCGGGGATGACCGTCGGCGGCACCGGCGACGTCTTGGCAGGAATCACCGGGGCCTTTTACTGCAAGACGTCCGCGTTCCAGGCGGCGGTCGCTGCAGCTTTCGTCAACGGCAGGGCGGGCGATATCGCCTGTGCCGAGAAGGGGTTCGGCCTGACGGCCACTGACGTCATCGAGCAGATCCCCGTGGCGATGAGGCGGTGATCGCGTGAGGTCTCGTTTCCTAGGGATGGTGGACATAACCGAGAAGCCGGTGGTGAAGAGGACGGCCACCGCCGCCGGGGTGGTGAGGCTCAAAAGGTCTACGGTGGAGGCTATCGGTTCAGGAAAGGTGAAGAAGGGCGATGTACTCTCTACCGCCAGGGTAGCGGCCATACTGGCGGTGAAGGAAACCCCCAGAACGGTGCCGATGTGCCACCCTATCCCCGTCACCAGCGTCGTGGTCGAGTTCGATCTCCGGCCGGAGGCTGTGGAGGCCACGGTTGTCGTCACCTCCGTGGGCAAGACGGGGGTGGAGATGGAGGCCCTCACCGGGGTCTCGGCGGCGCTCCTGAACGTCTGGGACATGGTGAAGTTGCTGGAGAAGGATGTGACCGGGAACTACCCCACCACGGCGATCGAGGCGATAAGGGTGGTGGAGAAGAGGAAGGAAGAGATCTGATGGGGCATGTCGGGTCCATCTTTAGGTCTATCCACATCTTCAACTGAGTTCATTCCAGGTCTTCATCCTCGAATATGAAGACCTCGTCAATAGTCGATTGGAGTGCCGTGGCCACCTTGTAGGCCAGCTTGAGAGAGGGGTTGTATTTTCCCTTCTCCAGGAAGAGTATGGTCTCTCTCCTGACGCCCACCATAGAGGCTAGATCGGCCTGGGTGAGGTTGTGCCTGGCCCGTAGCTCCTTGATTCTGGTTTTCATCCCATCGCCTCTTGTTATTCCACGTCGCCCTTGCGGAAGAGGTACCACTTGAATATCATCGAGCTGATGGTCATCACCAAGATGGTCGCTCCGAGAACGTCCTGGACTGAAAGGGTCAAAAGGTGCAGGTAATCCACCCAGAAGAGAAATAAAGCCAGGAACAGAGTGAGAAACCAGGAGTAGGCTATACTGTAGCCCCCGATCTTTTTGGTGCGCTCGTCCGACTCAATCTCTCCGCCCAGCCGCCAATAGCGGATGGCTATAAGGGCGATTACCACCAGGCCCATGGTTACCAAGGGTATGGAGAACGTTTCGCCGTCAATTTCGACGACGGGATAAACCAGACCTGCTAGAACCAGGAGCGCACCCAATATAATGCACAGTAAATATTTCGTCTTCCATTTCATATGTTATGTATTTCACATATGCGGGTATATAAATGTTGTGTATATCTAACATTATGTGAGGAAAAACCAACATAGATATATCTGGGGCAATGTATAAATTGTCTGCGAAATAAAAGTGGGCAAATACTCGTATTTTGGTTGGTGCCACGATCACAACGTTTTATGTACTACACCAAAAATAGCTATACATCTCCACTCGGGCGGGGGATGGCCTGATACCTAACATAAATATTGGAAGGATGATAATATGGTGGATGGGAAACGAAAATCGATGAAGTTGACAATTTTTCTCGTTGCGATAAACTTTCTTTTGATTCTGGCGATGGTGACCGTCGTTGCCCAACCTGCTGACGATCTCTTGCCAGTGAGCGGTTATGGTGAAGAGAGCCAGCCTGCGCAAAATTCAGCACTTGGTGGCGAGACAGTACATATCCGGTTCAGCACATGGCATCTTCCAGACAGCATAGAGATGCAAACCGTCTGGATACCGATGCTCGATGAGTTGAAGGATAGGAGCGACGGTCGAATAAGCTACACCATATTGGACGGCACGGTCCCGGGTGCAGGGACGGGCAGTTATGATATGATAGCAGAGGGAATCTCCGACATGGGCTATGCTACTTTGACCTGGACGCCGGGGCGCTTTCCTCTTACTGACGTACTCTCGCTACCTGCTTCTGTTGAGTGCAAAGATATCGCTGCCGAAATAGGCAATGTTATGTACGACCGTATCCTCCGCCAGGAGTTTCCCGATGTGAAAGTCATCGAGTTGAATGGATGCATCAGCTCCTAC
>CAYQFP010000006.1:0-26494 GCA_964416865.1 uncultured Methanotrichaceae archaeon
TGGCTTTTTATGTTGCTATTGTCATGCATAAGACAGTGGTATATACCCATTTTTTCTATATTCCGATTATTTTAGCCGGGATGTGGTACCAGAAGAAAGCCCTTTACGTTGCCCTTGGGCTCGGTATGGTCCATATTCTCGTTACTCATTTATCTTCGATCCCCCTTTCTGTAAATGAATTTGGGAGAGCGGCTATTTTTATACTCGTGGCGTATGTTATAGGCTCTGTTCGCGAGAGGCAGGTCTTGGCAGAGGAGAGATTACGCAGTGCCCACCGGCAGCAGCTGGGCATCGTCGAGTTCCTTCCTGATGCAACATTTGTTATCGACCAGGATAAGAAGGTGATCGCGTGGAACCGGGCAATGGAGGAGATGACCGGCGTCCATAAAGAGGAGATCATCGGGAAAGGCGATTATGCTTATGCAGTACCATTTTACGGAGTTAAAAGACCGGTACTGGTTGATTTGGTTTTTTTAGATGATGATGATGATGATGATGAGGCAGAGTCCCGCTATGATTACGTCAGAAGAGATGGTGATACGATTACTGCTGAAACCTTTACACCTATCCTTTGTGGAGGTGGAGAGGCTTATCTTTGGGGAAAGGCATCACCACTCTTCGATAGCGAAGGTAATATTGCAGGGGCAATTGAATCGATACGCGACATCACCGAAAATAAGCAGGCTGAAAGAAGGATCAAACATCTCAACCGCATACTTCTTGCCATCCGGAATGTCAGCCAGCTGGTCGTAAGGGAAACTGATCCTGAAAAACTGCTCAAAAACGTATGTGACACCCTCATTGAAACTCGTGGATATCATACCGTCTGGATAGCCATCCTGGACGAGTCCCACCAACTTGTAAGGGCGGCAGAAGCGGGTCTGAGCAGAAACTTCCTGCCGGTGATAGAACGATTCAAGCGTGGCAAATTGACAGAATGCGCGCAGAAGGCACAAGATAATCCTGGCATCGTGATAATAGAAGATCCAATCTCCGATTGTCCAGACTGCCCCCTCGCCTCGACCTGTGGGGAAAGAGGATCGATGACCCTGCGGCTTGAGCATGGAGGAAATATATACGGTTATATCAATCTCACCGTTCGCCGGGAGCGTATCATCGACGAAGAAGAGCAGTCAGTATTTGAGGGGGTCGCCAGAGACATCGCCTTTGCGTTGCACAGTATGGGGCTAGAAGAGGCACGCAAGCAGGCAGAGAATAAGTTGAAAGAATATGCCGACGATCTGGAACGGAGCAACCAGGAACTCGAGCAATTTGCCTATGTCGCCTCGCATGACCTGCAGGAGCCGTTGCGTATGGTAACGGGCTATGTGAAACTGCTACAGCTACGGTACAAAGACAAACTTGATGACGATGCTGATGATTTCATCAACTACGCTTTTGATGGCGCAATCAGGATGCAGACGCTCATCAATGATCTGCTGGCCTTTTCCCGGGTCAGTACACGCGGCAACTCCTTTGAGCCTACCGAGAGCGAGGCGGTCCTGGAGCAGACCCTCACCAATCTGAGGATGATGGCAGAGGATAGTGGAGCTTTGATCACTCATGATCCCCTTCCTGTGGTGATGGCAGACGCATCGCAGCTCTCCCAGGTCTTCCAGAACCTGATCAGCAACGCCATCAAGTTCCACGGCGATGATCCTCCAAAGGTTCATATCTCGGCAGAGAGGCAGAGAGACGATTGGGTCTTCTCGGTGAAGGACAACGGCATCGGGATCGAGCCACAGTATTTCGATCGTATCTTTGTCATATTCCAGCGGCTTCATGGCAGGACAGAGTATCCAGGTACCGGTATCGGATTGGCGATCAGCAAGAGAATTGTTGAACGGCATGGGGGACGCATATGGCTAGAATCCGAACCCGGGAAGGGGTCGACCTTCTACTTCACAATTCCCGCAATACAAAAGAGGTGAGATATTCATGGAGAATATAGGTAAACCTATTGCGATTCTGCTGGTGGAGGACAACCCCGGAGATGTCCGGCTGATATGGGAGATGTTACAGGATAGCGGCATCGCCTTCGAGATTGTGTCTTCTGATCGCCTCTCGGAAGGGCTGGAAGCGATCGCAAAGAACGAGCCCGATGTGATCCTGCTGGACCTGGGACTGCCGGACAGTCAGGGAATAGAGACGTTCCACAGGGTGAATGATCAGGCATCCGGCGTACCGGTTATCGTGCTTACCACCTTCGATGATGACGATCTGGCGATAGGTGCGGTGCAGCTGGGCGCGCAGGACTATCTGGTCAAGGGACAGATCGATGGCAACCTCCTGGGGCGCTCTATAGGCTATGCCATCGAGCGTAATCGTGCGCAGGAGGCGTTAAGACGGTCAGAGGCCAAATATCGCCTGCTTGTTGAGAACTCAAACGATATCGTCTATCAGACCGACAACAGAGGGAATCTCATATTTATAAATAAGATGGGACTGAAGACCTCTGAGGTTGCCGAAGAGGAGATGATCGGTCAACCATGGGCCCCTTTCCTTCATCCGGAAGATCTGGCGGATGCTGTGAAGGTATACCGGGAGACGCTGGAGACTGGCAGATCCCTCTCCAATTATGAATGCAGGTTCGTTACCAGACGGGGCAAAGGTAGGGTTTTTCCGGTATCTCTGAACATAACTGTCCTGAAGGATGAGGCTGGAAACGTTCTCGGAACACAGGGAATTGCCCGTGACATCACCGAGTGCAAGCAGGCGGAAGACCAGGTCATCGCACAGCGTGACCTCGTGTTGAGGCTCTCGGGGGCGGCGTCGCTCGATGAGGCGCTCGAGCTCTGCGTTGAGACCGCTCTCCATATCACGGGAATGGACTGTAGTGGGGTTTATCTCTTCGACAAGGGTTCCGACGAACTGGTGCTAGCCTATACAACGGGTGTTTCGAGGGATTTTCGCGATACTGTATTGCCGTGGACGACAGATCCGGAGGCGATACGTCGTGTCATGGCAGGCAAACCGCTCTATATTCGGTATCAATGTGGAAAATTTCCTGGTATGCGTGGCGCAGAAGCTCTTGAGGGGCTGCGTGCCCTCGGTGTTATCCCCATACTCTACCAGGATCAAATCGTCGGTAGCTTTCACGTCGCCTCGCATACGATCGATGAGATACCCCCCTCCAGCCGCAATGCGCTGGAGGCAATCGTGGGCATGATGGGGAGTACAATCCTGCGCCTTCAGGCAAAAGAAGAGTTACGCAACGCCCACAAGCAGCTGCAGGATATCGTCGAGTTCCTTCCTGATGCGACGTTTGTCATCGACCGAGATAAAAAGGTGATCGCCTGGAACCGGGCGATTGAGGTGATGACGGGTGTTCATGAGGAGGCGATCATCGGGAAGGGTGATTATGCTTATGCAGTACCCTTCTACGGAAAGGAGAGACCTGCATTGGTTGATCTGATCTTTTTAGACGATGAAGTGATCGTGTCCCAGTATAATTATGTCAGAAGAGCGGGCAATACAATCTTCGGTGAGGTCTTTGTACCTTCCCTGTATGAGGGAAGAGGAGCATATCTGTGGGCAACTGCGTCACCACTATACGATAGCGAGGGAAATATTGCAGGTGCAATCGAATCGATACGTGACATCAGCGAGCGCAAGCGTGCTGAGGAGGCGCTGCGCAAACGAGATCGCCTGCTCGAAGGTGTTGCCATGACCTCCCACGAGCTGCTGTCACTTGTTGACTTCGACCCTGCCATCGACCAGGCGCTTGGGACTCTTGGTCACTCTATGGATGTTGATCGCGTCTTCATCTTCGAGAATATCGACGATCCAAAGACCGGTGAGCATATGACGAGCCAACGCTTTACCTGGTCAAGAGAGACGCACTCGGTCGAGAGGGACAAACCTGCATTTCAGAATATGTTTTACGATAGCATCGATCCCCTCGCTTATGAGATGCTTTCATCAGGCACCCCCATCAAGGGGGATGTCCGGGACTTTCCTGAGTCTGTGCAAAAGGTCCTCGACCCCCTGAATATCATCTCCATTTTGCTCGTGCCGATCATTATCAAAAGCCGATTATGGGGCCACATCTGCTTTGGCGACTGCCGTTCTGTCAGGACATGGTCCGATAGCGAGATATCCATCCTATTTGTAGCGGCAGAGTCCGTTGGAGGGGCCGTTATACGCAATATAAACGACGAAAATCTCCGGAAACATCACAAAGAGCTGGAGGAACGAGTCCAGGAGAGAACCATCGAGCTGAAGACGAAAAACGCCGAGATGGAGCGATTTGTATATACCGTATCTCACGATCTGAGGTCTCCACTCTTTACCATCCAGGGCTTTGTCGGCTTCCTCAAGAAGGATATGGAAGAAGGAGATACGGAACAGATCGAGACGGACATCAATATGATAGAGGATGGAATTACCCGTATGGACAGGCTCCTGGCCGATACCCTAGAGCTCTCCCGCGTTGGCCGTGTGGTGAGCCCTCCGGAGGATGTGGCTTTTGGAGATATCGTTAGAGAGACACTGGACCGAATTTCAGAGAAGTTAAGATTATGCGGTGCAGAGATTTCCCTTGCCGAAGAGTGGCCAATGGTTCATGTGGACCGTTTGAGGATTGAAGAGGTGCTGATAAACCTCATCGAGAACAGCATAAAATACATGGGCGACCAGGAGCACCCCCAAATAGACCTAGGATATCGAAGTGATGGCGATGAGACTGCTTTCTTCGTGCGTGATAACGGCATGGGGATCGATCCGGATCAGCTCGAGAAAGTCTTCGAACTGTTTTACAAAATAGATGGCGGTAGCGAGGGTACGGGCGTAGGTCTCACCATCGTGAATCGGATAATCGAAGTGCATGGTGGCCGTATGTGGATAGAGTCAGAGAAGGGCCAGGGGTGCACGATATATCTTACGTTGCCCCTCTCTTCGGCACGTTCATGATACCTAAACGATGAACTAGACGATCGTGGTGGATCTTATGCTCATACTACCATCACTGTTCGTCATCGTTGTCATACCCCCACTACTCGATATCGTCATGCTACTGCCGTACCACCATGGATATGGGCTTGGCTGCGGTGGCCATGGGCTTGGGCTTGGTCCTGGGCTCGGTCCCCAGCCGTGCACGTAGATGTAGATATAGTTACTCCACCCATTACAGTAGTATTGGAGTATATGCCACCCGGGCGTGTCTCCGTAGAACCATCTCTTGTTCCAGCCAGAATATGCATAGCCTAAAAAGTGACAGTCCAGCCGTCCACCGGGATACCATTCATAAGACCACACCGGACCTGAAGAGGATACCTGCATCCACGTGGGCAACCATCCATATAGAGAACAGCCCGCAGTTGTCTGGTAGGCGTAAGAAACATAGAACTTGTTGAACGCTGGGCCGCCACCCGGAGGCAGTATCATTCGAGAAAATCCGGAAGCAGCATAATGCTGCGTTCCAGAAGAAGATGATAAAGCCTCCCCTGGACTGGCCCGCATTAACGCCTGTCCTCTTTCCTCTGAAGATGGCGCTTGACCGGTGGCTGATGACGCGGCCGGTATCGAGAGGCCCTGGATCTCGGCGCTGCCGGGGGCAACCGGTACTGGTGCTCCCGAGGGGACACTGGTAGAATATTCACCGGGATGTGGCTGATCGGAATATGGCCCACCAGGTGAATATGGCTGACCGGGATATGGATCACCAGGATAAGGCTGGCCAGGATATGGATCACTAAGAGGATATGGCTGGCCCGACGTGATCACTATCGGCAGAGCCATTAGAAACACTACTAAGACCAAAACGGCAATCTTTTTCATAATATTCCACCCATATTTAATTTAACCTCCTCACACAAGCAGGTAAACATTCTTTGTGGCTAATCATGTAAAAAGATTTTCTTTATGTAGGTCTCAGCTTAAATTCGGCTAGCTCGCCTTTTGCCCTCACCTTTCAAAGCCTCATATAGCACCTGCCTGGAGCATCTCTTTGATCTTGGCCCTCGGCGAGTTCATCTCCTGCAGACGAACATGTGCCTGGTCAGGCTGCGGTGGATCCTCTCGACATGGACCTCGGTCACCTCGAAGCCTGCATCGATCAGCATATCACCGACGGGCTGGTCGTTGACGAAGACCATCATCCTCCCGGGGATCAGCACCCTGTGAAGCTCCCCCATACTGCGGATCAGAAGCTCTTCTCGAGATCCTGCTCTGACGAGGGCGGATCTCCCGTAGGGTGCGTCCGAGACGGCGCCCTCGATGGAGGAGTCGCGGATGGGCAACCTCATGGCGTCCCCCACCACCAGGTCGCAGTTTAGCCCGGCGAGGTTCGATTCGGCGCCCTGGACTAGCCACTCCTGGACATCGACCCCCACGCCCCGGACCCCCATCAGGCCGGCCTCCACCAGGAACCCTCCTGTTCCCGAGAAAGGATCGAGAACCCTCTCTCCTGCCACCACCCGGGTGAGGTTCACCAGGGCCCGGGCGATCCTGGGAAGGATGGCTCCTGGGTGGAAGAACGGCTTGAGGTGAGGACGGCGCATCTCGAAATCGCCTCTGTCCACCTCGCCTACCACCACCCCCAGGACGACCTCGTCCCCGGTTATGATCGCTCTTAGGTCGATCTCCGGATCTTCGAGATCTGCCCGGTAGCCACGTTCCCAGAGCACCTCACCCATTGCCCTCTCCACCTCGTTGCTGGCCAGAGAGGATCCTTCCATCCGTTTTCCCCGGATCTTGTACCGCTTATCTGGCAGGGCGAGGTCTTTTGCAACCTCCGCCACCGAACCGAGATCGGCCTCGGTTATGGCCAGGACCCGGATCACCCGGTGGGTCATGGCAAGACGGGAGATCATCCAGGCCGGGTCGAGGTTTTGGGCTTCCACCACCAGGCACCGTTCCAGGCTGCGGACCACCCCGAAGCCCGAGGTGCCGATCTCCAATAGAGCCAGGGCCTCGCTTCGGGGAAGGGTGGGGTGTTCACCGGAAAGCTCGAAGGCGTAAGAGGCGACCATCTCAGATCCGAGATCTTGCTAGGTAGCGGTTGACCCTCTTATAGTCGAACTCCTCTTCGTCCAGGAGGTTCTCCAAGAAGTTGAAGAGCTTCCTCCTAACCTCATCCGATAAGAGAGGATACCAAGTAGGACTGGCCACCACCACCATCCTGAAGGCGAAGAAGGGGGCTATGACTCTGAGAAGATCACCGTCTCCCGTGCGGTCCAGATAGTTCTCGAAGAAGAGTTCAAAAAGGTCTTTCAGGCCGCCTTCCAGCTCGCCGCTCTTCTGGACTGAGTAGAAGATGTAGTTGGTGGTCATGGCGGTTATGTCGTCGGCAGCCTCGCCCCATTCACCCCTGGACCGGTCCAGCACGGTGAAGTCGGTTCCCGACCGGAACATCACGTTCCAAGGATGATAGTCACCGTGGACCTGACAGAGCCTGCCGGTCAGGTCCCTGAGCCGCCACCTCCAGTCCACGCATCTCTTCTCGATCGTGCAGAGCTCGCCGTGCTCCAGGAACGAAGGGTTTCTGGGGTAGTCGTCCAAAATCCCCATTATACACTCGCCATGACCGATGGTATCCCTGATCTTCCGTCTGTATAGGGCCGGTGAGCTCTTCTTGACCGAGTGAATCTTGGCCAGGTATGTCGATAACGCCTCGGCCCGGGCCAGATCCAGGTCGGTTGCACCTTCATCTTTCACCCGATCCAGGTCGAAGAAATACTCATTGCCTTCGATCTTTTCCATGAGGAGAAAGTACTCATCGGCCTCGCCACAGGACTTGAGGTCTCCCGACCCTGTAAAGTAGCCTACGTCGATCGACCTGGCATGCTTGGGGAGGTTGCCAAAGGTCGAGTGCTGCCAAATCAGGGCCTGGGCCCGATCGGAGAAGTGGTCGTGGCCGAAACCTTCCTGGACGCGCATGGAGGATAGCACCGCCGATCTCTTCTCACCGTCGAGAAGGTAATCGACGAGTACCGGGCTGCCATAGCCGAACCCCTTCACGTCCTCGGTGGTGGGGACGGTCTCGCCCAGGGCACTCAGGGCCAGAAGGCTCACCTCCCGGCCGGTCATATCCTGCAGATAGGCTTCCACAGCCTCTCGTTTCAGGTCCATCTCAACACCTCAGGTCCCCATCTGCCAGCTGTGGAGGTAATCGTACTGCTTCTGGGTGAGCTTCTCGATCTCTATCCCCATGGACTCGAGCTTGTGGATCGCCACCCTCTGGTCGATATTCATGGGCACGGGATAGACTCGACTCTCCAGCTCGGGACCGTGCTCTGCGATGTACTTGACGGAGAGTGCCTGGTTGGAGAAGCTCATGTCCATGACCTCGGGAGGATGACCGTAGGCTGCGGCCAGGTTGATCAGCCGGCCTTCGGCCAGCAGGTAGATCCTGCGGCCGTCCTTCATCCTGTACTCGACGACGTCTTTCTGGATCTCGCTCGTCTCTGCAGCCATTTCTTCCATGGCCGGTATGTCGATCTCCACGTTGAAATGGCCGCTGTTGCAGACGATGGCCTGATCTTTCATCAGCTCCACGTGCTCCCCTCTTATCACCGATATGTTGCCTGCGACGGTGATGAACAGGTCGCCCAACGGCGCGGCCTGGATGAGTGGCATCACCCTGAACCCGTCCATCGCCGCTTCCAAGGCCTTACGAGGTTCGATCTCTACCACGATCACGTTGGACCCCATGCCCCGGGCCCTGGTGGCCAGACCCCGGCCGCACCAGCCGTACCCCGCCACCACAACGGTCTTCCCGGCGAAGAGGAAGTTCGTGGCGTTCAGTATCCCGTGTAGGGTACTCTGACCGGTGCCGTACCGGTTGTCGAACATCATCTTCGTCTCGGCGTCGTTGACGGCGATCACCGGGTAGAGGAGCTCGCCTCCTTCTGCCAGGGCCTCGAGCCTGATCACGCCGGTGGTGGTCTCCTCGCACCCGCCCAGGATGTCCTTCACCATATCCCGGTGATCTTTGTGGATGATGGCTATGGTATCGGCGCCGTCGTCTAGGGTGACGTTCGGCCGAAGATCGATCGCCCTTTCGATGCACCGGTAGTACTCCTCGTCGTTCTCGCCGTGGAACGCATAGACGTGCATCCCCCTGGCGGCAAGTGCTGCGGCCACGTCGTCCTGGGTACTCAGAGGGTTCGATCCGGCGAGGGCGATCTCTGCACCGCCTGCTTCCAGAGCGATGAGAAGGTTGGCAGTCTCGACGGTCACGTGGAGACAGGCCACTACCCTCACCCCTTCTAGGGGCTTCGTTCTCTCGTACTCGTCTCTGATGGTCTGGAGTACTGGCATGTGGCGCCGGGCCCATTCGATCCTCCGCTCACCCTCTTCTGCCAGATTTATGTCTTTAATCACGTTTTCTTGCAAAAGATCACCTTTAACTCACTAGGGATAAAGTTAGTCGAATATATTTAAACCCAGTGGATACCGGTACGCCTATTAGGAGCGGTCTTCCATCTATGTGCATGACCATGGACGTAACTCTACTGGGTACCGGGGTCGGGATCCCCCATTCAGGACGGGCTCAGGCAGGTCTGGTGTTGAAGGCCAAAGAGTCTCTGCTCTTCGACTGCGGTGCGGGAGCGCTTCTGAGGCTGGCAGAGTCTGGCGTAGACCCCACAAAGATCGATACGGTACTATTGTCTCATCTGCATCTAGACCACGTCTCGGATCTTCTTCCCCTGGCCAAGGCCAGGTGGCTGGTGGACGAGAAGGACTTCACCATCTACGGACCGGCAGGCACCGAGGACTGGTTCAGGGCCGCACAGAACCTTTATCCCTATCTGGACGACCTGAAGGTCGCCGTCCTGGAGGTCGGACCAAAAGACGAGTTCTCGGTCAAGGGGTTCAGGATAGTGGCGGCAGAGGCGGTGCACAGCGTCGTCGCCTTGGGTTACAGAGCGGAATATGGAATGAAGTCGGTGGTCTATTCTGGGGATACTGAGCCCACGGCATCGATAGCCCGCCTGGCCAAAGGCGCAGATCTGCTGGTTCACGAGTGTTCCTTCCCCGAGCCTTACCAGGTGACGAACCATTCTACGCCTCTGCAGTTGGGTGAGGTTCTCCAGGGCGTGAACGTGAAGAGGATCGTGCTGACCCATCTTTACCCGGAGACGATAGGTCATGAGGAGGAGATGGTAAAAGACATCAAGGCCGGTCTGGACCCGGAGGTCCGGGTGGAGGTCGGGAGGGATCTGCAAAGGATCAGGCTGTGAGGCTGAAAATGGGGGTCGCCTTCGCTATCTTCGTCATCTTGCCGGTGGTGCCGTAAAGCTTAACCATGTTAATCGCCCCGACATAACTGCGCAGGTTTATTTCATGTATTCCAGCTGTGATCTGGGACAGATCCTTGCAATCTAGAGAGTCGAGTGGCCTAAATTGTAGGACAAGCCATGGCTGTGACGGGATAACGGCGCTACGTTAGCCAGGTCTTTTGGGCTCTGCCCGAAACGAGTAAATAAAGTTATACTTCATGTACAATGAAAACCGAATAAGTGAGATGGATTCAGATGAAGATATGTATTACTGCGGGGGCTCCTGGCCTCGATGCACCTCTCGATCCCAGGGTCGGACGGTGCGCCTATTTCGTGATCGTAGAGACAGATAGCATGGAGGAGGTCGAGTCGATCTCCAACACCAGCGCCGGGGCGGCCGGTGGTGCCGGGATCCAGGCTGCCCAGACGATAGCCAACACCGGTGCCAGCGCTCTGATCACGGGGAACGTGGGACCCAATGCGGTCCATACGCTGAGCGCGGCCGGGGTAAAGATATACTTGGATCAGGGTGGCACGGTGAGAGAGGTGGCGGAAAGGTTCAAGCAGGGTGAGCTAAAAGAGATCTCTTCTGCATCTGCCCCGCCTCACGCGGGTATGGGCGGAGGACAAGGCACGGGCCGCGGCGGTGGCGGTGGTCGTGGTGGCGGAGGAAGAGGCGGTCAGAACAGGTGATATGATATGAAAGTTTGCGTTCCAACCATGGGAGACCGAGGTCTGGATGATACGCTATCCGCCCACTTCGGGCGCGCCCAGACATTTACCATAGTAGACACCGAGACGAGCGAGGTGGAGATCGTCCCCAACACCAGCGAGCATATGGGCGGCACAGGGCTGCCACCCGAGTTAATCGCCAGTAGGGGGGGTCACATCATGCTGGTGGGAGGGCTCGGACCCAAGGCAGTCCAGATGTTCGAGCAGTACGGGATCGACGTCTTCGTCGGTGCCACCGGTACCGTAAAGGATGCCATCAAAGACTGGCAGGGCGGGTTCCTGGAGGAAGCCACCAACGAGAACGTCTGCAGTGAGCACAGGCACTGAAGCTGCAGACCCCAACCCGTCCCCATCTTTTAGTTATAGTTGGTTTATATCGAATACCGTCACGCTCTATCTCAATTGTTGGCGATGGCATTTATCGTTAAACACATTTGTTCTCGAAGCCAATACAGCGAAATTCTTATACGCGATCGATGCATAAATATCTAGCTATTAGGGAAAACAGTGAGCTAAAGATCTTAGCTGTTGGTGAGTCGTGTGGTGATTTTTTGACAGTAACCGAAGACCATATCCAGAGAGCATACCTATGCAAACTCGTCGGAGAGGAAGGGCTGAACATAGTGGATACCATGCCAGAAGGTGAGGTCACCGACGAGCACGTAGCAGAGCTTGCCGAGATCAGCCTTAACACCGTCCGGCGCACCCTCTATCTGCTCTATGAACACCGGCTGGCCAAGTATAGAAGAGAGAGGGATCAGGAGAGCGGATGGTTGACTTATCTCTGGCAGTTGTGTCCGGAGAACTTCGATAGAGCGCTGGAATCAGAGATCAAAAAGCTGGTAGATCGGCTGGAGGGGAGGTTTGCTTATGAGAAGGATAATATCTTCTACGTCTGCGTCAACGGCTGCGCTCGCTTTGTCTTTGACGAGGCCAGCGATAGCAACTTCATCTGTCCCTTCTGCAGTGGGGGACTGGAGTACATGGAGAATGAGAAGGTGGTAGAGGCCATAGAAAATAGGATACGTGATCTGAACGCCGACCTATAGGATATCCAAGTCGTTGCCCAGTACCGCGGCCCACCACCAGCGAGACATATCCACCAGGTCGCGACTGAAAGACCCGGATAATCTGTACTCACCACCCCGGCTAGTTATGAGCCCAGCGCCCAGCAGCTTGTTTCTCATGGCATAGAAGGCAGATCTGCTCACCTCAAGCTCCTCTATGATCTGCTTCCACTCTTTGGTTTCCATAGGTTCGCCACCCTTCTGTCTCTCCTCCACCATGGCGAGAAAAGTCTTGCCCCGTAGGGCGGTGGTCTCTTCCTGGAAAAGACGAAGCATGAGCTCCATGTAAGGGTCCCTAGAACGACTGATCCAATACTCCGACTTGGACCTTATCTTCAGTGTGGTCGCCGTTCGTGGGGCGTTCTTTACGTTGGTCATGGCCCAGCCGAGGACTTCAACACAGACCTGACCAGATCGACGTACTGCTCTCGGAGAACGTAGATCGTGGGCAGACGATAGGATTTTTTGTACGCCCTCAGAATTCCTAGCTTGGAGTAGATGTACCCGACCATAGAGGCTACAACTTTGCGAGACGCCTCAAACTTCTTTTTGATGACCTTGTAAAGCGAACTCACCGTAACCTCGCCAGAATCGAGAATAACTTCCAGAACTAAACGCCTTCGGCCGTCTGTGTCCAGATCCAAGAACTTGACCAACCGTTTGGAAATCTCAGCTCTTAAGTGGCTCATGATAGCCCTCCTTCTGACTGCATACGTACTATGGATTGTTGTTTCGCAATATATATCTTACTATCTTGCCATGTCGCTCTGAACCCCCTCCCGCGCTCATATATAGAATACTTTCTATACGATATATAGAGAACATGAACATGTTCGCTTACGCTCACGTTTACTTGTGCAGATAAAGTTATACTTTAGGTACAATAAAAAAAAAGAAGGAACTATCTCAGAGCGTTCCACAGTTCAGTCAAGTGGTCGCCGTACAAAATGTAAATAAGGACGAACACCCCGAGAATCACGTATAGGTTCGAGATATAGACGAGCCACTGAAGTAGTCTCGCCTTTTTCTCGGGTGTTCCAAACCACTCACTTGCCTTTCGCTCGAGGAGACCAGGCATCTCTAAGCCGCTGTTGCTCTCTCTGCTTCTTTGGCCTTGGCCGCTCTTTCAGCCTTCGCCTTAAGCATCTTCAGCTTGACGGTGTTGTCCCTCTCCATCTCCTCCAGGGAGAAGCCTATGAACCGGACGGTATCGTTGATATCAGGGATTACCTTGAACTCCAGAGCGTTCACACGTCTCTTGGTGCCTTCGATATCCTCTACCAGCTTGATCAATGCCGTCTCTACCTCTGCCGCGGTGATTATCTTGTCCACCAGGCCCTCGTAGGCTTCTGCGGCTTCGTCTATGGCAGCGCTCGTTCCGATGATACCGTATCCCCGCTCGAACATCTGTTTTTGGACAGACTCTGCCGTAATCTTCGGCACGACGACGCCCATGATGTTCCTGCTTTCCAGCTCCACACTCGGCTCTTTCTGAAGGGCAAAGGCGACACTCTTGATGGTGAGTGCGCCCTCGGTGGCCTTGGCCATGTTCAGTCTCTGTTGAGACTTGATGAACTCTTTGACTAGCTCCTGTCTGATCGTTTTCGCCTGGCTGAGGATCTCAAAAAATTCGATCATCAGACCATCACGCTTCATCTTGAGAAGCTCGTGACCGGTCTTTGCTATCTTGATCCTCTTCTTGAGCTCGATCAGCACCGCCCTAGTCGGCTTCGTCCCCTTGATTACGGCCATGGTCTCACTCTTTTCGGTGCTTGGGATGGTACTGCTTTATGATGTGGTCATCGATCCTGGTGAGCATCGTCTCAGGAAGTTCCGAGAGAAGGTCCCAGCCGATATCCAAGGTATCGAAGATCGACCTGTCTTCATCCCTGCCCTGATTGACAAACTTCTGCTCGAAGGCGTCTGCAAACTCTAGAACGAGCCTGTCTCTCTCGGAAAGAGCTTCCTTACCCACGATAGCCACCAGACCTCTCAGATCACAGCCTTCTGCATAATAGGCATAGAGCTGGTCCGAGACCGCACGATGGTCCTCTCGAGTGTGCCCTTCACCGATACCAGAGTTCATCAGCCTGCTGAGAGATGGCCTGATGTCGATGGGCGGATATATGCCCTTCCTGTGCAGATCACGGGATACGATCATCTGCCCTTCTGTGATGTAACCGCTGAGGTCAGGTATAGGGTGGGTGATGTCGTCACCGGGCATGGTGAGGATGGGGAACTGGGTGATGGATCCCTCCCGGCCCATTATGATGCCTGCACGCTCGTAGTTGGTGGCCAGGTCTGTGTACATGTACCCAGGATATCCTCGCCTTCCAGGCACCTCTTCTCTGGCGGCTCCCATCTGTCTCATCGACTCGCAGTAGTTGGTCATGTCCGTGTAGATAACCAGCACGTGCATGCCCAGATCGAAGGCAAGATACTCTGCGGTGGTCAGACCCAGCCTGGGTGTGAGCAGCCGCTCCACGGCGGGATCGTCTGCCAGGTTGAGGAAGACGACCGCCCTCTCCAGAGCACCGGTCCTCTCGAAGTCCTTCATGAAGTGCTGAGCTTCTTCGTTGGTGATGCCCATGGCGCAGAAGATCACGGCGAAGGACTCTGCCTCGCCAAGGGTCTTGGCCTGACGGGCGATCTGCAGAGCGATGTCGTTGTGGGGAAGACCCGCACCGCTGAATATGGGCAGCTTCTGACCCCTAACCAGGGTGTTTGTGCCGTCGATGGTGGATATCCCCGTCTGGATGAACGCTCGGGGCTTATCTCGTACAGAAGGGTTGATAGCCGCTCCGCCGATATCTCTCTCTACATCGGGAACGATCGGTGGTCCGCCGTCTCTGGGTTGGCCCGACCCGGAAAGAACCCTGCCTATGATGTCAGGAGATAGCGGCATCTTGATGACGTCTCCGGTGAAACTGACCGAGCTCTCCTTGCTCAGTCCGCCGGTACCCTCGAAGACCTGGACCACCACGACCGCGTCGGATGTGTCCAAAACCTGCCCTCTCTTTACCACCCCGGTATCGGTCCGGATCTCCACCAACTCGTTGAAACCCACCGGCTCGGTCTTCTCGACGAAGAGCAGCGGTCCCGATATCTCATTAATGGTTTTGTATTCCTTGGTCATTGTGAACCCACCTTAGCTCATCACCTTGAACTCATCGGCCATCTGCTTCATGACCTTCTCCAGCTCCGGCTTGTAGTCATCGAGGAGCCTGATCTTGGCCAGGGCGTCCTTCGAGGCTGCGGAGTTGATCACATCGACGGGCACACCGCGTCCGAGAGCCTCAAAAGCGAACTCTCTGTATCCGAGGATGGCCTCAAGCAGGTCGTACTGTTTCTCGTACGGGCAGAAGGTGTCCACCGGGTGGAAAGCGCTCTGGGCAAGCCAGTAGTTGATGATCATCCTGGCCACCTCGAGGGTGAGCTGCTGGTCTTCTGGCAGAGCGTCGGATCCCACCAGCATCACGATCTCTTCCAGCTCGGCGTTCTCCTGGAGAATCGCCATGGCCCGCCTCTTGTTCTTGTTCCAGTCGGGCGAGATGTTCTCCACGAACCAGGGCTCCAGGTCCAGGTCGTAGAGCGAGTAGCTCTCCAGCCAGTTGATGGACGGGAAGTGACGCCTCTGGGTGAGCTTCGCGTCGAGAGCCCAGAATACCTTAACGATACGAAGCGTGTTCTGGGTAACAGGCTCGGTGAAGTCACCGCCCGGCGGGCTTACCGCGCCGACTACGCTGACGGAACCTTCCCCACCGTCGAGAGTGGTTACCCTGCCTGATCTCTCGTAGAAGTCGGCCAGCCTGGCACCTAGGTAGGCGGGATATCCTTCTTCACCAGGCATCTCTTCAAGACGACTGGATAGCTCTCTCATGGCCTCTGCCCACCTCGACGTAGAGTCGGCGGTCAGCAAGACATCATAGCCCATGTCTCTGTAGTACTCCGCGGTGGTCATCCCGGTGTAGATGGATGCCTCTCTGGCGGCCACAGGCATGTTGGACGTGTTGGCATAGACGATAGACCTCTCCATCAGCGGCCTGTCGGTTCTCGGGTCCACCAGCTCGGGGAACTCGTGCAGAAGGTCTGCCATCTCGTTGCCGCGCTCACCACAGCCCACGTAGACCACAATATCCACATCAGACCACTTAGAAAGGGTCTGCTGCATGACAGTCTTCCCGGTACCGAACCCACCGGGTATGGCCGCAGTTCCGCCCTTGGCAAGCGAGAAGAAACCGTCGATGACTCGCTGTCCTGTTCTCAGGGGGACAGTCGGCGCCATCTTCTCAGTCGAAGGCCTAGCCGCACGGACCGGCCAGTACTGGATCATGGGTAGCTCTGTTCCGTCGTCCAGGACACAAACGGTCTCCTCGACGGTGAAGTTCCCGGAGTATATCTCCTTGACTTCTCCACCCTTTAGGTTGGGCGGTACCATGATCTTGTGCTTGATGAGCAGCTGCTCCTGGACTGTTCCTATGGGCTGCCCCGGCTTTACTCGGTCGCCCTTCTTTACGACCGGCTCAAAGTCCCATTTCTTCTTGTGATCGATTCCATCAACGAAAAGGCCTCTGCTAATGAAGTCTCCGGACGCCTCTGCCAGAGCGGGCAGAGGTCTCTGAACACCATCATAGATCGAGGTGAGAATTCCGGGACCGAGCTGTGCTACCAGCGCTGCACCTGTTTCTTTGACAGGCTCGCCTGGTCTCACGCCAGCGGTATCTTCGTATACTTGGATTATGTGTTTGTCCCCGGAAATGCCGATGACCTCGCTCATCAGCCCATCGTCGCCGACCAGAACCAGGTCATACATGTGGGATTTCAGTCCCGTAGCCTGCACCACCGGCCCGGCAACTCTATAAACTTTACCTACTTCCATAAATCAACACCTATTGCCCTCTTAATCTTCTCTCTCATCTCTGTGCTTTCCTCGGTTCCGATAGAAATTACAGTCGGCTTGACAGAGTCGGTCAGCGTTGACTGCATCCTCTTGGGCAGCTTGTTGAAGTCTGATTGATTCAGCACGAGAATGCCGACATCTGGGTCAGCCATGACCTCATTGATCTTTGAGACCAGCTCATCCTCTGAGGTGACATCATACGCTTTCCGTATACCCGCGAGAGAGAAACCAAGGACCGCATCACCGTTGCCGATAACAGCGACCTCCATTATGCCACCACCACTTGCTCTTCGATGAGCTCAGCGGGAAGATCGGCTTCCTTGCCGCGAACGATCTTCCTTATGTTTGAAACCTCTGTATCCTTGCTGACGATGTATCCCAGAACCGGCAGGATGGATAACGGATGGTAATTGGATATGGCCCATGCGTAGCGCACCAGATACGCCTTGAGACGCGCTTCTATGCGGCTTATCTCATCACCCTCGGTTGCAACATCCGAGATTGCGCTCCAGAAGGGATAACCCTCCAGTCCCCGAACGAACTCATCGTAGGACTGGCCTGCCATCCGGCTCAGATCATCTCCGAGTTTTCCGCCTTTGATCAGGTTCTCCTGTATGATGCTGGCATCTATCCCTGCCTTGTTCATCCGGAAGAGTGTAATCACGTTTTTGATATCGATCTCTTTTCGGACATACTTCAGCAGGAGGCCACCGCCCACAGAAAGGGTGCCGCCGACCGCACGTTCCATCCTGAAGTAATATAGTTTGTCCAGGGCGTTCTCCACCGAAGAGAGCATGTGGCCGTCGTACTGAGACAGTGCTACATAGTAGTCGGTCCCATCAAATGCCTGTATGATCTCCTCCACGGTGTCCTTCTTTGTCAGACCCTCCAGGAACTCCAGATCCAACTCGCCAGCCGGTACAAGGTACTTCATGATCTCTTCGTCGCTAGAACCGTGGAACTTTCCTCTGAGTATCGTCTTTATGTTCCAGACGTCCCAGCGCCTCAGGTATTCTAAGATCAAGAACTTAGGTTCATCGATGGTGACCTCCAGAAGTCCCCGGTAGGTCTTTGCAAGGTTGGCGATTGTAGCGTACTCCACAAGATCCACGCCGGAGTAATCTTTCGCCATCTCGTCGATCTCGTCCTTGTATTGGGTCTCCTCCAGGTAACGTGTGATCTCTGCTATGTCCATGCTCAGCATTCTCTGATACATATCATTGGGTACGAGCTTGGTCTTCTTGGCCCTAACTCTGCCCGTAATGTATGCGTACTTCACCGGTTTCCCGAACTTCGGCAAACGTAGTACCGGCATGCTCCTCACCCAAACAGGATCTTAGATACGTCTTTCATAGATCTGTTGAATACTTCTCGTGCCAGAGTTTCATATGTAAGATCGTAGCTCATCAATCCATCCATGCTCTCTATCACGACACCGCCAATAGTATCGATATCACTACCATAATTAGAGGCGAGGGAGGAAACGAAGGCCTTATCCTTCTTGTTGGATGAGACGCGCATCCCCTCCAAGTTGTAAGGCTTGACGAGCTTCTTGAGCAGCGCCTCGTTCTTCTTCATCGGCAGCTTCGATAAAGCCTCGAAGAGCTTGACGTTTGTCTGCTCTAGAAGCTCTTTGCGCAGATTGAGTTCCGCCCTCTTCAGCTCGAGATGGGCGCTTGATATCTCTCTGCGCTCGAGAGCCTCTACAGCATTCTCTGCCTCAGCCTCTTTTCTGGACGTGATCTCGGCGGCACGATCTCTGGCTTCACTAAGGATCCTTGCAACCTCGCTCTCAGTCTCGGTGTTGATCTCCGCTACTTGACTCGTACTGGTCGCAAGGACATCCTTAACCACTGCATCTAGTGCCATTGCCTCTCCACCTCGAGATGGTGAATTCAGACGAAAGGTGTCCAGGCAAACATCAATATCAGTGAAACAGCAAGGCCGAAGATGATTAGCGTCTCAGGCAGAAGCATCAGGAAGAGACCCTTGCCCAGGAACCCAGGTTCTTCTGCGACTACACCGACCACAGCCGCGCCGATACCCTGCTCACCAACGCCTGCACCAATGCCGGCAAGCCCGGTCGCGAGACCTGCACCAACTGCTATAAGTCCATACAGTATTCCACCATCTACTATTATCTCTACTACCATTTCATTATCCCTCCATTAATTAATTCTAACTCAGCCTCTCAAGAACCTTCGGACGTGACCGAAGGGCGCATATTCGATCCCACCACCATGCTGACTGTAGAACTTCGTGAACATCTCCACATAATGCAACCTCAAAGGATGCATGAACGGAGACAAAATCCCCAGAAGCAAGTTGATGAAGTGGACCATTATCAACACAACTATACCAATGACGATCGCAATCGTCGTGAACTCGCCGTGTGCACCTTCTGGACCGCTTAGCATGGGCATCACCACGTAGAACGCCAGCTTGTTTGCGGCAAAGGCCACACCCACAGAGGCAAGACCTATGGCCAGCAGCCTCAAGTAGGATATCAGGTTGCTCACGAAGAACGGTATGTGAGTCGCACCCATGACCCCTTCTGGCCCCTTGACCATCATGACGATGGAGACGAGGATTACCAGGGCGCTCAGAGGCACCAAGGGGTAAGTCAAACCGCCTTTGATCAGTCCAAGCAGACCGATTGCGAAGAAGACCTGGAATAGAAGCACAGGAAGCCTCTCGTAATAGGCGTGTCTCTTCTCGCCGTAAGCGAGCTCAGTTTTAACACCCAATATAGAACCGATGCCTGTATGCAGAACAGCGATGAATAGGCTTATGCCAATCAAGACCAAAACAGAAGCCGTCGCCAACCTGTACATGGGGAACATCGCCCCATCGAAACTGCCGATGCCCGAAGGACCGATCCTGCCAAGAGGACCATAAAAGCCTGCACCAAAGTCGGCACCAACCAGATGCGGATGTAACACGGTGCCCAAGAAACCCACATAATGAGTCCCACTGAAGATATAATCCCACAGACCCATCGGACCGAATATCTCGCCGAACAGGAAGCCGAATATGATGGTCCAGACGCTCGCTATGATGACGATGTTGATCAACGAAGTCCAGCCAGGTGTCCTGAACTTGCACTTGAGCATGAACATCATGATCAGCGTTATCAGACCATATGCCACGTCACCCAGAATCATCCCGAACATTATCGGGAAGAATATGAATATCAACAGACTCGGATCGTACTCCTTGTATTCGGGTGTGGCAAAGAGACGTGTGATCAGCTCGTAAGGCCTGACTATGCTGGGGTTATCTATCTTGGTAGGGATATCCTCTCCGGCTTCGACCAGCTCATCGGCCTCGCCTTCGTTCAGCATCTCCACCTGAACCCTTCCGCCTGCAGCGCTCTCGATCTCCCTCTTCAAGGTATCGAACTGGTCGGTTGGAACCCAGCCGTCCACCACAAAGGCGTTCTCCGTCGAAGCGAACTGCATTGGAGCTTCGGCCTTCTGTGCCTTGATCGACAGATACTCGTCCACGGCCAGTATGGCATCTTCGTGTTGCGCCTTGAGATCGTTCAGCTTCTTTTGTAGTGGCTCTTTCTCTGATCCCAGCGACTTGATATCCGACCCCAGTGTGGTGATGGCTCCGGATATGCTCCCGCTGATATCTTTGGGCAGCGACGTCTCCGAGAAGCCGTGCTCCGCAAGTACGCCCGATACCGCGCTGGCCTTATCGACCGGCACGAAAACCGCTACAGCCTTATCACCTACCGAGAAGACCTCGTTCGAGGGGGAAACACCGGATACGTCTGACTCCACCGGCGAATCGACGATGCCAACGAAGGTGGCAAGTGACTCGTAACCGCTTAACAGCTCCAACGGGACGGGGAGTGCCGAGAGAGGTTCCATCGCAGATATCTGGTCTTGCTTGACCTTAACATCGTTCTCGATCACTGCGATGCGCTCGTATGCGGCGATCACATCGGCACCAATCCGATCGAGGATGTCGCCCATCTGAGATACGACCTCAGACTCGGTGAACTCTCTATCTGGAATTTTTTCCGTGATGTTCAGGTATCTCTCGATCGACCTGAGCTTTATGAGCTGTTCGGAGATTTCATGAGCCCTCTCAAATGACTTGCCCGTCTTAAAGGCGTCATCACTACCAGAATAGTTGACTATATGCAACAGGTTCTGTTCATGCAGTTTTTCTATGACAGGATCGATTACGTTCTTCGAACCGGCAACGACGACCCGGCTCATCTGAACGGGTTTAAACATATGACAACCCCATAAACTCCTTTATAAGGTGCTCAACCGCAACGTCCACGTTAGCGCTGGCCTTGCTCCTCATCGAATCAACGTTATTTATGCCGCTATCTATTATAGACATCTTTTTGGATTCGATCTGACCAGCGGCCTCGGCGAGACGCTTGTCATATTCCGCTTGCGCCTCGCTATCAGCGTCCCTCACTATGTTTGCTGCTTCGGCAGTGGCGTCGGAGATCTTTTGCTCCTTTTCCTGATGGGCTCGTTCGGTACTCGCCCGAGCCTCCGCCTCAGCGCTTTTAATCTCGGATAAGATCTCGTGTCTTGTCATCTGATCCCTCTACCCTCACAACATCTATATCGCTTTCAGACAGCGCTACATCACTAAACTCGTGATAGACCTTCTGAACAGAGACATGTACCAATATAAACTCTTCGGTTTTGACCAGATATTTTTATCACGTTCTAACATGCCTCAGTCACTCCAGAACTCGATAGCCGCTTTGAGCTCCCTGTGATCTGCCGCGTAATCTTTCACCGAAACCCCTTTCCGCCAGGCATCAACCGCCTGAACCATTGCCTTCGCTCCGTCGGTGGTCCCACCGGGGTGGCCATGCACACCGCCACCTGCCTGGACTATGCAGTCCTCACCGTAGCCGTCGAGGTTGGCGCTCACGTTCCCGGGATGAAGACCGCCAGACGCCACGGGGAAGACGCTACGCAGACCATACCAGTCCTCTCTCAACGAGTCTCTGCACGCGTCCAGCTCTCCCACATCACCAGCCATCTTTCCCAGATAGCTACCTGTGTGAAGGTTGGTCCCGCCCGCCAGCCTGACCAGCCGGGATATGGCAACCATGGATATGCCATGATGCCTGTCCCGTGTCATCGCACCGTGCATGGTCCGGTGGACATGTACGGGCACCTTGACGTTCCTGGAGAGAACCTCCAGGGCACCGAAGCCTGCCGTGAGGACGTCCACCATCACCATGTTGGCACCTAGATCCGTGACCTTCTCGGCCCTCTCCAATATCTCATCGGCACCGGTGGTGACGTTCACAGCGTAGAAAGCCTTCTTGCCGGTCTCGGTCTCCACCCTGTCCAGCTCGGACATCACCGCTTCGACCCGATCGGTCATGGGACAGAACGCCTGGTCGGTCAGGGTCTCATCGTCTTTTATGAGGTCCAGACCGCCTCTGACCGCCTGGCCCGCCACCTCGGCGGTATCTTTGGGATTGAGACCCACCTTGGGTTTGATTATCGTGCCTGCCAGGGGCCGGTCGTGGACCCCCAGAATATTGCGAGCCTCCTCGATCCCGAACATGGGACCCTGATGCGCCCGCACCAGGCTCTCCGGGAAGATCACGTCTAAGAGGCGTACCTTATCGATCGATCCCAGGCCGAAGAGGTTGCCCGCCACCACCGATAGGTACTGGGGTATGTTTCCAGGCTCGAAGAGTTCCTCGGGGAATCCGATCTCCACGAGGTTCCCTTCTGCCTCAATCACCCTTCCTGCGAGGGTCTCCACGTACTTGGCCTTCTCCACCTCGGTCCAAGTTCCGGTAGACTGCTCGGCGGCGATGGCCTCTGCCGCTTTCGCAATGGGAAGATCCGTTTCCACATAATACTTTGTGATTACTTCCATAAGACCAGATGCTCCTTGACGGTAGTTGATGATGCGGTTGAGTTATAAAACCTCTGAGACAAATAACGAGACTTCTCAAAAGCTTTATAAGAATAGACAAGTAAGTCCCCCATTCGGTCGGATTTACTTGTGCACATAAACTTATACTTTATGTACAATGAAAAATAAGATAACGTAATTAACGACATATCGCAGAATGACATGCACCGTTCACAATCTCCGTGTTGCATGCCATTCTTCGGTATGGGCACGGAGATTGTAACTTGAGCAAAATCACTATCAGCCTGATTAAAGCAGACATCGGCGGATGGCCCGGCCACTCCTCGGTTCATCCCGCATTGATGGAGACCGCAGAATCGATGCTGGCACCGGAAAAAGAGTCTGGAAAGCTCATCGACTTCAAGATAATGGCCGTAGGCGACGACCTCCAGCTCTTGATGAGCCATACCCTGGGCGCGGACAACCCCGAGATCCACGGCCTGGCCTGGGAGACGTTTCTCAAGGGAACGGAGAAAGCCAAGGAGCTGAAGCTTTACGGAGCAGGGCAAGACATATTGGCCGACGCCTTTAGCGGGAACATCAAGGGTATGGGGCCCGGCGTTGCAGAGCTGGAGTTCGAAGAGCGTGGCGCAGAGCCGCTGATCGCTTTCATGATGGACAAGACCGAGCCGGGAGCTTTCAACTTCCCCATCTTCAAGATGTTCGCCGACCCCTTCAACACCGCCGGCCTGATCATCGACCCCGGGCTCCACCATGGGTTCGTCTTCGAGATCTGGGACATCATGAAGCACAAGAGGGTCTTCATGAACTCGCCCGAAGAGATGTACGACATCCTGGCCCTCGTCGGCGCCAAGAGCAGGTACGTGATCAAGAGGGTATTCCCCAAGCCGGGCAAGCTGCCCGAAGACGAGGCCGTGGCCGCGATCAGCACGGAGAAGCTGTACCAGACCGCGGGCAAGTACGTGGGCAAGGATGACCCCGTGGCCCTGGTGCGATGCCAGTCGGGACTGCCCGCCCTGGGTGAGGTACTGGAGCCATTTGCTCTGGGTCATCTGGTCAGCGGTTGGATGAGGGGCAGCCACAACGGACCCCTGATGCCCTGTGCCTTCGGCGATGCCCACCCCACCAGGTTCGACGGCCCGCCCAGGGTCATCGCCGCCGGGTTCCAGATAGCGAACGGCACCTTCGTCGGACCGGTGGACCTATTCGACGATCCTGCCTTCGACAATACCAGACAGAGGGTCGGAGAGATCACCGACTACATGAGACGGCACGGCCCATTCGAGCCACACAGGTTGCCCTTAGAGGAGATGGAATACACCACCCTGCCCGATGTGCTGAAACTGCTTGGAGATAGATTCGCCGATGTAGAGTAAGTAAATAAAACGCCAAAATGCGGAGATGAACAGGAGGATCGGTATTTGCATAGGCTGAAGGTCGCCCACCCCGAGAGGTGCATCGGTTGTCTCTCTTGCATGTTTGCCTGCAGCCGGATAAATACCGGTCACGTCTCTCTGGACAGGAGCGCCATCAAGATCAAGACCCAGGGCGGGATCGAAGGAGATTTCGTGGTGGTGGTCTGCCACGCCTGTAGAGATCCTCCCTGCGTGAAAGCCTGCCCCACAGAGGCCCTGGAACGAAGAGAGGACGGGGGCGTGATATTCCACAAAGATCTCTGCAACGGCTGTGGTGAGTGCGTCGACGCCTGTCTCATCGGAGCGATATCTCTGGACGGCGACGAGAAGGCGGTCAAGTGCAGGCACTGCGGGGCGTGCGTGGCCTTCTGTCCCCACGACGTGCTCGAGCTGGAAGATGTACCGGCTTTAGGAGGACCGGATGCTCAGAAGAGTTCTGTATATTGACCTCGGCAAGAAGGAGAGCTGGGTAGAAGAGAAAGACGAGCTCTTCGAAAGATGGTTGGGGGGCACAGGCGTGGCCACCCAGCTCCTTCTGGAAGAGTGCCCTCCGGGCGTCGATCCTCTATCGCCAGAGGCGCCGATCATCTTCAGCATAGGGCCTCTCAACGCCCTATTCCCGGTGGTGACCAAGACCGTGACCGCCTTCAAGTCGCCCCTCACCGGCGAGCTGGGCGAGTCCTATGCCGGGGGTAGGCTGGCAATGGCCATGAGGTTTGCCGGGCACGAGTCGATAGTGATCAGAGGTGCGGCGGACAGACCATCTTACATTTCTATCACCAGCGACGATGTGAAGATCAAAGACGCCACCTCAGTCTGGGGCATAAACGCCACCACCGTGGGGTTCATCCTTCGAGAGGTGGAAACCGGCGTGGGCAGGCGGAGCATAATCAGGATCGGCCCTGCCGGGGAGAAGCTGGTCAAGTACGCCGGGGTTATGGTGGATACCTACAGGCACTTCGGCAGGCTTGGGCTAGGTGCGGTCTTCGGGTCCAAGAACCTCAAGGCCCTGGTGATCTCCGGTACAGAAGACATCGAGGTCCCGGACCCGGGAAGGTACAGAAAGATCTACAACAAACTCTACAGCATCGCGGTCCAGACCGACGTCATGAATAAGTATCACGATATCGGCACCTCCATCAACATCAACGTCCTCAACCAGCTCAAGGGCCTGCCCACCAGGAACTTCCAGAGCACCAGCTTCGAGGGGGCGGCGAATATCAGCGGCGAGGTTTTCGCGGACGATTATCTGTTCCGGAAGGTATCTTGTGCTCATTGTCCCATCGGCTGCGTCCATATCGGCATGCTCAAGACGTCTTTTGCTTCGCATCATGAGTTCGAGATCAGGAAGGTATCCTACGACTACGAGCTGATCTACGCCCTGGGATCGAACCTGGGCGTGTCCGATCCGGCTGGTCTGCTGGAGCTAATCGAGGCCTGTGAGCGGTACGGGATGGACGTCATGAGCACAGGCGTGGTCCTGGGCTGGGCAACAGAGGCCTACGAGCGGGACCTGATCACCCCCCAGGAGACCCTGGGAGTTCCTCTCCAGTGGAACAACATCAAAGGGTACCAAAAAGCCATAGACCATATCGTCGGGATGCCCAACGAGTTCTACGCCGCCCTCGCTCAGGGGGTGGAGCTGGCTTCGGATATGTACGGCGGGAAGGAGTTTGCCATGGCCCTGGCAGGAAACGAGGTGGCCGGGTACCACACGGGGCCAGCATCCATCGTGGGCCAGATCGTGGGGGTAAGGCACTCTCATCTGGACAACGCCGGTTACAGCATCGATCAGAAGGCTGCCAAGAAACAGCTCAATCCGGAAGAGATGGTAGACGCCATCATCAAAGAGGATGATTCCCGGGGCGTCTTCAATTCCCTGGTGGGGTGTCTCTTCGCCCGGGGTGTCTACACCAACGAGAACATAATCGACGCATTGGAGGCCATAGGGATCGAGAAGACCCAGGAAGACTTAGACGACCTTGGCAAGAGGATCTTCGAGGAGAAGTACAGGTTCAAGCGGCGCGAGGGGTTCGACCTCGCCGAGATCAAGGTGCCCAAGAGGTTCTACGATACGATAACCACCATGGGCATGGTAGACCCAGGAACGGTGGAGACGATGCTGGAGATCTACCGCGAGCGCAGGGGCTGGTGATCGCCGTCCCGGGCGTTGCCGATCTGACCCACCGATTTACATTTACCCATAGAAAACAGCGAAGAATTCCCATTCCGGACCCCCCTCCAAAATCGCCAATAATTATGGGATCCAAACTT
>CAYQFP010000007.1:0-24984 GCA_964416865.1 uncultured Methanotrichaceae archaeon
AGTCCGGTACGATTGGCGGCGCCACGCAGGTGACGTTGGCGAGCTTCTTCTGAAGGACATGCTATGCGAATGCACCCAGTGAAATGTACAACCCAAACATTTTTATTGAAGTTATCGGATAAGTATAGACCATGTCCCTGTCGGAGAAGTACTTGAAAGAGGCCTTCGCGGGCGAGGCCCAGGCGAACCGTAAGTACCTCGCCTTCGCCGCCAAGGCAGACCAAGAGGGCTACTCGCAGGCTGCCAGGCTCTTCCGGGCGGCGGCCGAGGCTGAGACGATTCATGCAAACAACCACCTCAAGGCCCTCAACGCCGTCAAGGCCACCGGAGAGAACCTACAAGAAGCGGTAGTCGGTGAGATCCAAGAGTACAAAAATATGTATCCTGAGATGATCGAGGCGGCCAAGGCCGAGGGAAACAAGTCTGCAGAGAGAACCTTCCGGTACGCCAACGATGTGGAGGCGATCCACGCCCGGCTCTATCAGGATATGATGGACAGCCTGGAGGCGTCCAAGGAGGAAGATTACCCTTACTACGTCTGTCCCGTCTGCGGGATGACGGTGGGGAAGGAGCCGCCCGAGAAGTGCCCCGTATGCGGGGCGAAAGGATCGAGGTTCAAGAAGATCGAGTGACCTCGGCCGCATTTCTGCTTTTTTCCTAACGCCCAAGCGGCCCCGCGTCCTCGAACCCCTCACGCTGGCCGGTTCCAGCCTCCCTGGTCAGCTCTTCCGGATGGTAGAGGAGCTTGATCACGTTTCTGGCGTGCTCTCTGGTCCTCTGCTCCGCAAGAGAGGCCAGCTCACGTTCGTCTCCTGCCTCGTCCTCGTGGACGAAGACCTCGATGATGTGGGTGTTGGTCATGAGCTGGGCCATGATCAGGCCCGTGGATGCCTCGTGGGCGCAGGTCTTGTCGATCTCCTGGGGGCCGGGCATCCCCAGGGCCATTACCATATCGCATCCTTCGAGCTCGATCAGTCGTTTGGCCGCCACGGGCAGGTCCTTCACCCCGGGCACGGTACGCCTTTCGATCTGGGCCGAGCATCCCCGTCTAAGCTCCCGGATGGCGGCCCGGGCCATGTCGTACCGGGCGAAGTTGGTATCGACGATCCCGATCTTCATGCTCTATTAAATGGACGAACCGATGTTTAGTTTTATCGGATGCCCTGCTCGCAGACCCCACAACCCTCCGGCGCCCAGTGCATGCCTTCTCCCAGGTAGAGGACCTGCTCCCTGCATCCATATCTGTAGACTGTGATGCCTTTGCACCCCTGCCTGTACGCCGAATGGAATATTTTTAAAACGTCCTCGATCGTTGCTTCTGTTGGCAGGTTCACGGTCTTGGAGACGCCGTTGTCGGTATGCTTCTGGAAGGCGGCCTGGATGCGCACGTGCTGCTCGGGCGAAACCTCCAGGGCGGTGACGAAGAGGTCCTTCAGGCAGCGGGGAACACCCACCATATCCCCGATTCGCCCCTTCCTGGCGATCTCTTTCATCAAGGACTCGCTGTACACCTCCTGGTCCCGGGCCACCTTCTCGAAGAGGGGCGAGGTCATCACCACCTTCTTGCCGAGCAGGTTTCGTGCAAAGGAGACCGCGAAGAGAGGCTCGATACCGGGGCTGGTTCCAGCGATGATGCTTATGGATCCCGTGGGAGCGATGGTGGTGACCGTGGCGTTGCGCATGGCGTCTCCCTCCAAAGAGCTCCTCTCGAAGAGGGGGAAAGAGCCTCGTTCCCTCCCCAGCCGTCTCGACATCTCTCTCGCCTCGCAAGAGACGAAGCACATCACATCTTCTGCCACCTGGAGGGCTTCTTTGGAGTTGTAGGAGACCTCCATATTTATCAGCATATCCGCGAACCCCATCACCCCCAGTCCTATCTTCCTGGCCTTGAGGGTGGCCTCTCGCATCTTGGTCAGGGGGAAGTGGTTCACCTCGATCACGTTGTCCAAAAACCGCACCCCCAGGGCCACCGTCTTTCCTAGCCGGTCCCAGTCGATCTCCTTTCTCTCCACGAACTTGGACAGGTTGACCGAGCCCAGGTTGCAGGACTCGTGGGGGAGGAGCGGCTGTTCTCCACATGGGTTGGTGGCCTCGATGATGCCAGGGAGGGGATGGGCCCTGTTAATCCTGTCCAGGAAGAGGATGCCGGGGTCGCCTCCCTGCCAGGCGGAAGCTGCGATTTCTCCGAGGAGATCTGAGGCGCTCGCGGTCTCTACTGCCTTCCCCGTCCTGGGGTTGACAAGTTCGATATCTCCACCGGTGAGTGCCCTGTGCATGAACTCGTCCGAGACCCCCGCCGAGATGTTGAAGTTTTCCAGATGGCCCGGACGGTCTTTGGCGTGGACGAACTCCCTGATATCTGGGTGGTCTCCTCGGAGGACTGCCATGTTGGCTCCCCTGCGACGCCCCCCTTGTCTCACAACCTCGGTGGCCGCGTCGAAGATCCCCATGAAGGATACCGGACCGCTTGCTACCCTGCCCGTGGACCTGATGGGGTCTCCCCTGGGCCTGAGCCTGGAAAATGAGAACCCGGTGCCTCCGCCGCTCTGGTGTATTATGGCCATCTCTTTCAGGGCGTCGAATATGCCCACCAGAGAATCCTCTATCGGGATCACAAAACAGGCTGAGAGCTGGCCTTGCGAGTGCCCGGCGTTCATCAGGGTGGGCGAGTTGGGCAGAAATTGCCCATCTCTCATCATAGCGCCGAACTTTCGGGACAATTTGACTCTGTCGCCACCAAAACGAAACTCTGCCGAGGCCACATGCTCCGCCACCCGCCGGAACATCTGGTCAGGGGTCTCCGCTACCCGTCCTCTTTCATCTCGTCTGAGGTACCGATCTCCGAGCAGCTCCGATGCGTTGAGGCCGAGCTGGTTTTTCTTCGCCGAGGGGTCCTTGACAGGCTCGCTGTTGCGCCTCTCCGTCTCTTGCATCGCTCTACCACCACCTGAACAGCGCATCGAGTACACAATGTTATACATCGTATACAACAAGTAAATGTTCGCTTACGCTCACATTTTATACAGCCAGAAACGATATAAACTCTGGTTGCCTGGCATATTTACATAAGGGTCCTTTTGGAGGTATTACAATTAAGATAGCTATCTCAGGAAAGGGTGGTGTAGGCAAGACCACCCTGGCGGGTACCCTGGCTCGCCTATTCGCTCGGGACGGGTACAACGTCGTGGCCATAGACGCGGATCCGGACATGAACCTGGCCTCGGCACTGGGGGCGGAGGAGAACCCCAAACCCATCACCGCCTACAAGGATATGGTGGCCAAGCGAGCGGGTGCCGAGTTCGGGATGTTCAAACTCAACCCCAAGGTGGACGACGTTGTGGAGACGTGTGGTTGTGTGAGTCCAGACGGGGTGAAGTTTGTGGTGATGGGTACGGTAGATACCGGTGGAAGCGGCTGCATGTGCCCGGAGACCGCCTTTCTCCGCGCTCTTCTGAGACACGTCATCCTGCGAGAGAAAGACCTGGTGATCATGGACATGGAGGCCGGGATCGAACACCTGGGCCGGGGTACCACCAGGGGTGTAGACGTCATGATAGCCGTGGTAGAGCCGGGCCTTCGGTCCGTCGAGACCCTGGAGCGGATCAAAAAGCTGAGCGAAGATCTGGGCGTCGAGAGGATCATGGCGGTGATCAGCAAGGCTCCTGAAGATCCCAAGATCATCAAGGATAAACTCGCAGAGATGAATGTGCCCATACTGGGAACCATACCCTATGACACGAACCTGATAGAGGCAGACCTATCTGGCCGATCACCCCTGGATTTGGGCGGCCCCGGCATCGAGGCCATGAAAGATATCAAGGAGAGGCTGGTGGAACTCTTTGGGGAGGTGGCCGAAGAAGAGGCGGGGGCCGCCTAAGACCGCTTTTCCTCTTCGATATCATCTCAGTTCCATCTCGTCCAGTTTCAGCCCGCTTTCCACTATCGACCCCACAATTTTGGCACCGGCGATCATCTTGCAGGCATCCTCGGCCTCATCTTCCGGCAGGACGACGACCCATCCCATCCCCATGTTGAAGGTCCTGTACATCTCGTCTTCGTCTACGTTTCCTTCCTCCTGGAGGAACCGAAAGACGGGCTGGGGCTCCAGCGGATCGGTTATCTCGAACCCATAACTGGTGATCCTGTGGAGCTTCAGAAGCCCGCTGCCGGTGATATGGGCGAAGCCGTGGACATCGAACTTATCGATCAGGTCCAGGGCTTCCATGTATATCTTGGTGGGCTCCAGCAGCTCTTCCCCGATGGTACGTCCGGACCCGGGCATCTTGTCGAAGTACGAATAGCCCGACTCCTCGACGATCCGCCTGGCCAGGGTGTAACCGTTGCTGTGCAGACCAGAGCTGGGCAGTCCCAAAACGGCGTCGCCCTTCTCGATCCGCTCACCGGTGATTATCTTATCCTTATCTACCATGCCGATACAGGTGCCTGCCAGATCGAACCCCTTTATAATCTCTGGCAGGGATGCCGTCTCGCCGCCCACGATGGATAGGTTGGAGATCTCCGCCCCCTTATCCAGGCCTATCGCGATCTGGGCGGTCATCTCCGGGTCGACCTTTTCCAGAGCCAGGTAGTCCACGAAGGCCATGGGCTCGGCGCCTATGGCCAGCAGGTCGTTCACGTTCATGGCCATGCAGTCGATGCCTACCGTATCCCATTTTTTCAAGGCGTTGGCGATCAGGACCTTGCTCCCCACCCCATCGGTGGTCATGGCGAGGGCGAAGTTGCCCATGTCTATCAGACCAGCGTAGTGACCGATATTGGTAAGCGGTCTGCCGAAGCCTTTCCGCTTGCTGGTCATCACCCCCTTCATGGCGGAGATAGCCTTTTCTTCCATCCTGATGTCCACACCTGACTTAGCGTAAGTGAGCTTCTTCATGCTTCTTCTCCGTCTAGCCTGAACTCTTTGTGCAGCTCCTGCGCAGCTTTCTTTGCGTCCTCGGCGCTCACTACGAAGGATATGTTGTGCTCGCTGGACCCCTGGCTGATCATGACCACATTTACCTTCGCCCGGCCCATGGCGCTGAAAACCCTGCCGGCCACCCCGGGCGTTCCCGCCATACCCGCACCCACCACCGCCACGGTGCAGACATTTTTGTTGTGGGATATGTCCCTGACCACGTTTGTGGGGAACTCTGCCCGAAGGGCTATCTCCGCAACGTCGAGCTGGGGATCTTCCACCACGATCGATATGTTCGCTTCCGAAGATCCCTGGCAGATCATGACGATGTTTACCCCTGCATCGGCCAGGGCACTGAACGCCCGGGCCGCGACCCCACGCGTACCTATCATCCCTGCGCCGGATATGTTCAAAAGGGCCGCGTTATCTGAGACGGTCACCGCCTTGATCACCCCTTCAGTGGGTATGTCTTCCTGGACGATCAGAGTACCGGGATAGTCAGGATCGAATGTGCACTTCACCCTCACAGGGATGCCGTTCCTGATGGCAGGCTCGATGGCACGCGGATGGAGGACCTTAGCCCCGAAGTAGGACATTTCCATGGCTTCCCTGTAGGAGATGAGAGGTATATTTTTGGCTCTGGGTACTATCCTGGGATCTGTGGTGAGGACTCCAGATGTGTCTTTCCAGAACCATATTTCGTCCGCTTCGATGGCCGCCCCGATTATCGATGCGGTGAAATCAGAGCCGCCCCTCCCCAGGGTGGTGATATTTCCTGTCTCGTCTTCTGCGATGAAACCGCTCACCACCGGTACGCCCTCTATGGGCATCAGCCTCTGATTGATGAGCTCGTAGGTCTTCTCCAGGGGTCTCGCGCTACCGTGCGGGCCGGTGGTGATGATGCCGGCCTCCCCACCCGTGTAGTGCCTAGACACCAGTCCCATATCTCTCAAGACGCCTGAGAGGATGGGTGCAGCTATCTGTTCGCCGTGGCTGGATATGTAGTCTACCGATCTTGGGGTGAGCTCGCCCAGATAACAGATGCCTGTGTAGGCCTTCTCCAGCTCGCTGAGCTTCTGGGATGTGGTCCCGATCACCTCTTTTATGATCAAGGAGTCTTTGATAGCTTCTATGGTAGCCTGGTTGTGCCTCTTGCTCAGCCTGTCCATGAAGGCGGTCACGTCTTCTATTTTTCCTTCAGTGGCCGAGGTCTTGGCGCACTCCAGAAGTTCGTCGGTAACACCCCCTAGCGCAGAAGTCACCAGGACGATCTCGTTCTCTTTGCTCAAGCTCTTGACCAGCCGGCCAACATTTCTGATCTTCGTACCGTCGGCCACCGAGGATCCACCAAACTTCATCACCAAGCGTGCCATTGCAAAAACCCTGTGACCATCCCATCTCATCGATATAAGCTTTACTCATAATATCTTCTGATATAAATATATTTTGCATTATCTGGGTGCCTCGGGGCAGAAACCGGTGGTAGAGACCTTCTCATAGAGGTCCGAAGGCTTATATAGGGGGAGGAAGATGGATGCGAGAACTTTGAAGTTTATATCTTCATTTCAAACTTCGTGAGGCGTGATATGGGCAAGAGGAAGAAGATGGCAGAGCGTGTAAAGACGCTGATGGACCAGCCTGAGATGATCAGAAACATTGGAATTGTTGCACATATCGATCACGGCAAGACTACCTTGTCTGATAACCTGCTCGCAGGTGCGGGCATGATATCGATGGAGCTGGCCGGTAAGCAACTTTTCATGGATTTTGATGAGCTAGAGCAGGCCAGAGGGATCACCATAGACTCTGCCAACGTCTCCATGGTCCACGAATATAAGGGTGACGAGTACCTCATCAATATGATCGATACCCCTGGTCACGTCGACTTTGGTGGTGACGTCACCAGGGCGATGCGTGCTGTGGATGGCGCTGTGGTTGTGGTAGATGCTGTCGAGGGGGCGATGCCCCAGACCGAGACGGTCTTGAGGCAGGCTCTGAAGGAGAACGTGCATCCTGTTCTCTTTGTCAACAAGGTCGACCGGCTCATCAACGAGCTCAAGGTGGACAAGCAGGAGATGCAGATCCGCCTGGGTACCTTGATCGACAACATAAACAAGTTGATCAGGGGCATGAGTGAGGAGAAGTACAAGGCAGGATGGAAGCTCGATGCCGCCGATGGCAGTGTCGCTTTCGGATCTGCACTCTACAACTGGGCCATCAGCGTTCCCCAGATGAAGGGCACTGGCGTAGGATTCGGGGAAGTTTTCGACTACTGCCGGGACGGAGACATGAAGACCCTGGCCCAGAAATGTCCTCTTTACGTAGCGGTCAACGACATGGTCATCCGCTTCCTTCCAAGTCCACTAGATGCACAGAAGGGGCGTGTCAAGGTAATCTGGCATGGCGACGAGAACAGCAAGGTTGCCAAGTCCATGGACGAATGCGATCCCAACGGTCCGGTGGCTTTCATGGTCACCGATATCTCGCTCGATCCACATGCCGGTGAGGTGGCTACAGGTAGGCTTTTCTCTGGTTCGCTGGAGCGAGGCATGGAGCTGAACATCTCTGGCAGCGCCAAGAAAAACAGGGTCCAGCAGACGGGTATCTTCATGGGCGCCGAGCGGATTGAGGTAGAAATGATCCCTGCCGGGAATATAGCCGCAGTGACAGGCCTAAGAGACGCCTTCGTGGGTTCCACGGTAACCTCCGATCCCGAGATGATACCCTTTGAGGACATAAAACATGTGAGCGAGCCTGTAGTTACCGTAGCTGTGGAAGCCAAGAATACCCGCGATCTTCCCAAGCTGGTAGAGGTGTTGAGGCAGGTGGCGAAAGAAGATCCCACACTGTATATCAATATCAACGAAGAGACCGGGGAGCACCTAATGTCTGGTATGGGCGAACTTCACCTGGAGATCGTCGCCTACCGGATTCAGAGGGACAAGGGCGTAGAGATCACCACCTCGCCGCCGATCGTGGTCTACAGAGAGTCGGTCACGGGCAAGACCCCCCATGAGGTCGAAGGTAAGTCGCCCAACCACCACAACCGGTTCTACATCGAGGTCGAGCCTCTGGAACTCGATATTGTCGCCGCTATCAAAGAAGGCGAGTTCTCCATGACGATGCAGGAGCTGGATCGCAGACAGGTCCTGATGAAAAAGGGCATGGTGAAGGACGAGGCCAAGAGCATTGTGGCCGTCTCTGGGTCCAACATATTCCTGAACATGACCAAGGGGATCCAGTATCTCCGGGAGACGATGGAGCTCATCCTGGAAGGATTCGAAGAGGCCACCAAGAAAGGTCCCATCACCCGAGAGCCTTCTCAGGGGATCAAGGTCAAGCTCATGGACGTGAAGCTCCACGAGGATGCCATACACCGCGGCCCTGCTCAGGTCATCCCGGCGGTCAGGCAGGCGGTCCAGGCAGGTATACTCATGGCCGAACCCGTCCTGTTAGAACCGTTCCAGAACGTCTATATACAGGTACCCCAGGACCAGATGGGCGGCGCCATGTCGGAGGTCCAGGGACGCAGAGGGGTCATCCTCAGCATGGACACCGAGGGCGACATGATTATCCTCAAGGCGAAGGTGCCTGTGGCGGACCTGTTCGGCTTCGCCGGAGATATCAGAGGTGCCACGGAAGGCAGGGCTCTGTGGAGCACCGAGTTTGCCGGGTTCGAGCCCGTCCCGGTATCGGTGATGAAAGAAACGGTGCGCCAGATCCGCACCCGCAAGGGTCTAAAGCCAGATATGCCTACGCCTGGCGATTACCTGAAGGCTTAAGGCCTTCTTTGAAAAGATTTAAAACTGATAGAGGAAGATACACAGCTAAGAGTTAATCGGAGGATATGATAGATGGCACAAGAAAAGCCACATATGAACCTAGCGTTCATCGGACACGTCGACCACGGTAAGTCCACTCTAGTGGGCCGGCTGATGCTCGATACGGGAACCATTTCTCCTCACGTTATTGAGAAGTTCAAGAAAGAGGCCGAGGCCAAGGGTAAGGGCAGTTTCGAGTTTGCATGGGTCATGGATAGCCTCAAAGAGGAGCGAGAGAGGGGCGTGACCATAGATATCGCCCACCAGAGGTTCGATACGGACAAGTATTACTTCACCATAGTGGACTGCCCGGGTCACAGAGACTTCATCAAGAATATGATCACCGGAGCCAGCCAGGCAGATGCCGCGGTTCTTGTGGTGGCAGCACCCGATGGTGTTATGGCCCAGACGAGAGAACATGTTTTCCTCTCAAGGACCCTGGGGCTCAACCAGCTCATAATTGCCGTGAACAAGATGGACGCATCCGATTACAGCGAGGAGAGGTTCAACGAGGTCAAAGATGAGGTCGGCAAGCTGCTTGGGATGGTAGGATATAAGGTAGACGATATACCCTTCATACCGGTTTCCGCTTTTGTAGGAGACAACGTGGTCGAGAGGGGTGACAAACTGTCTTGGTACAAAGGTCCCTCCCTATTGCAGGCTCTGGACGACCTGAAAGAACCGGAGAAGCCGACCAAACTGCCTCTCAGGTTGCCTGTACAGGACGTCTACACCATCTCCGGTGTGGGAACCGTTCCTGTGGGCCGTGTCGAGACCGGCGTGATCAAGAAGGGCGACATGATAATCTTCGAGCCCGCGGGTGTCACCGGCGAGGTCAAGTCGATCGAGATGCACCACGAGGAGTACGATGAGGCTCTGCCCGGTGATAACATCGGCTGGAACGTAAGAGGTGTAGGCAAGAGGGATATCAGGAGAGGCGATGTCTGCGGTCATCCCGATACGCCGCCCACGGTGGTCAAGGAGTTCACCGCCCAGATCGTGGTCCTGCAACATCCCAGTGCCATATCTGTTGGATACACCCCTGTATTCCACTGCCACACCTCTCAGATAGCCTGCACCCTGACCGAGCTGAAGGCCAAGCTCGACCCCAAGACCGGTGCCGTGAAGGAGAAGGATCCCGCCTTTATCAAGGCTGGCGATGCCGCCATAGTTACCGTGGTTCCCGTCAAGCCCATGGTGATCGAGAAGGTAAAGGAGATCCCCCAGATGGGCAGGTTTGCCATCCGAGATATGGGTCAGACGATCGCTGCGGGTATGTGCATGGAGACAACACCCCGTTAACTTAAAATTTACCGGTGTTAAAGTATGCAGAAAGCTAGGATACGACTTTCCGGGACTGATCCCCAGACCTTGGACGATATATGTGGCCAGGTCAAGGGGATCGCCCAGCGAACGGGCGTGCATATGGCAGGCCCGATACCGTTGCCCACTAAGAGGATGGTGGTCCCTACCAGGAAGAGCCCCGACGGCGAGGGGACCGCTACCTGGGACCACTGGGAGATGAGAGTGCACAAGCGTCTGATAGATCTGGACGCAGATGAGCGTGCCCTCAGACAGCTCATGCGCATACACGTACCTAAGAACGTCAACATAGAGATCGTACTCGAAAGCTAGCTGGGTTCGTAGTATAGTCTGGATAACACGGGGGCCTCCGGTGCCAACTTCTAGGCGGAGATAGCCCTCATCCCGGGTTCAAATCCCGGCGAGCCCGCTACTATTTTTATTGTACACAATATTTCTGATAATGCGCAGGTTGCAGCGGTCCCGGTCCCGCCCCTCGTCCGGCAAAAGGTTGATAGCCTCTCAGGATTTTATTGCCCCCAAGAAGGATCAATGTTGGGATAGGCATGATTACCGGAGAAGATGTGGATCACATTAGTTGGCTGGCCAGCATAAAGGTCGCCGAGAACGAGAAGGAGGAGTTTGTAGGCCAGTTCAACACCGTTCTGGACTACTTCCACCAGCTCGACGAGTTGGATACAGAAGATGTGGAACCCACTTACCGGGTGGTGGATATTGTCAACGTCTTCCGGGAGGACGTGGCGAAAGAGTCTCTGCCCCAGGAAGAAGCCCTCTGCAACGCTCCTAAGAGGGAGAACGACTACTTCAAGAGCCCCAGGATCGTGTGATCTCATGTTGAGAGAGCTTAAAGAAGAGATCGCCTCGGGATCGGCCGAAGAAGTGATCAGCGCTCTCCTGGAGCGGGTCAAGCGGAGCCGGCTGAATGCCTACAACGCCCTGGCCGAAGAGTCTGCCCTGGCCCGGGCGAGGAAGTTCGACGGATCTCCCTGGGCCGGTCGGATGGCGGGGATACCCATAGCCATCAAAGATTCCATATCCACACGGGGGATAGAGACCACCTGCAGCTCGCGGATACTCCAGGGTTACATACCTCCTTACGACGCCCACGTTATCGAACGGCTGAAGGCGGAGGGGGCCATAATCATTGGCAAGACCAACATGGACGAGTTCTGCATGGGAACGTCCACGGAGACCAGTTGCTTCGGTCCCACCCGCAACCCCTGGAATACGGAGAGGGTACCTGGAGGGTCCAGTGGTGGTAGCGCGGCGGCGGTGGCTGCAGGCGAGGCACCCTGCTCTCTCGGCTCCGATACAGGAGGTTCGATCCGGTGTCCGGCTTCCTTCTGCGGGATCGTGGGCATGAAGCCCACCTATGGTCTGGTATCCAGGTACGGCCTCATATCCTATGCCAACTCCCTGGAACAGATCGGTCCTCTTGCCAGCACGGTCGAAGATGCCGCCCTGGTGCTGGAGGTGATAGCCGGTCATGACCCGCGCGACTCCACCTCGGCGAAGACCGAAGGCGGATACCTAGATGGTCTGGAGGGCGGGGTCAAAGGCATGGTCTGCGGGGTGCCTAAGGAGTACCTCGGCGAGGGTGTCGACAATTCGGTGGAGAGGTTGGTCTGGGATGCCATATCCGTCCTGGAGGATCTGGGCGCTTCCTGGAGAGAGGTCAGCCTCCCTCATACCAAGTATGCCCTGGCAGCCTACTACATCATCGCCATGAGCGAGGCATCCTCCAACCTGGCCAGGTTCGACGGTCTCCGTTACGGGCTGAGGGTGGGGACGGATAAGGACTGGCATACCACCTTCTCGGATATCAGGGCAGCTGGGTTCGGTCCCGAGGTCAAGAGGAGGATACTCCTGGGAACCTATGCTCTCTCTGCCGGGTACTACGGAAGGTACTATCTCAAGGCCCTCAAGGTGCGGACCTTGATCAAAGAGGACTTCCAGCGGGCTTTCCATGATGTAGACGTTCTGGTCACGCCCACCATGCCCTTCCCCGCGTTCCGCATAGGGGAACGCATCCAGGACCTGCTATCTCTCTACATGGCCGACGTATTTACCGTGCCCATAAATCTGGCAGGGGTGCCCGCCATATCTTTGCCTTGCGGGTTCGCCGGAGGCCTGCCCGTGGGGCTGCAGATCGTAGGAGATCACTTTGCCGAGAAGACCATATTCCGGGCGTCCCGAGCCTACGAGGATGCCACACCACATCATGCGGCCAGACCGCATGAGGTGATCTGAATGGAGAACGAGGTGATCATCGGGCTGGAGGTCCACGTCCAGCTCAACAAGCTGAACTCGAAGCTCTTCTGCGGTTGTTCCACAGACTATCATGACGACTACCCGAATACCCACACCTGCCCGGTCTGTCTGGGGTTGCCGGGCACCCTGCCGGTGATCAACAAGAAAGCCGTAGAGTATGCCATCAGGGTGGCTCTGGCCGTGAACAGCGTCGTCCAGGAGGAGACCCTCTTTTACAGGAAGAACTACTACTATCCCGACCTTCCCAAGGCCTTCCAGATAACCCAGTACGATTATCCCCTGGGCCTAGGCGGGCACATACTGATCAAGGGCGAAGATGGTGAGCGGGTCATCAGGATCAACCGGGTGCACATGGAGGAGGATCCGGGAAGGCTGGTTCATGCGGGAACCATCGACCGGGCCAAGTATACCATGGTTGACTACAACCGGTGCGGGATGGCCTTATTGGAGGTGGTGACCGAACCCGATCTCCGGTCGCCCAAAGAAGCCAGAGCCTTCTTGGACAAGCTGAGGAGCATCTTAGAGTATCTGGACGTCTTCGACGGCGATCTGGAGGGGGCCATGAGGGTCGACTCCAACCTATCGTTGGTTGGCGGAGATAGGGCCGAGGTCAAGAACATCTCCAGCCATAAAGGGGTGGAGAAGGCCTTGAACTACGAGATCACCAGGCAGAAGAACGTGAGAAGGAGAGGGATGAAGGTGGTCCAAGAGACCCGCCACTACGACGAGCTAAGGGGGGTCACGGTCTCAATAAGGACGAAGGCGGAGGCCCATGACTATCGCTACTTCCCCGAGCCCGACCTGGTTCCCATGAGGATCGCGGACTGAGTTCCCCTGATCCAAGAAGAGCTTCCCGAGCTTCCCGACGCCAAAAGAGATCGGTTCAAAGCGCAGTACGGCATAACCGATGACCACGCCAAATCTCTCACCTCGGAGATCAAAGTGGCCAACTTTTACGAGGGGGTGGCGGGCAAGGCCTCGCCGAAGCTGGCCGCGGTCTGGGTCGCAGACGTTCTCAAGGGGGAGCTGAACTACCGTGACCTATCCGTAGAGAACTTCCGCGAGGATCATATGGTGGAGCTCCTGGAGATGCTGAGGCTGGAGGCGATCACAGAGAAGGGTGCCGTGGAGGTCGTCCGCCAGATATTGGACGAAGGAGGATCTCCTGCGGAGATCGTGAAGGCTAGGGGGCTGGGCAAAGCAGAGGACGACGCCGTTCGGGTGGCAGTATGCGCAGCGGTGGCGGAGTGCAGCCCGGCGGTCGAAGACTACAGAGGTGGGAACGATAAAGCCATCAACTTCATCGTGGGCAAGGTGATGAAGAAGACGCGGGGACGAGCCGACCCTGGCGAGGCTAACCGGCTGGTGAGGGAGGCTATCGAGGAGCTCTGACCCTCGCATATTATTATTATTATTATTATTCTGTTGTTAGAGGGTTGGCCTGGGCCACGTACCCGATCTCCCAGAGCCTCTCGCCCTCCCCTTGGGCGAAAACCCGGATCTGGGATCCGTCGGAGGCCACCGCTTGTCTGCTCCTCACCTCACCCCCCAGGATCTCCAGGTTCTGCCACTCGGTGCCGTTATGCCAGATGTGGACGATCTTGTCACCCTCGACCCCGAATAGATCGATGTTGGTGCCCATAGCGGTTGCCGCCGGCCATTTCATATCGTACTTTAACGTATTGGCAATGACCTTACCTGTGTCGATCAGCCAGGCGAGGTGGACGATCGTGCCATTTTTGTTCGGGGCGAATAGGTGGATCGTCTTTCCGGTCGATGTGGCGGCAGGGGTCGATCCGAAAGGTCCTCTTAGAGGCGACCAACCCTTCCAGATTGGGTCTTCGTCGGTCGAGGACGGATCGGCCCGGTTCCAGATGATCCATCCGGAATCGTTCAGGGCGAATAGATAGATCCTGTCGTAGCAGACCACCGCCGCAGGTCGCGAGCTTATACATCCTTCGATCTTCGTCCAGTCCATGCTCTGGTTGCAGGCGACCTCCGTTCCCGAGACCCAGCATCTCTTGTAGAGGCTGTGGTTGGTCGGCCCCCAGGTGAAGAGGTGATAGGCTCCCTTGGTGTGGACCACGCTGAGGTCGTACTTCCTGAAGGGTATGCCCACGGTCTCTTTATTGTAGGGTGGAGGGCCGAAGATCTTTTTCCAGGCCGACCAGTTCTCTTGGTGATGGACGTGCCAGAGCTCACTATCGTTTCCGCCCACGAATAGATCTATCACGCCCCGTTCCGGCGAGACCGCTGCCGGGGAGGTGGTCACCCGTATCCCTTCCAGGACGGTCCAGCCGGTCCATTCCATTTCGGACCTGTTCTGCGCTGGCATAGCCGTGGGCAGGAGCCCCTGTGGCTCGATGGGGGATATTTGGGACTGTTCCAATACCGGGTCGCTCTGGTTGAAGTCTGCCATCTGTCCCCCTCCCTGTCCTGCTGCCAGGAGCACCGCAAGAAACGCGCAAAGACAAATTTCTGCCCTCATGACCTGTTACCTCCCATCATAAATATTCCATGATTGTATATCAGACTTCCGAATGTCCACGACAGATCGTCTCTTCCTGATAGGCATTGTGTCATACTCTTCCATATTTATATGAAGGGATGATCGATCGTTTTTTATTGCACAAAATCAACATGGAGATCCAGGTTGATTGTCATGTTTGACTATTGGAACCCCCATATAGAACGTATGCCCATAGAGGATCTGCGTAAGCTCCAGGAAGAGCGGCTGAGGACGATGGTCCGCTACGTCTACGATCACTCGCCCTTCTACAGGCAGAGGTTCAACGAGGCCGGTGTGAGGCCGGAAGATATCACGGATCTGAGCGATCTGACGAAGCTCCCTTTCACATACAAGGTCGACCTTCGCAACACCTACCCGACGGGCATGTTCTGTCTTCCCGAGAACAGGGTGGTGCGGTACCACGTATCTAGTGGTACCACGGGTAAGCCTACCGTGGTCGGATATTCCAAAGATGACATCGAGATGTGGTCAGACTCTCTGGCCAGGGCCCTCACTTCCATAGGGCTGGGTCGTGGGGATGTGATCCAGGTCGGTTACGGTTACGGCCTATTTACCGGCGGTCTGGGGATCCATTATGGGGCGGAAAAGATAGGTGCAACGGTACTTCCCACGGGAACGGGCAATACCGAGCGTCAGGTTATGCTCATGCAAGATCTGGGCAGCACTGCCATTGCCTGCACTCCTTCTTACTTCTTGCACATCGCCGAGGTTGCGGAGAAGATGAACGTCAGCATCAGAGATGACACGAGGCTAAAGGTGGGCGTCTTCGGAGCCGAGCCCTGGTCCAACGAGACCCGGAGACGGATCGAGGAGGCCACGGGGCTCAAGGCCTACGATATATTCGGGACCAGCGAGATGTGTGGTCCTGCGGTAACCGAGTGTCATTATCAGAATGGTATTCACCTCTGGGCAGATAAGTTCTTGGTTGAGGTGATCGACCCCGATACAGGCGAGACCCTGGAGGACGGCGAGCGCGGCGAGCTGGTGATAACCACCCTAGACAAGTGGGTGATACCCCTTATAAGGTACCGGATAGGGGATCTAACTGTCATGAATTCCGAGCCATGTGCCTGCGGTCGGACGCATCCTCGTTTGATGCGGATCATGGGGCGGACCGACGACATGATCGTGGTGCGGGGGATCAACGTATTCCCCAGCCAGGTGGAGTTTGTGCTGATGAAGATCCCCGAGGTGGGGGACCACTACCAGATCATCGTGGACCGGAAGGGATCCTTAGACATAATGGCCGTGATGGTAGAGGTTACGGAGACCGGGTTCAGCGACAAGATCGGCGACCTGATGACCCTTAGCAAGAACATCTCCAAGGAGCTGAAGGGTGTGCTGAACATCGTGGCCCAGGTGGAGCTGGTGGAGCCGGGGACCATCCCTCGCAGCGAAGGCAAGGCAGTCAGGGTCATAGACAAGAGGAAGGTGTGAAATATGGTGGCTATAAAACAGATCTCATTATTTGTGGAGAACAAACCTGGCAGGATGGCCCGGGTGGCGAAGACGCTTTCCAATGCTGGGGTGAACATCCGCGCCTTGACCGTAGCCGAGGCTGGAGACTTTGGCGTGATTCGGATGGTGGTCGATTCTCCGGATAAGGGGTATCGGGTGTTGCGCGAGAGCGGGTTCACCGTATCCGAGACCGACGTTTTGGCGGTGGAGATGAAGGACATACCCGGCGGGCTCTATGAGATTATGAACGTTCTGGGCGGCAACGAGATCAACGTCGATTATGCCTATGCTTTCGTGACCACCAAGGCGGAAAGGGCGATGCTCATAATCCGGGTGGACGACCTGGATAAGGCGAAGGTGGTTCTCAGCGGGGCGGGGATGAAGCTGGCTACGAAAGAGGAGATACAGAAGATATAATGGACGTCGAGCTTGGGCGCCGGATTCATATTCAGTGGGCCTCGATACTGGCGCACGGTAGCGGTCCGACCATCCGGGCGCGCAGCGCCCGGCGCATGCCCTCTCCTGCCCAATATTTCCGAGGGCTAAGAAAACTGGAAGCAGAAGCTTCGTGCATTTTGCGAACCTGCCGTTTTCTCGCGTTTTTTTTGTCCTAGAAGGCACCGATGCCGCATGTATTTACCGCGACGGAACCGCCTCTAACAACGCCTCGACGGCAGCTTCTATGGATTCTCTGGAGCTATGGCGCGGTCTCCAGCCGAGGCTTTCTGCGGCGTTTATGGAGAGGTGCATCATCTTCACATCTCCTTTCCATCCGCGACCGTCGATCCCGCCGGTGTATCTATAGGCAACGTTCTGCAGTCCCATATTTTCCGATACGATATCTGCGATCTCCACGACGTCTATCGCGTCGGCTGATCCTATGTTGAATATGTTCACCCTATCGAAAGCCTTCTCCACGCAACAGATCATGGCCTCGATGCAGTCGCGAACTTCCAGATACGATTTTTTCTGTTTCCCAGAGCCCAATATCTCCAGCTCCCTGGGATTTTTGTTAAGTTTGTCGATGAAGTCGACCAGCACGCCGTGGGTCCCTCTCTCTCCGACGATGTTCGCGAAGCGATAGATCCAGGATATCATATCGAATGTGTGGCAGTAGGAAGAGATCAGAGCCTCGCAGGCCAGCTTGGAGGCACCGTATAGGGATATGGGTCTGAGTGGGCCGTAGTCCTCTGGCGTGGGGACTATCTCCGCCTCGCCGTAGACGGTGGAGGTGGATGTGAAGGCGATTTCCTTCACGTCGTGCTTCCGCATAGACTCCAGGAGGTTATACGTGGCGAGGACGTTCTGTTCCAGATGGACGCGGGTATCTTCTGCTCCTAGCTTCACGTCTGGGTTGGCGGCCAGATGAAATACCATATCTTTGCCCTCGACCGCTCCGTCGACGGCGGTGGGATCTAGCAGGTCCGCCTCTATTAGGGTGAAGGCCGGGTTGTTGATGTGGTCTTCGATAACATCTCTCTTTCCGGAGGAGAAGTTGTCCAGAACAGAGATCCTGTTCGATCCGATGAGGGCGTCCACTAGATGGCTGCCTATGAACCCGGCACCGCCGGTGACCAAGATCTGTTTATTTTTTATCAATTCGATCTGCCGCCTGTCATTGAGTGCATCTTTATCATCGTAACTACGGTTTGCCTCATCTGCGATGCAAGATAGAGGAGATAAGCAAAACCCAGGATCTCGGGTACGAGTATGGCAGGGTTCTGGAGCCCCATCAAGAGCATCTGGATGTAGCTTAGAACTTCTTGTGGTGGGTTGACCGGGAAGCTTCCCAGGAGTGGCCAGAAGAGCACCGCGGGCATCTTCCACATCGAATCTTCTATGAGGTGAGCGAAGACCCCTCCTGACAGGGATGCGAGCTTGCGGCTTCGCAGAGCCGCCGCGATGGCCGCCAGTACGATGACGAAGAGGAGGGTGTGGGCGAATATCCTGCCCGTGCCCATATCGCCGAATATCAGATAGCCCAAAGGCTTGTCGATGATATCTGGGAGCAACGATCCCAGGGCCACGAAGGCGAGGTTGGGGTTGAGGCGTGGATATATCTTTCTGGCGATATTGGCCAGGGCGAGGGTGAGGCCGATATGGGCGAATATGAGCACGAAACGAATGATGGCCCGATCGCTTTTAACTTTTTGGATAGTATACAAAGTATAGTTCGTCAGATCCGGGCCGGTGCTGCCAGCGACTTTTGGGATACATGATGACCAGATAGTTGCATTATGAGGGCAGGCCCCCTCTGAATATGGGCACGGATCCTCGGAGAACGGGATCACTCTTTCAGACGCGCCTGTGCCGTATTCTTCACGCTCTGGTCGCCGTCTTTGGCCAGTCGTCTCACAGTCTCCTCCGGCGTGCTGGGGTTCTTTGCCACCTGATCTCTCACCTTCCAGGACCAGTCATATGAGAGAACTTCCAGTGTATCCGTGTCCGCGCCGGGGTTCTTGGCCACGGAAACCCTGACATTCGTGTCGCGGTCCATGGCCAGCTCCTGGAGCGATCCTGCAGAGGTTCGGAGGTTCTGGGCCACCGCTATCCTCACGTCTTGGATCCTGTCCGCGGCCAGCCAGTCCAGCACCTCCACCGCGGTTGCGGGACTCTCTGCAACCTTTTTTCTCACCACCCAGCTTTGGTCGGTCCTCAGCCGGAAGACGACATCAGAAGGCACCTTCTGGTTGGATGCTGCCGAGGCCCTCACATCTTCATCTCCGTGCGAAGCCAGAAACTTGATGACTTCGGCAGGGGTGCGGGGGTTCTTGGCTACCGCCTCCTGGGTGATGTACCGGTTCTTGGAGCGGGTGTAATCGAAGTCTACGGTCTCGTCATGGGCCAGCTCCTCCAGTACGTCCGGCGGGGCAGACTCGCTCAGGGCTGCCGTCGCCCTGACGAAGCCGTCGGCATCATGAGCCAGGAGGACCAGCACCGTCTGGCCCGTCTTCTGGTTTCCGGCCACCGCCTCCCTCACCCACTGTACCTTGTCCCGTGTGAGCTCATCGAGGATCGTCGGGGGCGCGCTGGGGTTTCCGGCCACCGCTCTTCTGACATGCCAGTCCCAGCTCCTGGCCAGCGTCTCCAGGTCTTCCCTATCTGTCTTGGGATTCCTTGCGGTCTTCTCTGCGTCCCAGTCTCTCATCTTTCGCACCTGCCCCCTCGGCGGGGGGCCGGACAAATACAATTATATTTTGTGTATGACAATAAAACCATAAACCTCTTCTAGCACCTGGTCAGCGCGCTTACCACCGAACCTGGCCATCTTCGTCTCTACGACGGGCAGGTCCAGGGCGGGCCTGATCAGCTTGGTCAGCACCGGCTCCCCGCTAATCACAGCATAGTGGAGGTGCGGCCGATAGCTCTCTAGCAGGGGCGAGAGCCGGTTCACGACTAAGTCTGCATGCTGGCGGATGTCTTCTTTTCTCAGCCGCTCGAACCTTTTCTGGCTCCATCCCCCCTTGGAGTGCTTCTCTTTTACCGTGCTTCTCACCACTACCCGTTCTGCAAGCTCATTGGATCCTAATGCTACCCCCAGGAGGGTCTCACCGGCATGGGCCGAGATCACCAGGACCGGTGTCTCCAATATATCTCTCAGTTGGTCCAGCTCGAAGGACCTGCCCACGTTAGTCATGGCCTCCTTCACGGGGAAGGGCGGCACGAGGGCCAGGGTGAAGAGCAAAGGGCAGTGGAGGACCACTAGCCCTCGGTCATCCTTGACACCATCGGCCAGATCCTTGGCCACCTGGGGCAGGTCGTCGGTCTCCTCCTGAATATAGGCAGAGACAAGGTCCTCTTGGGAAGAGCGAAGGGCAGAAAGCTTATCCAGGAGCTTTTCCAGGTCGACAGGTCTCAGGTGGCGGGACTGGGCCTTCGCCGTACTCGTATCCTCTCCGGTCTCCACTGCGGGTGCTCTCGCCTGGAGGGCGGAGATCTTCTGTTCGGCTGCTCTGAGGGTGCGGCTGACCTCCTGATGGGCGTGGGTTAGCTTCTTGATCTTCGCCTCGCGCTTGTCTACGGTCTGCAGGAGAGTATCTCGTCCATTCTCCAGCTCGCCGATCTTTTGTTTCAGCTCCTCTATCTCTTCCTCTAGCTTCCTCTTCCCCAAGAGGTCGATCAAGTCATCACCACCGGCAGATCAGGTACACAACAACAACAACAACAGGACAAAAAGTTTCTGCTCGGCGGGCAAAGTATGGGCCAAGACGGACTCGCTGGGAATCGAACCCAGGTCAACGGGTTTCTTCGAGATGCCTCTCCGAAGCCCGCTAGGATATCCTCTACCCTACGAGCCCATGCCCGGTCTTCGGGCCTCCCATGCTATTAACCTTTCCGGAGGGCTGGGCACTGACCGATAAATTCTCTCGCGTCCCCGTCGATGGACGACAAGGCCCGAGCCGAAGATCACGACGGGTAACCGCGACGGATCCAACGCCTATCGGGTTCGTCCGAACGATGAGATCAGCTCATCACGTGTTTTGTGTGGCGCGGTGCAGTCTCTACCGGTGGTAGTCCCAGGAACATCCTCTGAGTGTTGGTCCACGTGGTGTTCATGTCCACCTTGTTCTCACTCGTGTAGAGAGGTGCTGTTATATCATCACCCTTCAGGAAGTCCCACATGGAGCCAGTGATGGCGAACGTGCTATCCAGCGTGCTCACGTTAATAGGCGTCTCCATGAATTGATCCAACGAAGGAGTCCCTGTGATGTTGGTGTCCGGCGCGGTCTCGTTTGTGAGGTTCAGTATGCTCGCATCTTCAACAAGCCCGGATGTGTCCAGGTCTTCTGTCTCGTTCAGGAAGGCCTTCATACTATCTGTCAGCTGCTCATCAACTCCCGAATCGGGACTGAGATCCAGCTGCCCTATCACAGACCCGGCCTGGGACATAGCCAGCATTGCGATCATCAGTACTAGAATCCGTCTCATAATTGGCCGTATACGCGGAAAGTGGATAAATCTTTCCGTAGACCGTCGATGAAGGAAATCCGAACGGGTGGTTGCACACCGAGTCGTTCCCCTATCTCCTGTTGATTCTCTTCATCTCTTCGATCGTGGCGTCGGGATGCTCTGCCAGGTACCTGGCCACCTTCGGTTTGTGCACCAGGGTACAGTCTACACAGCTCCAGAGCCTCTTGCCTCGTTTGGTCCTGATAAACTTCCCGAGCTCGGGGTCTTTGCAGGGATAGAGCGGACAGAAGCAGTGGGTGCAGTCCTGGCCCTCGAAGTGGTGGCAGGGGTAGTACTCGCACTCACCGGGGCCCACGTTTCGAACAGGCTCGTCTGCCGCCTCTCTGATCAAGCAAGGGTCATCGGTGGTCAGACCGTCTGCGCCCAGCCGTTTCATCCATCGAGCCTGGTCTGGGTCGTTGACGAGCCAGGGGTAGACCTCTATTCCTTCCCGGTGTGCCTTCTTGAAGAGGTTGGGGCTGACTCTCTTAGGAAATATGGCGTCTGCATTCGCCCACAGGGCCAGCTCTACGGGTCTGGTGGGGAGGGACGATAGGATTATCCCTGTCTTGACATCGGCCAGCTCTTTGATCTCCCGGACCGAGGCGTGGTAGAATGAAGAGACGATGGCCTTTTGGCCTTCTACCTCCCGGGCCACCAGATCCTCCAGGCCTTCTTCTTTCATCTCCACCACGATCCCCATGCCTAGCTCTCCGGCCAGGGCCACCGCCTCGTCCAGGGTAGGCACAGTCTTGCCGTCCACGCGCAGCCGCCTCAGCTCTGCCAAAGACATATCTTCTACTTTGCCGGTCCCGTCCGTGGTGCGGTCGACGGTATCGTCGTGCATGACCACCAGCGATCCGTCGGCGGATAACCTGACGTCCACCTCCACGAAATCGGCGCCGCACCTTCCCGCCACGCGGATGCCTTCCTGGGTGTTCTCAGGTGCCAAAGCTCTTGCACCACGGTGCCCGATCACAATCGACATCGCAGGCGTCTCTGCCTGAAAGGTATATCTCGCTTTCTGCAGGGCAAAGATTATACAGGTGGCAGAGGGAGTTCCCATCGAAATGCTCGACGATCTGGAGAAGTTCACCAAATTGAGGAGACGCACCCGGAGTGCCATCAACATAGATCCCTTACAGCGGGGTGGGATCCTCACCCCGGAGGCCAAAGAGGCGGTCCTGGAGTGGTCGGACGGCTACTCCATATGCGACTTCTGCATAGGTGTCATGGACAAAATCCAGAACCCGCCCATCAAGAGTTTCGTACACGACGTGCTGCCGGAGTTCCTGGATATTGATGAGGTGAGGATAACCCACGGAGCGCGAGAGGGCATCTTCGCTGCCATGCACGCCCTCTGCGAGAAGGGATCCTGTGTGGTGGCCGACGGGAACGCTCACTACACAACTATCCTGGCCGCAGAGCTGGCGGGTCTGAAGGTGGAGCAGACGCCTGTTGGCGGAGAGCCGGAGTACAAGGTAGACCCTCAAGGGTACAAGAAGACGATAGAAGAGGTGAGAAGCCGGGGCGAAAAGGTCGATTTGGCGGTTCTCACCTACCCGGACGGGAACTATGGCAACCTGGTGGATGCGAAAAAGGTCGCGCAGATCTGCCACGACCTGGACGTGGACCTGTTGCTGAACGGGGCCTACTCCGTGGGCAGGATGGACCTGAGCGCGAGAGATCTGGGCGTGGACGTGATCGTGGGCAGCGGGCACAAATCCATGGCCAGCTGCGGGCCCATAGGTGTGCTGGGGGCGACCGAGGAGTGCGCCAAGAGGATCTTCAGGAGATCCAAGCTGGTGCCCAACAAAGAGCTGGAACTCCTGGGGTGTACCGTGCGGGGGGCAGGGATCCTGTCCATGATGGCCAGCTTTCCCCACGTGGTGGAGAGAACGAAGTTGTGGGACGACGAGGTGGAGAAGGCGAGGTGGTTCGCCTCGCAGATCGAGCCTCTGGGGATACTGCTCCAGGGTGAGAGGCCTCACAACCACGACCTGATGTTCTTCAAGTCCGAGGTTCTCTACGAGATATCCAAGACCGCCAAGAAGGGGCGCTACTTCCTATACCGGGAGCTCAAGAAGAGGAATATCTTCGGTATCAAGCCCGGTCTTACGAAGCAGTTCAAGCTGAGCACCTATCTTCTGGGCAGAGAAGACCTGCAGACGGTGGTGGACGGCCTCGATGAAATCATCGCCAGCCACACCAAGGCATAACCTTTATGAGAAATGGCTCCCCAGGGGAAACTGCGCGGCTGTGGTCCAGGGGTTAGGACATGAGCTTCCCAAGCTTATAGCCCGGGTTCGATTCCCGGCAGCCGCACTCATTTTATAATATGTGGCAAGTCTTGCAATCACCACGATATTATGGCAGCAATATCTTCTCTATCTTTGTAATTAGTTGAAGCGTTTCAACCCTGGTCCTGGGATCCATAATCCCATCGGTCTTCCTGCGCAATTCTACGAATTCTTGATGTAGGGACACTTTCAGACCCACATCGAGGATCGCATCTCCCAGTTGGTATTCAGCAGATAACATGGAATCCTCCATTACATTTCATCGATAGTCTCGTGGGGCACGTGGCCACGACTACAATCGCTTATCAAATCTTACTTAGTAATAAGACTTTTCGTTTATCGGACACTAATGCAGGTACCCCGATGACAAAAGATGTGGCCGACCTGTCTATAGTCGAGAACCAATTAGATGATAGCATCAAGCAATCTGGAATTCAGCTTCTTGTCGCACACTTGCAACTCCCACTGTGAGATAGGACGTAATAGTATATAACGCCAACCTACTGTAGATGCACGACCCTCTTGGTAATCCTGCCTGGCAGGATGCAATTGATGGGTGGCAAATCCGTCATAAATCTGTGTGGGGGAGCTCTCCCCCATATACAGGCCATAGGATGATCCTATCAGTAACTTTTTGTAGCACCATGATAAATTAACTGGCAGGTGGGTGATCTGACGAAACCGCGTTTTGCTTTGTTACTGGTGGCGTTTTTGTTGGCAGTTGGTGGATCTGAGGGTGCATTAGATTCTCGTGAAGTCGTCCAGGCCAGCGAGATTCTGGCCAAGATAGAGAGGGGCGAGCCTGTAGAGTACGACGTAGTGATAGTCGAGGGTGACCTGGGCCTGAGTAATTTAGACCTGCCCACCGAGCACGTCGATAGGACCTATATCGAGATTAAATATAAGAATCTAGCTGAAGAGGTGAAAGTGGTCAACTCTCCGATAAGCATCACAAATTCCGAGATTCGGGGGAAGATAGTATTCGATGACGTCCTCTTCCGGGAACCGGTCATTTTTAAGGGCACCAAGTTCAGCAGTGATGTGGCCGGATTCTGGAGGGTGCAGTTCCGCGGCGATGCCAACTTCGAGGGGGCTAAGTTCCGCCAGAATGCCAACTTCAGAGAGGCGGAGTTCGGCGGCAAAGCCTACTTCTTTGGGACGGATTTTGGCGGCGAGTTCAAAGGCAGTGGCGACTTCTCGATGGCTAAGTTCAGCGGCGACGCTCTCTTCGGGGGGGCAGGGGCCGGAGGCAATGTTATCTTCGATGGTGTTGAGTTTGGCGGCATGGCTCACTTCAGAGACTATAACTAGTTAGAGTGTTGGCCTGTTCGTATCGTTAAGCACTATTCTGGCGATAACCAATCAGGCCTCGTGATGAAATAACTGCTATATAAATACGCGTTAGCATGACACAAA
>CAYQFP010000008.1:0-24459 GCA_964416865.1 uncultured Methanotrichaceae archaeon
GACAGTAGGCTCCTTGTAACAACAACAAGAGACAGGCCATCAACATGACCAACCGATAAAACCTGGACAATAAGTTCCCTCCTCAGATCTGCTTATTCAATATGGACTGTCATGGAATAAATGTTTTTCTAGACGCCCCATCCGTCGCATCACCTTCATCCACACGACCGAATATTAAAAATCTCTGCTGAAGTGGTCGATAAGCTCGTCCGAAACGATAATATGTTTCGGGACTATACACCCCGAAAAGCTAACAAAGCTTATATATGATGCATTTTTCTATACATTGAAGTACTAAGTTGTACATTGGTGATTATTTGATCGTCGATAGAGGGCGTTTCGGCGGGTATGGGGGCAGCTTCGTCCCCGAGACCCTGGTACAGCCACTGGCAGAGCTGGAGGAGGCTTACGAGAGGTTGAAGAGCGATCCTGGGTTCAATGAGATACACGAGGAGCTATCCAGAACCTACGCAGGCAGACCTACCCCCCTCTACCTGGCAAGGTCGCTCAGCAAGAAGCTGGGCCTCAAGATGTACCTGAAGAGAGAAGACCTGGTCCACGGCGGGGCGCACAAGCTGAACAACGCCCTGGGCCAGGCGCTTACGGCGAAGATGATGGGCAAAACCAGGCTCATTGCCGAGACCGGGGCGGGCCAGCACGGGGTGGCCACGGCCATGGCAGGCGCCAACCTGGGCCTGGAGACCGTGGTTTACATGGGCGAGGTGGACATCCGGCGCCAGGAGATGAACGTCTACCGGATGAAGCTCATGGGAACGAAGGTGGTGCCGGTATCTACAGGATCCAGGACGCTCAAGGACGCCATAAACGAGGCCCTGAGAAACTGGGCGGCCAGCTACGAGGATACCCATTACCTCCTGGGATCGGTCGCCGGACCTCATCCCTACCCCACCATGGTAAGAGACCTGCAGAGCGTGATCGGGACCGAGACCAGGGATCAGATCATGAAGGCAGAAGAAAGACTTCCCGACTCTATCGTGGCATGCGTGGGTGGAGGAAGCAACGCCATGGGGATATTCTCAGGTTTTCTCCAGGACGAGGTTGACCTCATCGCGGTAGAAGCAGGAGGTACCGGCCTTACCTGCACCAGCAAGCTCGCCAACCACGGCGCCTCTCTGAAGGTCGGCGAGGATGGTGTCCTCCACGGGGCGCTCTCCAAGATCCTTCAGGACCCTTACGGCCAGATACTTGAGTCCCACTCCCTGGCACCGGGCCTGGACTATCCCGGGGTAGGGCCGGAGCTGGCCCAGCTGGTAGATATCGGCCGGGTCAGGTCCGAGGTCGCAGACGACGAGGTCGCCATGGAGGGGTTCAGGATACTCTCCAGACTGGAAGGGATCATACCGGCCCTGGAGTCGGCCCACGCCGTGGGTTATGCCCTCCAGGATCCGGGGTCCTTAGGGGACCTGGCCGTTATCAACGTGTCTGGCAGGGGAGACAAAGACCTGGGAACGGTGATGCAGCGTGAAGCTCTCTGAAGCTTTCGAAGACCGGCCTTTGCTCATAACCTACTTCTGCGCCGGCGACCCAGACCCCCAGTCTGTTCCTCGCATAGTGGATCTTCTAGTCCGCGCCGGCGCCGACGTGGTAGAGCTGGGCCTGCCCCATTCCGACCCCATCGCCGATGGCCCGGTGATCCAGGCCGCGTCCCAAAGGGCGATCGAGGCCGGGATGAATACCGACCTGTACTTCGAGATGATCTCAAAGACGAAGGTGGACGCACCTCTGGTCTTCATGGGCTACTACAACATGATCTTTCACAGGGGCGTGGAGAAGTTCGTCCAGGACTGTGCCGCCAGCGGCATAACCGGACTGATCGTACCCGACTTGCCCATGGAAGAGGCAGGACCCCTCAAAGATGCCTGCGCCCGGCAGGATCTGGACCTCATATATCTGGTAGCTCCAAACACGCCACCCGAAAGGATCGAGTCCATCGTCGAGGAGACCTCGGGCTTCGTCTATCTGGTGGCCAGGTCCGGGGTCACCGGGGCGCGCAAAGACCTCTTGGATGAGACCAAAGACCTGATCGATAGGGTCAAAACCGACGTCCCCAAGGCGGTGGGCTTCGGGATATCCACCCCTGAGCAGGCGGCAGAGGTGATCAAATCCGGGGCAGATGCCGCCATCGTGGGGTCAGCGTGCGTGGACCTGATCGCGAGAGGCGACCTGGTAGGGCTGGAAAGACTGGTCGGAGATATGAAGGAGGCCATCCAGAGAAAAACTTGATCAGGGCTCGCGTCGAGAGCCGAGCATGGGTGGAGATGATGTGAGCCAGTTCACCAGACAGATGACTGCCCGCTTAGCCGAGGGATCGGACGTAAAGATAGTGACCTTCGGAGACTCTATCACCGCGGGCTATGCCGTATCACGGGGTTTCGGCCACTTCTGGAAAGAGATGCTCAAAGAGAAGTATCCCGAGACAAAGGTCGACCTGATAAACTCGGGCATCTGCGGTGAAACGTCTCTGGACGGCCTCTACAGGTTAGACCAATCGGTGATCGCTCATCGTCCGGATCTGGTCACGGTGAACTTCGGCATAAACGATATGTACTTCGGGCTCGGCCTCGACCGGTTCAAGTCCAACATAATCGAGATCGTAAATAGGATCATCGAGGAGTGCGAGTGCGAGGTTCTGCTGCTCGGTTCCGAGCCACTCCTGACCGCTTACTATCGCGATCAGGTTCTGGATTATTACGGCGTACTGGAAGATGTGGCCAAGGAGATAGACGTGGGGTTCGTGGATGTTTATCGGGCATGGATGGACCGGGCGAGCGATGGCGTAGACCTGATATCGCTGATCCTGCCCGGGCTGGATCATCCTGCGGAGAGCGGGTACAAGATAATCGCAGAAGAGCTGATGAGGTTCTTCTGATCTTCGCAGGTGAACCTGAGGTCTTCCTGAACGACCGCCAGGACCACTCGCAGACGGTGGTCGTGGGTAGGGCACATGGTCGACCCTCCGCGTCAGACCGATAATCTGATGTCACGATACCCCGGAATGGTCTCGATGGAGACCGGCAGGAACGTCGCGGCCAAGAAGGCCGCTGCTTGTCTTGCGCAAGAACTGAATGGGGGCAGGACCTTCCCCGCCTTCCAACAACCTTCACTATCAAGCATCCTCTTTTGTCCCCTCTCGTAGGCTTGTAGAGCATATTAGCACTGGAATTCAAATTATTGCAATCGTAGTGGTAATACTGCTTATTCGTTAGGTTTAGTTTATATGGAAGCTGTGCCAAAAACAGAGTTGCTCGTCGGGAGCAAACTTGCTGGGACATGATAACATGAGACGGGACAAAATTCAGATTATGGCCGCCATCCTAAATACATGCATTAGCGGTGCAAATAAGACGAGGGTGGTCTACCAGTCCAACCTGAACTTCAATACGGTTAACCCGTATCTGGATACGTTAGTCGGAAATGGCCTCCTCGACGTGAAGCATGGTCCAAGAATATTATACAAAACAACCGAGAAGGGTACCGATCTGCTGGAAAACCTCATGAATATCAAAGAAACTCTGAACGAATAAGACGAAGCTTCCAGCTGGATCCCAAGAGCGCAATCTTCTCCTTCGCCTCTCACCACGCTATTTTCTTACGGTAGTGCTTCCTTAGCACTATGGCCACTATATTGATGCTCAACACCAGCATCAAGAGAACCAGAGCAGTTCCCCAGGCGTTCTTTTCCACATCCCATGCACCCAAGAAGTATATCAGGTTGAGAAGATGGTAGCAGAGGTTGTTCACCGGCTGGGTCACATCGGGTACTACCCCATAGATCTTGTGGACGGGCGTGGCGGAGAAGGTCACCGCCGTCCACATGATCGGCGCGGTCTCGCCTGCTGCCCGTGCCACACCGATTATCAGACCTGTCAACACCCCGGGCAACGACGAGGGTATAACCACCTTCCGGACGGTCTGCCACTTGCTGGCGCCCAGCGCCACGCTACCCTCCCTCAGAGAGTTTGGGACGCTTTTTAGGGCCTCCTGGCTGGTCAGGATTATGGTCGGCAGGTTCATCAGACCCAGTATTATCGAACCTGCCAGGAGCGAGAGCCCGAAGTTGGCCACGAGGAAGGCCAACCCGAATAGGCCGTAGACCACAGAAGGCACGCCGTTTAGACCTCCCACCGCGATGGTAACGGCCCGTTTCAGTCCAGTATGGGTAGAATACTCGGTAAGGTAGATGGCTGCACCGATACCCAGGGGAGCTGATATCAACATGGCACCGGTCACCAGCCAGAAGGTACCCTCGATACAGGTGCTTATCCCGCCTTCCTGCCCCAGATGGATATGGGACTCGGTGAGAAACTCCCAGCTTATGGCCCCGATCCCTTTGTAGAGCAATAAAAATAGGATTCCTCCCAGAAGAAGGAGAGTGAAGACCGCCGAGAGCCTGATCATGGCGAAGACCAGTATCTCTCTCCCTCTCTGGTTGTACCTGTAGATAAGGTTGATCGAGTCCTTGATCAACAAGACACTGGCCAATAGTACCAGGAATGAGAGTACCAGCTCGTGTCTGAATACCGCGCTCAGTCCGAGAAGCGTGATATCGCCACCCGGGTAAAGTGTGTCGGTGGTGATCAGGAGGACGAGGGCCAGAGTGAGTACTTGGTCTCCGATCAGGTAGATGACCCTCTCAAACCGCCATATAGTCCGATCGCTACTATAAAGGCCCATCACCGAAGCAGATATGAGCACGATAGATGCTAACAGCCCACCGGCCCATAACGAGGTCAGCAGGGGTCGCTCAGGCTGAACAAACAGATAAAATAGCGACGAAACCAGCATGAGCCCGGATATAACAATCGCCGCCGCGGGAGCGATCCGTACTTTCATTCAATACTCTCCGAATTTCTTCTGGATCCTGGACCGGACCAGATCCGCAGAGATGTTCAGTACGGTGACGATGACCAGGAGCACGAAACCCACCGCGAAGAGCGAATGGTAGTGGAGGGAGCCGTGAGCCACCTCACCCATCTCTCCGGCTATCACCGAGGTGAAGATAGCACCCCGGTCGAAGGCGTCAAATAATGGGATAGGAAGCCGAGCAACGTTCCCCACCACCAGGAGGGCGGCCATGGTCTCCCCGATTATCCGCCCTACGTTGAGGATGACGGCGGCGATTATGCCCGAAGAAGCGGCAGGCAGGGTAACGTACCTCACGGTCTGCCATTCGGTCGCTCCTAAGGCCAGTGACCCTTCCTTGAACTCCCTGGGCACCGCCCTAAGGGCATCCTCGCAGATGGTAGCCAGCGCAGGTATGAACATGATCCCCAAGAGGATAGACACCGCAAGGATGGACCTGCCCGTGAGCATCAAAAAGCTCCTTTCCAGGTAGACCACCAGAACCAAGACTCCCAGAAAGCCGTAGACTATGGAGGGGACGCCTGCCAACAGCTCTATGGCCGGTTTTAAGATCTCGCGGCTGCGCGAGCCGGCCAGCTCGGAGAGATATATTGCCAGTGGAACCCCCACCAGGATGTTTATGAATAGGGCGATGAAGGTAACGAGGATGGAACTCCATATTATGGGAGCCATGCCGAAGATGTCTCCAGCAGGGTGCCATTTCTGGCCCAGAAGCATCGCCTTCAAGCCCATCTCTTTGAATGCCAGGAAACTTTCGTAGGTGAGAAAATAAAATATAAGAACCATGACCAGTATGGATGTGATCGCGGAGAGAAATAGCACGGCTTCAACGAGCCGATCGCCGTACTTACGATACAGGCGAGCTCCGCGTCTATCTGGTGGATCCATGTTGGCTGCTGAGATGCACCATCCGTTAAAGCACTTATCTATATTCACTATATAGGCCCCATAGTGCTAAATATCCTATATAGGCGGTTGGCAACTTTTATCTGTACTTTTTATACAGCCTGTAAATACCCAGGACCAGACCCAGGGCGGCACCGATCATCATCCCGATATAAGCGATATTTTCGTTAACGAGACCGCACGCTACGTATCCAAGGACGCATCCCATCAGTATCGAGATGGCCATATCCATACCGGCTGTGGCCGCTCCGAGACCCTGGGCCAGAGTATCTCTGTTCATTATTGCCGCTCATTGGAAGAGGCTTCAGCGGATCGACAAGACTTATTTACTACTTGTATACTTGTCAGTAAAGCATGAGGAGAGAAGAGGCCATTAGAGAAGTCCTCCGCCAGAACCCCCCTCTGTATTACAGGTATTGTATCCTCTCAGCCGTGCTTTTCGTGATGATTCTGTTCCTGCTCTTCACTTATGTTTTTCTCTTCTGACAGCTTCATCGACCGAGTTCTGCACGACGTCTTCCAGAGAGGCCTGTGTACCATTCCATCATATCTGGCAAGAGTAAAGTTTGCTTCACTTATGCAGAAGACGCGTATCACCCAGTCGATGTAATCAAGGGACAACTGATCGGTCCTGCGCTCGCATAAGATCGCTCCCGAACGCAAAGATCGCAAGACGTTAGCTCTCCAACAGATATACCATCTTCTCTAAGAGCCGCCAGCAAAAAATAAGCTGAGCCATGCCTATGGCGCTAACATACTCGCCTCCGTCCCGGTCGCATACCGGGATATAAGGCCGCCCGGTGAGGCTGCAGAGCGCTTGCTCCAGGTCTTCGATCATGCTCTTGTGAAGCTCGCCATCGATGGTCATAACCCCTACCCTATTGCCGTAATAGTCGTCTTTCTGGAAAGATATGGAGAACTCGTGCTCTGCCAACCTCAGGAGAGTGCTAAGGTCGATGGTAAGGCCGATCTCGGTGAGTGGGACCTCCATCATCTCCTGTATCATCCTGACGGAGTACCGTTCGATAGGCTGCTCGGTCATGGGCGGGATAAGCCGAGAGTCTTCTATCTTGACCACCACCTCGGCATAGATCTTCTGGATGTCCACATACCTCTTGTAATCGGGTTCCCGCTCCAGGATCTCCTTCATAACCTCCTCGGGCCGGTACCCCCGATCACCGCAGTCTCTCCGGACCTTCCACCGCCTCTTGACCGCCCTGCTGGGGTCTACGAATATCTTGAGGTCCGTCTGTCGGCGGAGCTCTTCGGTGTAGAAGGGGTGCAACCCCTCGATGATCAGTACGGGAGCCGACCTGAATGGAACCGGACCGGTGATACGCCCCGCGGAGTGATCATAGACCGGCTTTCTGATCGCCTCTCCCGAGCGTATGGCCGCCAGGTCTTCTGCCAGGAGGTCCAGATGGTTGGCCCGGGGATTTAGAGGCGTTACGCCCTCGATCTTTCTCTCCTCTCGATCCAGGCTGTGATAGTCGTCTAGAGAGAAGGAAGACACCATATCCTCGCCCAGAAGCCGCCTCATGCCACTAGAAAGGGTGGTCTTGCCAGAGCCACTATCACCGGCTACCCCGACCACGAATACTCTCCCTGACTCCTTGACCCGATCTGCTAAACGCAAGAGTACACCACGACTAAGAACGGTTATCGACCCTGCTTCTCCATCATCAGATCCGCGAACTCGCTCGTCTTATCGATCGTCTTCAGCTCGCGTCGCTCGATGAGGACAGTTTCTTCGATGCATTCCAGCTTCGTGTCACCATCAACGATGACCGCCGAACGGGTCTTGGTCACCACAGATAGGCTGCTCATAAGCTTGGCCTTTTTGAGCATGGTGCTGGAGTACTTGCTTACCCCCGTCAAGACCACCAGGTCGTCGTTCTGGGTTACGGCGTTGAAGGGCGACTGGGTGGTGGGAACGACTTCGAAACCTATCTGTGCCAGGTGGCGGAGGACGTTATCTTCTATAGCTTCTATAGGAGACATATCGGCTTTCACCGTCATCGTCGCCATCATATCCACCGGCTTGATGAGCTCCCTGTTGAATATCTCTTCCAGCCGGAGAGCTACGTCTATGGAGGTGTCCATGCTATCCATCTCGTACTTGCTCACCGTCCGCCTGGAGACGCTCAGCTCTTCGGCCAAGGCACCCAGCGAGAGGCCCTGCGCCAGCCTGAGCTGCCGGAGAAGCTCGCCGTCGATCTTGACGTAGAGCCCACCATGGGCAGCATAGACGAAGGGAGGCACATCGTTCAACAGGCAATCTGCTAGGGTATTGATGGTAACCGTGGGCACCCCGTACCTGAAGTAGACCACCCCTCGCTCCAAACGGTGGTCCCGGGTCTTCTCGCCCACCAAAAGCGGGCTCCCCAAAAGGTATTTAGAGAGGCGGCGAACCTCTATCGCTGTCTTCTCGTTCAGACCGTCGATGTTTGAGAGAATTTTGAGAAGAAGAAGAAGGGTACCGCGCCTGGCTACCAGATCAAAGCTCCTCGGCCTGACGTAGCACCGCTCTGATGTGATGAATCCCGCCTGCATCAACATGTCCGCGACTCGGGTAGTCAGGACGTCCTTGTTCATCGCATATATATCCACGATCAGCCGCTATTTAAATGTTAACCATGATAACTATTGGGGTAGACGATACCGATTCCGAGAGAGGTCTCTGCACCACATACCTAGCAGCGGTGATGATGGAACGAATCGGCAGCTTAGGCACCCTCGTAGGACTGCCCCGCCTGGTCAGGCTGAACCCTTGCGCCCCATTCAAGACCAGGGGTAACGCGGCGATAGCTTTCAGCCTGATGACGGAAAGACCTGAGGATGCGAAGAATATCGCTCTGGAGACCCTGATGGAGCTCTCCGACTTCTCCGGTCGGAATACAAACCCCGGCCTGGTGGTGGCCGAGGAGGTCCCTCCCGAGCTATTTCGCTTCTACAAGAGGGCCCTAAGCGAGATACTGGATGTCGGCGAGGCCAAAGCGATCATCGAGGATCTCGGTCTGTGGTCCAGAGGGTTCAAAAACCAGCGAGGGCTCATAGGAGCACTGGCCGCCATCGGCGCTCATTTTGAGGATTATACCTACGAGCTTTTGGCCTACAGGGAAAAGAATCGGTGGGGCACCCCCAGAGAGATCGATGAGGGCTCGGTCTGGAGAGCAGATACCCTCACATACCCCCGGACCTGGGATTCTGTGGACCACCACAACCGGTGCGTCGTCTTCGCCCCCCACTCACCCGACCCCATCCTCTTCGGGATACGAGGCGACGACCTGGCCGCCCTGAAGACGGCCCTGGAGACGATAAGATCGGAGCCCTGGGAGAAGAAGGTGATCTACAGGACGAACCAGGGCACCGACGCCCACATCAACAGAGGCGAGATATGCGACGTGGTGGAAGACAGAAGCTACCTGCTCCGCGGAGTCGTGTCCCAAGAACCCGAAACGATCGAAGGTGGCCACCTATTCTTCGACCTGGTCTCCGAGAACGAGAACGGAGATATCAGGTGCGCTGCCTTCGAGCCCACCAAGAACTTCAGGCATGTGATCAGAGAGCTGGTTCCCGGCGACCTCGTCGAGGTATATGGTTCGGTCAAGAAAAGAACGATTAACGTGGAGAAGGTGGAGGTACTTCGGCTGGCCAAAAAGAAGGTGCTCGTTGCGCCCCGATGCCCAACATGCGGAAAGAATATGAAATCTGCCGGCCAGAACCAGGGGTACCGGTGCAAAAGGTGCGGGACAAACGCCAGGGAGAAAGTGACGGCGACCTTGCCCAGAGATCTGAATATCGGGCTCTACGAAGTCCCACCTTGTGCCAGGAGGCATCTATCGAAGCCGCTGGTGCGGATGAACGGCCAGAATGTTCATCCCAGCAGATGAGGAAGGCGCCTCCGCTTCGATCAAAGTCCTCGAGCACTCATCTGCAGAGAGTTCTGCTTATTACCGGTGTCGACCCCGGAACGTTTCGCGATCTCGTCCGCGGGCAACGGGTGGAAGATCGGCTTTGACTCTGTATTAAACCCTGTATTTGCCAAACGAAACACTGTACGCGGCATTGACTCTCCACCTAACCATGTATTTGCCAAACGAAACACCGTACAATATAGTGGCCCCGCCCAATTATTAATAGTAATTAAGTAAAAATCGCATGATTAATTCTATATTTGTTTGGAATTTTATGGACCAAAGCATTTAACATGTGGATATGTCCATCTCGATCGCAGTGTATTTCAACTCGGTCTAAGGTCCACGTACAGGAGGGACTCTAATGGTCTTCGAGACGCTGAAAATGGTGAAAGGGGCTGAGAAGGACACCTTGTCCAGGGTCGAACACGCCGGGCAGGATGCTGAGAATATAGTGACGGAGGCAAATAAAACGGCCGATCAACTAGTCAACAATACGATTGAGGAGGCAAATGCAGAAGTTGAAACGCTCATTGAGAACGCGTTTTCTCAGGCTAAGAGATCCGCCGATGAGATAATCACAGGCGGTGGGCAGGAGACACGACGACTCATAGCGCAGGCACAACCGAAGGTAGAAGATGCTGGAAAGTTCATAGTATCTCAGATTGTCGGGTGATGAGATGTACCGACCAGTCCAGATGAAACAGCTGCACATTGTGGCGCTGAGCAAGTATAAGTATCCTCTCTTGAAGAAGATGCAAGAACTCGGCATTATTCAGATAACCGATGTGAGTCGTACAATGGAATCGCCCGAATGGGCACAGCTTCTGGGGACTCATCCATCCGATCCGGCGATCCGACGGATAACGGCACAGGTCATGTCCTTTAACAAGATCCTCGACTTCTTCGACGCCGTCTCCCCCCTCCCCGAGGACAGCTTCATCAAGATGCTCATCAGCCCGTCGCCCCCTAAAAAGGTCGCGGCTGAGAATATCTACGGGACGGAGCTGCTGGACAAGGCAGACGTACTACTCAAAGATGTCGGTGTGGTTCTAGATGGACCCGAAGAGCGGCTGAACCAGATAACATCCGAGCTCGACGAGATATCCACCAATATAGAGGCGCTGGAGAAGATACGAGAGTTCAAGGTCGATCTGGCCGATGTCGCCGAGACGGACCTGCTAACAGTTCTCATCGGCACCGCGCTGAAAGAACAGGTAAACGGTATCTCCAGCAAGCTATCGGAGATAACCGGTGGAGTCTGTTATATCGGATCCAAGGACATCTCCGAGACGAAGTCTGTTGTTCTGGTTGCATCCCTCTCAGAGGTGACAAAAGACGTCTCAGACGCGCTGAGGCGGCTAGGCTTCGAGAAGATCGACGTAAGCGGCTTAAGCGGAACGCCGGTAGACGCTCTCTCGATGCTCTTAGAGAAGACCACGTCTCTCAGGTCTGAAGAGGAGACTATCAGGACCGAGATCATGGGGATCGCCGATCGCTGGAGAGATTCACTGCTGTCACACAAAGAACTTCTTATGATCGAGCGTGATAGACTCGACATACAGACGAACTTCATGAAGACCGCAGAATCCTTCGTACTGGAGGGGTGGGTACCTGCAAAATCCGTCGATACGGTGAAGAACGAGATCTTGAATGTCACCGATGGACACTCGGTAATAGAGGTGACTAGCCCGAACCCCGTACCAGAGGACATTCCTGTACATCTCGAGAACCCACCATTCATCAGACATTTCCAGTTGCTCACGGAGCTCTTCGGTCGGCCCAAGTATACCGAGATCGATCCGACCTTCCTACTTGCGCCAGCGTTTATACTTTTCTTCGCGATTATGCTGACAGATGCCATATATGGGGCGATGATGGCCCTCGTGGGAGTGTTGCTACTCCGAGGTGGTGGGAAATACAGCTCATCGGTCAAGGACTTCGGAGTGATCTTCACCGCCGCCGGGAGTGCTACGGTAGCCTTCGGGATCCTCACAGGAGGATATTTCGGTGATTTTGCGAAGACCTACCTGGGGTTAACCGCACTGAAGCCGATAATCTTCGATCCGATGGTGGACGTCCAGCTCTTCTTGGGCGGCGTCCTGGTGATCGGCTTGATTCATCTGAACCTCGGGCTGCTCATCGGTCTTAAAGAAAATATCCAGCAACATGAGTACAAGGACGCCCTTGGAGACCAGTTCTGGCTCTTCCCTCTGCAAGTTGGGGTTGCTTTGCTCGCCCTGGGTATGAAAACAACAGGAGCAGTTTTGGTCCTGATCAGCATCATAATGGTCGCTGTCATCCATGGCCCGCTCTTCTTCTTCGACATCACCGGATATCTTGGAGATGTGTTATCCTACGCCAGGCTTCTGGCGCTGGGGCTGGCCACCGGTGGTATAGCGATGACGGTGAACATCCTCGCTTCCATGGTGGAAGGAGTTCCCATCATCGGTATTGTGCTGGCCGTACTGGTCTTCGTGATCGGTCATATATTCAACTTGGGGATGAACGGCCTGGGCGCCTTCGTACACAGCATAAGGTTACACTACGTCGAGTTTTTCAATAAGTTTTACGAGGGCGGCGGGTCCGAGTATAGACCGTTCCAGGTCAAGCGGGAGCTGACCGAAGAGTAGCCGATCTGGAACGATATTTAGATCATGGTTGTTTAATCGTCACGTGTTGGAAATTAAGGAGGAGAGAAAAAAAATGATAGATGTGAGCACAGGCGTGGCTCTTGCCGCTGTGGGAGCAGGTATCTCGATGGGAGCATCTGCCATCGGTTCCGGTATCGGCGTCGGTATCGCCGGTGCTGCGGGCGCGGGAGCAATCGCAGAAGATCCGAACAAGTTCGGAACAGCCCTTGTATTTCAGGCACTTCCCCAGACACAAGGCATTTACGGGTTCCTTGGGGCAGTACTGATAATGATCGGGACGGGTATCCTAGGCGGTTTCGCTGGGTTCGCGTCGGCCGCCACCGTGATGGCCGACCTGATCGGAACCACCCCGGAAAATGCAGCGTTGGTTATGGGACTGGCCGCGGTTGGCGGTGGTCTGTCTGTTGGACTTGCAGGGCTTTCGGCTATAGGTCAGGGCATTACCGCTGCCGGTAGCATAGGTGCGGTCTCGAAAGAACCAGGTGCCTTTGGTAAGTGTATGGTTCTGACCGTCATGTCCGAGACCTTCGCCGTATTTGGTCTGTTAATCACGATCTTGATCCTGGTTGGCCTGAAACTCCTGGGTGCATAACTCTTGGGGGATATAGCATGGGTTCTGAAGGAGCCGATAAGATCGTCCAGGAGATCGTCAGGGTTGCAGATGTCCAAGTTACGGAGATCCTTCAAGAAGCCCGGATAGATGCCGAGGCGATCCGAAGAGATGCCGAGAAGAAGGCAGAGTCAGAGAAACAGGCGATACTAGTAAAGGGTCAGCAGCTTGCCGAGAGGGAGCGCCAACGGGTCCTGGCTGATGCAAAGATACGGGTCAAGCGAGAGATATTCGATGTGAAGGAGGATCTCATAAAGGAGGCTTTTGGAGAAGCGGAGAAACGACTCACGAGACTGGCAGATACGCCGGAATATAGCGATATTCTCGGAAAGTTGATCGTGGAATCCGGTGCCGTTGTCGGAGGAGGCTCTCTCGAAGTACTGGCAAGGGAACAGGACAAGAGCCTGCTGCCCAAGGATACCCTGACAGGTCTGAGCAAGAAGATCTCAAAGACGGCCAAGAAAAAGACAACGCTCAGCCTCTCAGAGAAGACCATAGCTACTATCGGAGGTGTCGTCGTGCGCAGCAAAGACGGCACAATAGAAGCCGACAACACCTTCGAGTCCAGAATCAGCAGGCTCAGGAGCGAGTTAAGATTTAAGGTAGCCGAGATACTCTTCGAGGGAGCATCGTGACGCTAGAAGAGCTGGCAACCAGTCTCGGATTCCCATCATTTCAGTCTTTGTTTGCAATAGCAATAGCACTGGCGCTAGTTCTGGGCCTCATAATCTTCATACCGATCCTCCTCAGAGTGATCGAGATCGCAAGCTATGCCTACTCAAACTCCCGCATCCGGGTGATGGAGAGCAGGATTATCTCCGAAGATAAGCTCAGGGAGATGATCGAGGCATCTTCCCTGGCGGAGATCGTGGCAGCGCTGGAGACGACGGAATACTCTCCATATCTGCGCGAGATGATGGAAGAGCGATCAGAGGCCATCGAAAAAGCACTGAACAGGCACACCGCAGATACATACAGAGACGTCGCTACGATGGTACCTCAAAACTTGGAAAAGATATTTACCATGCTTCTCCGGAAGTGGGATGTCTACAACATCAAGCTGATCTTACGAGGCATCTACGCCGAAAGATCTCCCGATGATATCCAGGCAGATCTGATACCGGTGGGTGAGTTCGAGCCATCCCGGATCAACGAGCTGGCCGAGGCCAGGAGCGTAGAAGAAGTGGTTTCCAACCTCGACGGTACCCCCTACTCCCACCTGGCCGAATCACTCCAGCTCTTTGATCAGACCAAAAACCTCACTATCCTCGAGGCGAGTCTTGACAAGAGTCTTTATGAAGATGCATGGGAAGACGTGACCAGTCAACCGCTCGATGAGAACCTCCTTGCTCTGAAAAACTACCTGACCGCTAATATAGACATAGTGAACCTAAAATTCCTTTTCAGGACGAAGAGGAACAGCTTGTCAGGAGGGAGCATAGAGAGCTACCTGGTAGGAGGCGGAGGACTCTCCGAGAGCTTGCTCAAGGGGCTTATAGAAATAGAGACCGTTGACAACTTGATAGCAGCACTCGAGGATACCAGATACTACCAGCCTATCCTCGATGCGGTCCCAGAGTATGAGGCGCGTAGATCAATCCTGCCGATCGAACTTGCGCTGGACGGTTATCTCGTCAAGGTTGGCAAGGATATATCGATCATGCAGCCCTTTGGGATAGGCCCAGCGATCGGCTATCTCTCCATGAAAGATATGGAGATCCGGAACGTCAGGACTCTTGCAAGAGGTATAGAGGCGGGGTTATCGCCAGACGAAATACGCAATCTCATCATGAAGGTGGGAACTTGAGCGAGATGAAGATAGCCGTAATTGGCGACTCGGACACAGTGAGCGGCTTCAGGCTGGGTGGCGTGACGAACTCGTACGTGGTCAAAGCCGACGAGCCCATCGATGCCGTCCTGAAGGAGCTAGTCTCCGACGAAGAACTCGGAGTGATCATAGTAACCGAGCGGGTGGCAGATGCAAACCGTTCGACCATAGATGATCTGAACAAAGCCAAGAAATCCATTACCCCGATCATAGTGGAGATCCCAGACAAGGGTGGGCCTATTGTGCGTGAAGTAGATCCGCTGAAGGTGCTGATCAAAAGCGCTATAGGAGTTGAGATGTGAGGAGGTTATCTTTTTGAGTATTACAGGACGTATTTATAAAATTACCGGGCCTCTCGTGGTCGCCGAAGACGTGAAAGGCTGCGTCATGTACGAGTTGGTCAAGGTTGGAGATATTGGCCTGATGGGTGAGACCATCAGGCTGGACGAGGACCGGGCCTATATCCAGGTCTACGAGGCCACCGAGGGGTTGAAGCCTGGTGAGCCAGTAGAGACCACCGGAGCACCGCTGACTGCAGACCTCGGCCCAGGTATCCTGAGAAACTTCTACGACGGGATCCAGAGGCCTCTCGAGGGCCTGAGAAAAGCTGCAGGAGACTACATAACCAGGGGACTGGTGGTGCCACCCCTCGATCCCGAGACAACCTGGGATTACACCGCCGTTGCGAAGGAGGGATCGTCTGTAGAGGGAGGAGACATCCTCGGCACGACTCCGGAGACGAAGGTCATTACCCACAAGGTTCTCGTTCCGCCGATGGTCAGTGGAAAGCTGACGAACGTGCGAGATGGAAAGCTCCACGTAACCGACGTCGTTGCAACCCTGACCCAAGAGGACGGGACCGAGACCGAACTCACGATGTCGCACCAGTGGCCTGTCAGGATACCCAGACCCTACAAAGAAAAGCTGGATCCCTTCATCCCTCTGCTCACGGGTCAGCGGATATACGATACATTCTTCCCCCTGGCAAAGGGCGGGACAGCAGCCATCCCAGGCGGGTTCGGCACGGGCAAGACCGTCTCCCAGCAACAGCTCGCCAAATGGGCCGATTCACAGGTAGTTGTTTATGTCGGGTGCGGCGAGCGTGGGAACGAGATGACAGAGGTGCTGGACACCTTCCCGCTCCTGGACGATCCCACCACCGGTGAGAAGCTGATGGAGAGATCGACGCTCATCGCCAACACCTCTAACATGCCGGTGGCTGCCAGAGAGGCCTCGGTCTACACCGGTGTGACGATCGCCGAGTACTATCGAGATATGGGCTACGACGTGGCCGTGATGGCCGACTCGACATCACGCTGGGCAGAGGCGATGAGAGAAGTTTCGGGCAGGCTCGAGGAGATGCCCGGTGAGGAGGGGTATCCGGCTTACCTGGCATCCAGGGTGGCCGATTACTACGAGAGAGGTGGCCGTGTAATAACCAAGGGAAGCGGAGAAGAGCGCACAGGTTCCGTCTCCCTGGTAGGAGCGGTCTCTCCCCCCGGCGGAGACCTATCGGAGCCTGTCTCGCAGAACACGCTCCGCGTGGTCAGCGTCTTCTGGGCGCTGGACTCGACGCTGGCAGACAGGCGGCACTTCCCGGCCATCAACTGGCTCAGAAGCTACTCTCTCTACCTCGACGTGCTCGGTGACTGGTATAAGAAGAACATTGCAGACGACTTCCTCGATGTTCGGACAAAGATGATGGTACTGCTCCAGAAGGAGGCCGAACTCCAGGAGATCGTGCAACTGGTAGGTGCTGATGCACTACCGGAGAGGGAACGGCTGGTGCTCGAGGTCTCCAGGATGGTGCGGGAGGATTTCCTCCAGCAGAACGCCTATCATGAGGTTGACTCCTACTGTCCCAAGGAGAAGCAGTACATGATGGCAAACACGATCCTGGCGTTCTATGACAGGGCATCGAAGGCGATGGAGAACGGTGTCTCCATCGCAAATGTCGAGACCATCGATGTGAAGAACGAGATCGCCAGGATGAAGTACGTGCCCAACCCGGACTTCCCCGGATGGTACGATACGGTGCTAAAGACGATCGATGCCCAATTCTCTGCACTGGAGGGGTAGATCAAGATGACAAAAACCACAACTCGTGAATATACGACCGTCCGCGAGGTGGCAGGTCCCCTCATAGTGGTCGAAGGTGTTGAAGACGTAGCCTATGGTGAGATGGTAGACGTGGTGTTACCCTCGGGTGATACGAAACGAGGCCAGGTGCTGGAGTCTCGGAAAGGCGTCGCCGTGGTTCAGGTTTTCGAGGGCACCAGCGGGATCGATACGTTCTCGACGAAGGTGCGGTTCACGGGAGACATCATGAGGATGCCGGTCTCCATGGATCTGATGGGCAGGATCTTCGACGGGCTGGGCAGGCCCATCGACGGTGGACCCGAGATCATCGCTGAGGAGTACCGCGACATAGCAGGCGCTTCGATCAACCCCACCGCCAGGGCGTTCCCGAACGAGTTCATCCAGACGGGTATCTCGACGATCGACGGCAACAACACCCTGGTACGAGGACAGAAGCTCCCCATCATGTCGGGGTCAGGGTTGACACATAACGCCCTGGCTGCACAGATAGCACGACAGGCGAAGGTTCGTGGTACGGAGGAGCCCTTCTCGGTGGTATTCGCTGCCATGGGCCTCACCCACGAAGAAGCCAGCTTCTTCATGAGGGACTTCGAGAGGACCGGCGCGCTGGAGAGGATAGTAGCCTTCATAAACCTCGCAGACGACCCTGCCATAGAAAGGATCATTACCCCGAGGATGGCACTCACCGCGGCCGAGTACCTCGCCTACACCTGCGATATGCATGTTCTGGTCGTGCTGACGGACATGACAAACTACTGTGAGGCGTTGCGAGAGATATCTGCTGCAAGAGAAGAGGTGCCTGCGAGAAGAGGATACCCCGGTTACATGTATACCGATCTTGCAACCCACTACGAGCGCGCTGGCAGGGTCAGAGGATCCAAGGGTTCGATTACCCAGGTCCCGATACTGAGCATGCCGGATGATGATATCACCCACCCGATCCCCGACCTGACCGGCTACATCACAGAGGGTCAGTTCGTGCTGAGCAGGGAGATGCACAGGAGAGGGATATATCCCCCAGTGGATATCCTACCGAGCCTATCGAGGCTCATGAACGAAGGGATCGGAGAGGGGAAAACCCGAGAAGATCACTCCGGCGTCTCGAACCAGCTCTATGCCGCATATGCAGAGGGCCGCGATATGCGAGACCTCGTGGCGGTCGTCGGTGAGGAGGCTCTCTCAACACGAGACCAGCTCTATCTCAAGTTTGCAGACCGCTTCGAGAAGGAGTTCGTGACGCAGGGGGCAGATGAAGATCGGACCATCGAACAAACCCTCGACCTTGGATGGAATCTGCTCTCAGACCTACCCGAGACTGAACTCAAGAGGATAGACGATAAGTACATCAGAAAGTACCACCCGATGTACAGGACCGCCTAGCTTCCCATAGGGAGGTGTCAAGGAGATGGCAGATATCATCGAGGGGATAAGTCCCACCCGAATGGAGCTGCTAAAGCTGGGACGGAGGATAGTACTTGCCGAGAAGGGATATAAGCTCCTGAAGGAGAAACGTGATGCGTTAGTCTCCGAGTTCCTCGATGTAGTGCAGAGGGTACAAGACTCGCGTGCCAGAGCAAATGAAAAACTTGCGATGGCCTTCAAGGATCTGCTCACGGCCCAGGCGGTGATGGGCTCCGATGCTGTCTGGCAGGTATCTCAGGTCACAGGCCAGGACATCAGGATCGATATAGACACGATGAACATCATGGGCGTAAAGGTCCCGATGATCACCCATCAAGATGTCAAGAGAAGCATGATCGATAGAGGGTACGGCTTTGCAGACACATCCACCATGGTGGATGATGCCGCCAGAAACTTTGAGGAAGCCATCGAAGACGTGATCAAACTAGCCGAGGTACAACAAAGCGTAGAGAACCTGGCCAACGAGGTGATCAAGACCAAAAGACGGGTGAATGCCCTCGAGTACATCGTCATACCACGCCTAACGGCGACAGCGACCCATATCAGGATGCGACTTGCTGAGATGGAGAGGGAAAACTTCACACGACTCAAGAAGATCAAAGCTGCGATAGAGGCGGGTCAAAAGGCGGAGACGGCCTGAGGAGGTGAAGGAATGCCCATCATTACCCACAGAGTAAAGAAAATAATCAAGGAGATCGACGAGCAGAAGATGGCAAACTTCGACTTCACCCTCGGAGATATGTGCCAGGTAGATTATCTGACCGCCGAAGAGGACGAGGAGTTCAAAGCAGGAGACGCTAAACCGGTGAGGATCAAGAAGGTAAGGATCCCCCGGAACACCATCCTGCTGATAAGTCCTTACGCCCGGCACGGGATCGGCCATGTGGTAAGTGTCGGTGAAGAGATGGCCATGCCGATCGAACTCGATCGTTCGGTAGATTACGCGCTCTTTGTGGCAGGAGTCGATGGATCGGTCAAGAAGGATGAGCTCTTAGGTGTTATAATGCTCATTCCCGTAACCCCGCACAGAAAGGGGTGAGATGGACTCGGATTCGAGGGTTCTCGCAAGGATGATGAGATCGCTCAACGATCATCTCCCCGAAGAACGGAAAACCCTCAAAAAGCTGCTGGGCGAGAACAAACCCAGGGTCGTCTGTCGCGATGGGTCCACTCACCGGATCAGGATGGAAGAGCTAGAGACGATCGAACGCATCATAGGGAAGAGATGGGGAGAGGAAGCCGAGAAGCTCAGGCTTCCCCTTCTGATCGAAATGGTTCCCGATCACGGCCGTTCTGCTGCTAGGATACGAGGCAGGATATACTGTGAAGTCGTCCAGACGATACTCCACGAAGATAATAAGAAGAAAACGGCCGTAGACGAGATGATAATATTCAGGCCCGATGTGCGCAGGCTCAGGAGAGCGCTGCCCTCGACAACTCAGTATGCGTTTATGATCACCACGTCCTAAGGAGAGAAAGATCTGTGCATAATGATCATTATCTCGAACGGATGCTGAAAAATAGAGACACTCGAGCCAAGATCTATTTTATCGTATGGATCGGATCCATCTGCGCTACAATCTCGTTCTTCATCGGTGGTATCTTCATGATCTACCTCGCGATGAGTTACCTTGGACTGGTTTAGGATAGGTGGCGCCTCAGACCAACGGCGCTCCGAATGCAAGATCCTCCAGCTCCACCACCTTTTCCCAGGCCGACTTACACCCACAGTCCAGATGCTCGAAGACGCCGGGATCCTGGGTGAGAGCATGTTCCCTTATGGCCTCCGCGATGGCCCTGTCACATCTACCACAGTTGCGAGGGCCGCGCCTGGTGCCTGCTGCCACCGGATCGCAGATTATGGGCGCCGAAGGCGCGTTCTTCAGAACCTCCACCGCACTCCAGAGCCAGGGGGGTCGGTAGCCGCCCTGCTGCCACATCCGCTCCACGACGGTCTCCCTCTGGATGTTGCAGAGATTTAGGGAGAAAAGATCGGTATACGGAGAAGCCGCCCTGACCGATTCCAGGGCATCGGAAATTGCCAAGCCCTCGGAGAGGAAGGGCGGCTTCAATAGAAGATAAGTCTTCACCGTCCCGCCACCCCGATGAACAATCTCCGAGGCCGCCTTGAAGTCGTCAAAGGTAAAGCCCTTGCGAACCGAATGAGACCGGACCAGGTCGTTGGAGGTCTCCAATCCAATGGCCACCTCAACATCTATCCTAGAAGCACAATCCAAGACGACATCCAAGGCGATGTACTCGGGTCGGGACTCCAAGACGACCTTCTCCACGCCGGTGCCACTCAGGAGGTCTAGGATCTGTTCTCTGACCTGTGCAGGCACTTCCAGAGGGTCGAAGAAGCTACCACTAGTGTACATCTTCACCACCCTCGTCCTGGAAGATAGCCTGTCAGCAGCGGCCCGGAACTGTACCATCAGGTCCTCAGCAGTGGCCGGCGCACTCTCGGCAGCAAAACCACACATGGTACAGCGGTTCCACCGACAGCCACTCGTCCTCAAGATGACGGTGAGAGAATCTGCCGGCCTGCCTTCCAGGAGGTCCTTCGAACGCCAAATGGCCACGGGTCTAGTCGGGTCGAGTCTCGACCGCCTCTTCTTCATGAAAGGTTCACCATGACCAAGATGAGTCAACCCATATTTAACCTATATCTGTGGATTGTAAAAAGTATCAAAGATAGCGCATGGCACTTATGGCGGCCGAGGTCCCCGCACCCACCGCGGTGGTTACCTGCATCTTTCCCCCGGTGACGTCTCCGGCCGCGAAGACACCAGGTATGCTCGTCTCTTGGGTCAGCCTGTTCACCCGGACAAAACCACCCTTGGTCATCTCCAAGCCCAGGCCGACAGCCAGGTCTGTATTAGGCTCGACGCCCATCTCAACGAAGATCCCATCGACATCCAGCACCCTCGTCCTTCCCCCCACCTCGAACTTCACACTCTTCACGAACTCCTCACCTAATATCTGGACGGCTTCAACACCATGAGAAGAGCTCAGGTTGGATAGCTTCTCTATCCGATCCAAGTATACCGCCTCTGAGACGAGCTCATCCCTGACGTCTAGAAGGTGGACACGATCGCAGATCCCTGCCAAATAGAGGACCGCTCTGGCCGCACCGTTCCCGTAGCCTATCACCGCCACGGTCTTGTTCCGGAAGAGGGCCCCATCGCAATAGGCACAGTAAGAAACGCCCTTCGTCGCATACTCCTCCTCCCCAGGAACCCCCAACTTGCGGTGGCTTGCGCCTGTCGCCAGGATTATGGCGTTACATTCATATTCCCAGCCCTCCGTCTTGATCCTGAAAACCTCGTCGAGTGGGACGATCCTTTCTACATTCTCAGCCCGGCACTTCGCCCCGTACTTTTCGGCTTGAGCCAGCATACGCTCCGAGAGTTCGATCCCCTGGATGCCGTCAGGAAAACCCGGATAGTTCTCGTAGAGTCCGCCCATAGATTGCTGCGACCCGTAGACGTTCCCTAGGATCAGAGTATTCTTGCCACCCCTGGAACAGTACATCCCTGCAGTGAGCCCAGCTGGCCCCGCTCCAATAACGATGATATCGTACACGAAAATATACCACCAATACAACCAAGGTGAGCCATCGTAAATAAAGGATATGCAATTGTCACAGAGCCCGCCACCGCGAAGGATAAGAAGGTCGAATCGAATCCAAGCCGGATGAGACGATCTTGGCCCTACATACAGAGCGCTCGCCCCGCTTTTATCCGCAATGTTTTTACACTGGGAGGTAGGGGGTGTGTACGGTGCCTATCCTAAAGCGCCGATAGTGTAGCGGCTATCACTAGGCGTTGCCAACGCCTAAACTCGGGTTCGATTCCCGGTCGGCGCACTTCCTAACCACAATCATGGAGGTAGCGATGCTTGTGGTTGAATATAATAAAAATTTGTGATATAATGACAAAATCGATCTGATGTGGGAATGTATCTACCTACATTCAGCACGTCTTTTATAACATATCGTTTCTATGACCTGCCCGAGCCAGCATCCAGCTTGCTCTGTACCAAAGAACTGGGTTCGTTGGATCCACTAGACAAAGCCTGAAGACGATAATCGTCATGGAGTATCGATCTGAGCTTCTCCTGGGGCACGCTCAAGGTTATCTCCTTCGTTCTGCCGTATCTGCCCTTACTAATCACTATGGTGTGGATTATGCCCAACATATCCAGTTCTGCTATCAGATCGGCGATGCGGCGATGGGTTAGGTAGTCCATATCAACCAATGGACAGAGCTGTTTATACATGTTATAAACCGATCCGGTGGTAATGCTTCTGCCCCCCTGGTCTTCTAATAGTATGACGCTGTGAAGGACGAGTTTTGACTGGGTGGGCAGGGTCACTACTACCTCCCTCATCCGGTCTTGTTCGATCCTCTCACGAGCTAGCCGGACCTGTTCTTCGGTCACCATCGTGCGGCCAGACCGTTCTGCAATCTCTCCAGAGACTCTCAGAAGGTCCAAGGCACGCCGCGCATCGCCATGCTCCTGGGCGGCAAAGGCCGAACATAGGGGGATAACATCTTCTGCCAATGTGTTCGTCCTGAAAGCCATGGACGATCTCTGTTCCAGTATATCCCTAAGCTGTTCTGCATTGTATGGCGGAAAGATTATCTCGACCTCCCCGAGAGAACTCTTGACTCTAGGATCCAGGAACTCTGTGAACCTCAAGTCGTTGGAGATCCCTATCAGGCTTACCCTTGCCTGGTGCAGGTCTGAATTAATTCTAGATAAATTGTAGAGGATATCATCCCCTTTTCTGGTCAACTTGTCTATCTCATCCAAGACTATTACTGCCACACGATGCTCTTCATCCAAAACATCCCGGAAGACCTCATAGACTTGATCTGTAGGCCATCCGGTCATAGGAACTTCTCTATCGAAGTGACGTGCTAGATGTGCTAGGACCCTATATTGCGTATCAACAATCTCACAGTTTATGTAAATTATAGAACATTGGACTTCGTCGCCACTGTCCTCCAGCTCTGCTCCTACATACTTGGTCACGGCAGTCTTTCCAGTGCCGGTCTTACCGTAGATTAGAACATTTGACGGTGTCTCGCCCCTAAGAGCAGGTACGAGCAAAAAGGCCAAGCTATCGATCTGTTCGTCACGGTGTGGTAGATCATTGGGCGTATAAGTCGATCGCAATACGTCTCTATTGCTGAATATCTCGCCTTGGTTCAATAACTTAGTAAATAATTTGCCTGGCATGATGCAACTAATCCCCTAATTGAGATGCCAGACTCAAGTGGATTCTATATGTTATTAAGAGTTATGGTAGGATTGCTGCTATGGCTCGGTGTGTCCTCTTCTGCTGTTTGTTTGTACTAGCTATGAATGATTTCAGTTGTAATGTACATTTATTATTAAAACCATTTGAAGTTGTTTTTGTATTGTATCCATGAGGGTAGAAATGGTCCTATGCAAATCATAGTCAATTATAAGAAATATGTATTGTGTTTGTTTTTATTTTGTATTACGAATGGATATTTTGTATAGAATCATTGCTATATTTTAAAGCATCTCATAATGGGACGTATATTTTGTATTTATTGTAACAAATTCCTGTGAACCCCCCGACCCCTTTGTTTCTACTCGAGATAGAATCTAGCTAGCTATATGTTTGTTATATTTTTAAAATGGATCTAGCTATTCATAACTAACGATTTACTTATACTTAAAGATAACGACTCTGAAAAATCCAAGTGGATTTATAACTACGTTCAAGAACCAACGATATCGTATTAATCGGTTCTTTCTAGAATACTATTTAACAACAATAGACGCGTTCCTGGTCAGTATATTCATTGCCTACCAGCATCGTTGAATGTCATGCTTTCACTGGTATACTTCTCCTTCTTTGCTGTGCTCTTTCAGGCTGAGGCACACATCTCTATTCTGCCGATTACCAGCAGGCATTCGCTTTTTGGAACATCCTCACCCGGTTGCGCCGTCAGTTGTTCTCGCGGACTCCTTATTTCTAGTGAGGAACGCATTCGGATTACCAAGTTCCGTATCGAGGATACTTTTGACGTGTTAGGAGTCATCTTTAAGCTGGGAGTTCTCGTGTCCGTCAGTCGTTTTGTGTAGGTTGCAGTAATG
>CAYQFP010000009.1:0-8620 GCA_964416865.1 uncultured Methanotrichaceae archaeon
TGGAACGTCAAGTGTCTGTTGCCTTTGACTTCAATGGCATGCATTTCGACGAGGGTGGGGAGGGCTCGTCGATGAGATCATTGAGGGAAAGCTCTCACGTGAAGACGCGAAGGCGCGAAGGTTTTTCCTCTTCCAGGGCATACCCCAAAGTACGATCATCCTCACCTCAACGTGACCAAGGCGCTGGTTGGTATCACCCGGGAGAAGATCGGGACCATTGTCCGGCCGGTCTACGTAAGCGCGGCGGTGGACGTAGGCGAGTTCGAGAGCGAGATATCTGCGCCCGGGTGGCAGCCTCCCGACTGGGGGATCGACCTGAGCTGTGAATAGGCGTGTGCCCTAATCTCCTGAGAAGGTGCACCCCCCCTTCCACTACCCCTGCAAAGGAAAGCCATATACCGATGTAGGTCGAACCTCCTGCCATGATCAGGGGTAAAGCATGGGTCTTCGGAAACGACGTGGACACCGATGTCATAATTCCCGGCCCTTACCTCCGGACCAAGGACCTGAAGTCCCTGGCCGCTCATGCCATGGAAGGGCTGGACCCCGAATTCGCCTGCAAAGTCCGGAAGGGCGACGTTATAGTGGCGGGCAGGAACTTCGGATGTGGCTCTTCCAGGGAGCAAGCTCCTCTGGCGCTAAGAGAAGCAGGGGTCTCCTGCGTCGTGGCCAGATCTTTTGCCAGGATTTTCTACAGGAACGCCATAAACGTGGGCCTGCCGGTGGTGGAGGTCGATCTTAAGTGCGAAGAGGGAAGCGAGGTGGTAGTAGACCTGGTCCAAGGAACGGTCACCATCGGTGACAGGACCTATCAGGGCACCAAGCTTCCCGGCTTCCTCCTGGCGATCCTCCAGGACGGGGGTCTTGTGGCCCACCGGAGACGGGAAAAGGAAGGGGTTCTGTGATATTTCCAGGCGATTTCAGGTTCGTGGGCACGGCCACAGAGGCGCGGCCCGGCGATCCCATATATTTCTCCACCCGGTACCTCATCCACTTCGGTGAGGAAACCACCATCTACAGGGTCGAGGTGGAGCCCGGCGAGGGGTTCATGCGCCCGGCGAAGTCTTTGGAGCCCATAGCCGGCGGCGGCGAGGTCCTGGTCTATCCGGAGAAGGTGGATACCAGGAACAGGACGGGACTGATCGAGCTGGCTTGCCGACTCTGCACAGGCAAGGTGAACACGGTGATATTCAGAGGGCCCGACGAGCATGCCACCTTCGTCCACCGACCCGACCACCGGGTCATAACGGAGGTCGAGATCCTGGACGTGACCCCGCCGGAGCCTTCCTGGCTGGTTTACGTGATCGAGAACCTGGAACGATCCGGGATATTCGGCGACCTCACCCTGAAGTTCAAGAGCCGGGTGCTGGATCTGCGCAGGTATGAGGGCGAGCGAGTCTATTTTCCCTGCACTGCCTCCGGCCTGGGGCGGTCGTTGGACTCGGATAGGGTGGAGATGGAGAACCCTGGAATCGTGGGGTGCGAGGTCTCCAGGGCGATCTTCAGAGAGATGTACCCTGGAAAAGAGCACGACTTTCTGAACACCTGCCCCCTCTCCAACGCCGAGCTGGAACCGAGGGGTCCTTTCATCACCCGATGCTGCAAATCGGAGAGACGAGGCATCACGAAGCCGAATGGCCACACCGGGATAGTGGTCCACTGGGGCGACGGTGCCCCGGAAATCGCGGAGGCGGTAAGATGTCTGGCAGAAGAACTGAGAAGAGAGTAGCGGTCGTGAAGGGCGACGGCGTCGGGCCTGAGGTGATTGAAAGCGCCCTCCACGTCCTGGTGGCGGCCAGCATTGATCTGGATCTGGTACCGGTGGATCTGGGGTTCGGTCGCTGGGAGATAACGGGGAAGGCCATGACCGAAGAGGACGTGGACCTGATCAAGGGCTGTGACTGTGTCCTTTTCGGAGCCATAACTACGCCGCCCGACCCCGATTACAGGAGTGTTCTTCTTACATTGAGAAAAGAACTCGATCTCTACGCCAACATCAGGCCCTTTTACAAAGGAAATATCGACTTGGTGATCGTGAGAGAGAACACCGAGGGCATGTACTCCGGGATCGAGGACGTAGGCGAAGATCGGGCCACCACCCTGAGGGTGATAACCAGGTCAGGATCCGAACGGATCGCAGAGAAGGCCTGTCAGATCACGTCCTCCAGGAGAAAACTCACCATCGTCCACAAATCGAACGTCCTCAAGAGTGACTCTCTTTTCTTAAGGACCTGCAGAGATACCGCCGACTTGTGGTCCATCTCTTACCAGGATATGCTGGTGGATGCCGCCGCCTACAACCTGGTGATCAGACCCGAGAATCTCGACGTGATCGTCACCACCAACCTCTTCGGCGACATACTGAGCGACGTGGCGGCGGGAGTAATCGGCGGTTTGGGCCTCTGCCCCAGCGCCAACTTGGGCGAGAGGTATGCCCTCTTCGAGCCAATCCACGGGAGCGCGCCAGATATCGCCGGGAGGGGCGTCGCCAATCCGGTGGGCGCCATCAGGAGTGCGGCCATGATGCTGGAGTGGTTCGGCGAGGTCGAGAAGGCCAGACGGATCGAGGTGGCGGTGAACGATACCCTGGACGCTGGCCTAAAGACACCCGACCTGGGCGGCGGCCTCACCACGAAAGAAGTGACCGATGCGGTTGTAAAACTGCTGAGACGATCGTAGATCGGCGTCTCGGTCTCGTCGGCTGCTCGGACCTCGATATATGCATCCCATGCGCCATGTTAGGTTATATATCCAAAACCTAACTTATGTCGGGATACCTATTTATGGACCTAACAGCGTAATCCACTTCAGCCGGAAACGGGCAGGATGGTCCTCGGTTCCCAAGGGGTCGCCATGGGGGGGATCTGGCCTGCAGAGTAACATCTTGGGAGAGTGATCTCATGAGGGCCAACCTATCCAGAAAAGCAGAAGATTACCTCGAGGCGATATTCAACATCACGCAGGAGAAGGGCTACGTCAGGATAAGAGACATAGCCGCAGAACTCGGGGTTAAACCTCCGAGTGCCGTCGAGATGGTGAAGAAGCTGGACAACCAAGGCTATGTGGTGCACAAGAGATACGAAGGGGTATTCTTGACCTCAGTTGGAGAAGAGATGGGGAGAAGGCTGAAGGACCGGCACGACACGATAAGGGCCTTCTTGATATCCATAGGCGTGCCCGAGAAGATCGCAGATATGGACGCCTGCACCATGGAACACGAGCTTGCCACCAAGACTGTGGAGCAGATCAAAAACCTGGTCACGTTTATCGAGCTTGGGCCCGAGAACCCGGAGTGGCTGGATCACTTTAGGACATTCTGCGATACCGGGAGGCACTCGTGCAATAAGATGAGAGACGCATACTCTGCCAAAGACGAGCTCTCTCTCAATGAAGTCAGTGAAGCCGGAGCGAGCGCCAACTGATCGATGAACTCGTTGCCGTCTATTCATTGGAGGTTTTTCGTAATGCCAGTAATAGCAGGTCCAGACTTGGGAGAGCTCATTGACCACGGCGCGGTTCAGGAGATGATCGACCCAAAGGTGCAGGTCCAGATGTGCGGGGTGGACCTGACCCTGAGAAAGGTGGAGAAGCTCGTCTCGATGGGCGTCGTGGACTACGACAACACCGAACGCCGGATCTCGGATACGAAAGAGGTACCCTTCGACGGCACGGACTGGGCGGTTCTGGAGGAGGGTACCTATCTGGTGACCTTTAACGAGGTGGTATCCATACCCAGGAACCTCGCAGCCACGGCCAGTCCCAGGTCCAGCCTCCTCAGGTGTGGGGCCAGCATAGAGACCGCCGTCTGGGACCCAGGATACAAAGGCCGGAGCCAGTCTTTGCTGGTGATCTACAACCCCTCGGGATTGAGGCTAAAGAAGAACGCCCGGCTGATGCAGCTTGTCTTCCAGCGCCTCAGCGGTGCGGCAGAAAAGGTGTACAGCGGAACGTACCAGGGTGAGAATCTCTGAGAGAGCGCCATCGCATGATCACAATCGAAGTGAGAAATCAGGACATGGTGGCGGCCACCGCCCAGGGCTGCACCAACCTCCCCGGCACATTATTCGGCAGGAGCGCTCCACTTCTCCGACCATTTTTGCCCCGGTTGGAAGAACTTCTCCCACCCGATGAGAGGGGTCGCGGTTCCAACTACATATCTTCCACCCTGCGAGTCCACGTGAACATAGTCCGGGCAGACGAGGAACGGCTCCGAGTAGATAGCGAGGAGAGGTCCGTAGAGATTACCAAGTCCGAGCTGGAAAGCATCCTGGATGATAAGTATCCTGCCTTCGAGCACCACAAGCTGAACCTCCCCGGCCTGCTCTTCCTCCAGAGCGGACCCGCGCTTCAGGCCTGCACGCTGAAGAAGCTGAGCCAGGACCACGGGGTAAAGATACCGGGCGGTCACCGGACCCAGCGGTACGTCTTCCACACCACCGTGATCTCTATTCGCGCCGACCCCGAGATGATAAGGATAGAGTTTGACCTGGACCGTCTCCCTAGCGTCTCAGATGTCTGAGTTTCCAGAGGAGCCTTGGGTTCTGTTTAGTCAGCAGCTTGAGCAGGTCTTTTAGCTCCAGGTTGGCGACGTCTTCGCCCTCCAACGAGTGAACCAGACCGTTCAGGTCGGAGTCGGTCAGGGTGACAAATAGCTCTTTCACCGAGCAGTTTCTGCCGATCTGCTTGCCGATGGTATCTCGCCACCGGTCCTCATAGATCTTGAGCGCCTCTCTGCTGAGGTCACCCTGTGGAACCAGCTCTGCCGCCACCTCCCCGGCCATCACCCCAGCTCTCATCGCGTTGATGATGCCGCCCCCTGTGATGGGGTCCGACTGTCTGGCGGCATCTCCGACGAGCATCACTCCGTTGGATGTGGTAGACTCGATGGGACCCGATACCGGAACGCCTCCTGCTATCATCTCCAATATCTTGGCCTGGGGCATACGCTCCTTCAGGAACCTCTGGAGCAGCCTGAGGGCCATGCCCGGATCCGATCGCGAGCCTTGGATACCGATGCCCAGGTTGGCCAGGTTCTTGCCCTTGGGAAAAGCCCAGATATATCCCCCCGGTGCGATATCGTTGCCCAGGAAGAACTCGCAGTATTCGCCGTCGATCTTCACGTCTTGGACCAAGAACTGAGCGCCGACCTCTATGTCCTGGGGCTTTAGCACGGTATCGATCCCCGCCCAGCGCCCCACCTTAGACTCCACGCCGTCTGCTCCTATTATGAGGGGCGCTTCGATATCTATCTTCTCTCCGATGTGGAGCGCGGTGATGCCGGTGGGAACGCCGTTTTTTTCCAGCAGACCCAGGGCCCTGGTCTTGACCATCACCTTGGCCCCGGCCTCGGCCGCCTTCATCGCCAGCATCCGGTCGAAGACCTTTCGCTCCAGGACGTACCCCACCTCGGACCCGGCCCGGTCCTCGGTCATGACGAAAGATGTACCATCGGGAGCATAGATGCGAGCGCCCTTGACCTCGGCGGCGATCCAGCTCGGGTCGGGTTCCACCATCTTGGCGAGGGTCGCCTTGCTCACCCCCTCTGCACAACGCACAGGATCACCGATCTCCTGTCGCTTCTCCAGAAGCACCACATCCAACCCTTCATCGGCCGCGGTCTTCGCCGCCATGGAACCGGCAGGTCCGGCTCCGACCACTACCATATCGCACTTCATACCTCGACCTCTTCTGTTAGCACCAGCGCACCCAGTGGGCAGATCTTGGTGCATATGCCGCATCCAACACAGCTATCATCCACCTCGAGCCAGGTCTCCACAAGCTCTAGGGCGGTGGCAGGACAGACGCCGACACAGGCACCACAATAGCCGCACTTGTATCTGTTGATCACCAGCAAAGGATCACTTCTCCTCTCAATAGACCACTTTGAAATCCTCGTAGCCCTTGCATTTCACTTCAGATATATCCATGCCGGAGACCAGGGCCTGGGCCGGACCGGTCTTGAGCAGGTTCAAAAGCTCGCCGACCTTCTTTTTATCGCCTTCTAAGACCGCCTCTACGCCACCACCAGGGAGGTTGCGGACCCAGCCAGTAACGCCCAGCTCTTTGGCGTTGGTCTTGGAGAAGTTGCGGTAGCTTATGCCTTGAACCATGCCGGATACTCTCACTCTTATGCATTTCGTCGGGTGGGTCATCAGAGGTCACCTCACAGCCCGGTCACCAGCTCTTCGAGCGCCTTCTTCTGGTCTGGAGCCTTGATTATCCCCGAGGCCAAAAGGACGCCTTCGGTCCCCAGCTCCAGGGCAGCCTTCAGGTCTTCTCCCTTGCTTATCCCCGCACCACATAGAACCCCCACGCTTTGTGCGATCTTCTTCACCGCTTCCACAGAGCCGGTCACCACATCGGGATCGGCTTTGGATACCGGTATGCCGCTACCTATCAGCTCAGGAGGCTCGACGGCCACGTAGTCCGGCAAAAGGACCGCGGCCGCTTTGGTGGTGGGAACGTTGTTGGTACATACTATGGTAGTCAACCCCTCCTCCTTGCAAGCGACCAGCGATGCCTCGATATCGGCCAGCTTCAGCCGTCTCTCAGAATGGTTTATCAGTGTGCCGCTGGCACCGGCGGCTTTGACCGATGCCGCGGTGACGTGGCCAGTGTAGCCACCGTACCCCACACCGTCGACGTGCTGAGCATAAACAGGTATGGAAACTTCGCTGGATATGAGGTGGATGTCGGCAGTCTGGGGGACGACGATAATATTTACACCATACTGTCCCGACACTTCTTCACAAATCTTGGATAATTTTAGGGCAGCTTCGCCCGTAGACTCCTGGTAAGTCTTGAAGTTGAGTGCAATCATGGTTATCACCAATCGGTACTGTCCAATGCTTCCGCATGTTGAGAGCTTGGAATACCGTCTCTTAGTCTCTTTCACAGGACATATACGTTCTGGCAGGGGTCATCTAGACCAAGGACCATCCTCAGAAGAGGGACATCTGATAGAGTTACCGAGCGGTGATCAAGTAAATCCTCCCTTCGGTTGTATTTACTTGAGTACATAAAGTTGTGCTTTATGTACAATAAAGAAACTGCTTTCCAAACGCCGTTCATCTCAAGCTTAGGACCTTGTCCTTCAAGATGTACTTTATCAGGTCTTCGGAAAGCTTTGTCTCTCTTTTGACTTGCTTTATGGTATCTTCGATGCTGTGACCTTCACCTATTAGGTATGCTATCTTATCTACAACATCGTCCTCTACGTTGTAGTACTCCTCTATATCCTTCCGGTGTCCCCACACGTCTCCTTTCAGGAGCGCTACACCCTGAATCTCCAGGAATTGTCGGGCCGCTTTGGACATGGTGTGGTGGTAAGACGGTGGAGTCTGTACAGCCTTAAGCCGAGGACATTGTTGTATCAGCCTCGTCACATCCATGTTGGATGCCCGGAATGCGAGGTGGACCAGCTGCTCGTTCCGGTTCAGCTCAGGAATCTCATCTTTGTTGCTCAACACTTTGATCCTCATAGAAGGTGTGACATGGTTTAAAATATTTATAGTTTATGGTAATGCAGAACGAATAATATTAATTGATTGGATATGAAGAACCTATGTTATAAAATGTTTAGGTGTGGTGATGGAACAAATAAATTGTGTAAGAAGTTCGTCTCTGAAAACTACTTCTCGCGGAAAGATTTGATCGCTCTCGCACAGTTGGCCAGGTGCCGGGAAGCCATCTTCTGGCTGGGCCAGGATCCCAGACCGCAGTCGGGACCTGCATATTTGATCCTATGTCCGAATATCCGGTAGGTTTCCGCCAGCCTCTGCTCCATCAGGTCGGGCGACTCCGCGCCGTGAACCTCCCTTTCCAGCCTCTCGGGTTCGGTCCATAGGTTCGTCCCCAGCCTATCGTTCAGCGTGGCCACGAGTCTGAGTATGTCTGTCCTGGCAATCCCCGCCCTGATGTAGGTATCGTGTTCCTCCAGCATCTCCAGATCGATCAGCCTCAGGTAGTCGGGGTTTGCTGCCGACTCCACGCCGATGACGTTGATCCCCGGAACCCTGCAGCAGAGCTCGACAAAGAGAGGCGAATGCAGGTGGACCTCGCAGTCGACCTCATTGCAGGGTCGAGTCGCCGTCTCCAGGGCCGTCTGAATATCATCCTCTTCGAAGATTATGTTGGAGCTGATCCCGAGGCTGGGTTCGTCTACGGAGACGACGGCAACGTCGAAGGCCCTGGAGGCCAGGGCACCTTCCAGGAACCTGGCCACGCTCTCGGCCATGTTGAATAGCAGGTCCGAGTAGTCTGTGAGGCCGAAGGCTGCCTGGTAGAGCTCCACCGGCCCGGTGACACATACCCTGGCCTGGAGACGTCTTCCTTCCTCCATCATCCGGGTGCCCGCCCTCTCCAGGGCTTCGAGCTCGAAGATACGGGCGGCCTCTCTCTCGATCAGATAGGGGACCTCGGACTTGTCGGGATCCTCGATGGGGTCCATGAACATCCTGATCATGTCCCTGAACTGGGGGTAGTTGGGAATCTCCACGCCTGCGGAGATCTTCTGGAGAAGGGCTTCTTCGACCATACCGAGGTAAGGCTCGTCCAGGGAGAGGTCCTCTCTTCTGACCCCCTTGGGCAGGGGGTAGCTCCCGATCTCGTCGAAACGGAT
>CAYQFP010000009.1:8720-10950 GCA_964416865.1 uncultured Methanotrichaceae archaeon
CCTCTCTTCTGACCCCCTTGGGCAGGGGGTAGCTCCCGATCTCGTCGAAACGGATCTCTTTTCCTGCGGGTTCTGGCGGCATAGTGTCTATCTCTCCTCTCTACCTTTCTACTTCTCTACCACTCTAACCGAAAAGCTCCAGGAGGCTCACCTTGAGGCGGTCGTACCCTTTGCCGATCTGGTAGAACTGCTCTTCTTTATCCTCCAGCCGGGATATGGATGGGGGAACCGGTGGCTCCAGGCCCACCGCCTTTACGATTTCTTCGGGGAACTTGGCGGGGTCTGCGGTCTCCAGAGAGATGCAGGGTTTCCAGTCTTCCACCTCGTCGATGTAACGCATCAACCCGGCCCAGCCAACGGCACCGTGGGGCTCCAGCAGCGTATCGTAGCGGTTGTAGGCTTCGCTTATCGTCTTTCTCGTTTCTTCGTCGGATATGGATACCGCGAAGAGGTCCTTCTTCATCGCTTCCAGGTCGGGCATCTTGTGAATGGATCCCAGCTCGTCCATTTTGCCTCCGTAATACCAGAAGAGCCTGGCCAGGTTGCTGGGGTGGCCCACGTTCATGGCGTTGGATATGCACTTTCTCGATGGGGCGATGGGTTCGTAGGACCCAGTGGCCATGAATTGGGGAAACTCGTCGTTCTCGTTGGTGGCCACCACGAACTTTCTCACCGCAAGCCCCATCCGCTTTGCGATCAGGCCTCCCATCAGGTTGCCGAAGTTGCCGCAGGGAACGGAGATTACCAGGTCTTCCATACCGGCGCGGGACCAGGCGTAGAAGTAATAGACGGTCTGGGGGATCAGCCTGCCCACGTTGATGGAGTTGGCCGAGGATAGGTTGAGATGGTCAAAATCGGGGTCTACGAAGGCCTGTTTCACCATCGCCTGACAATCGTCGAACTTGCCGTCTACCGCCAGGATGTGAACGTTCTTCCCAAGAGTGGTCATCTGTTTTCTCTGGCGGCCTGTGACCTCTTTTTCCGGGAAGAGGACCACCATCTCGATATTTTCCAGGCCGTAGAAGGCCTGGGCCACGGCGCTTCCAGTATCACCGGAGGTTGCGGTGAGGATGATCATATCTTCGTCCTCCTGGCGGAGGAAGTACTGCATCAGCCTGCCCATCAGCCGGGCGGCGAAGTCCTTGAAGGAGCATGTGGCGCCCTGGTCGAGTCTCATCACATACTTCTCGTCGTAGATCCGTTCTATGGGGACGGCATAGTCGTAGGCGCTTTCTACGATGGCCTTGAGGTCGGCTTCGGGGACCAGGTCGCCCAGGTAGAGGTGTACCACCTCGAAGGCGATCTCCGGGTAGGTCATTTTTGGGAACCGGGCCATCGTCTCTTGGGAGAGCCGGGGTATATCCTCCGGGACGTAGAGGCCCTTGTCCGGCGCCTGGCCGGTGAGAAGCGCTTCTTTGAAGTCCAGGCGATCTGGATGGCCGTTGGTGCTGGAGTACATAATTTTCTTCATGGGCAAGGCTCTCTTGTGAGGGATCGTTTTTAAGCCTTCGCAGCGGTCAAGCGTCGCCGAAGGCTGCCTCGATGAGGCTCTTGCCCTGGTCGCGCCGGTGGGACTCTGCCACCTCTTGGTGCATGGCGTCGAACTGCTCCAGGGTATATTCGAGTTCCAGCGCCAGTCTGTTGGTCCAGGCCACGACCCAGTCGATATCGACATGGCCGATCTCCTTCAGGATCATGGCGCACAGGGTGATAAGGCGCAACCCCTCTTCGGCGCGCCCTTCCTTCGCGGCCATGATGCCGATCTGAGCGAAGGTCGCAGCCACACCCACCCTGTCTTCGATCTGCTGATTAATTTCCAGCGCCTTCTCGAACTTATTCCGCGCCTCTTCGTACTCTCCCTGGTTCAGGTCGATGGTGGCCAGTTGGTGTAAGGCGACAGCCACGCCCGCCTTGTCCCCAATTTGCTGCTTGATTTCCAGCGCAGTTTCAAACTTGTTCTGCGCCTCTTCGTACTCTCCCTGGTTCAGGTCGATGGTGGCCAGGTTGTGCAAGGTCTCAGCCATGCCGGCCCTGTCTCCGATCTGCTGATTAATTTCCAGCGCCGTCTTGAGCTTATTATGGGCCGCTTTGTCTCTGCCACGGCTCAGGTCGATGGAGGCCAGCTGGTGCAAATTGGAGGCCACTCCCGCCTTGTCTCCTATCCGTTGCCTCATCTCCAGCGCCTTCTCGGACTTATTCTTGGCCTCTTCATACTCTCCTTGGTTCAAGT
>CAYQFP010000009.1:11050-12971 GCA_964416865.1 uncultured Methanotrichaceae archaeon
TCCAGCGCCTTCTCGGACTTATTCTTGGCCTCTTCATACTCTCCTTGGTTCAAGTCGATGGTGGCCAGGTTATGCAAGGTGGCAGCCACTCCCGTCCTGTCTCCTATCTGTTGCTTGATTTCCAGCACCGTCTCGAACATATTCCTGGCCAGTTCGTACTTGCCCCGTTTCAGGTCGATGGAAGCCAGGTTGTGCAAAGAGGAAGCCATGCCCGCTTTGTTTCCGATCTGCTGATTAATTTCCAGCGCCTTCTTGAACTCATTATGGGCCGCTTCGTACTCGCCCCGGTACACGTCGATGGAGGCCAGATTGTGCAAGGTGGCAGCCTCGCCCTCTCTGTCTCCGATCTGTTGCCTCATCTCCAGCACCGTCTCGAACTTCTTCCGGGCAGTTTCGTAGTCGCCCTGGTACACGTCGATGGAGGCCAGCTGGTGCAAGGTGGCAGCCTCGCCCTCTCTGTCTCCGATCTGTCGCCTCATCTCCAGCACCGTCCCGAACTTCTTCCGGGCAGTTTTGTACTCGCTCCGGTTCAGGTCGATAGAAGCCAGCTGGTGCAAGGTAACAGCCTCGCCCTCTCTGTCTCCGATCTGCTGATTGATTTCCAGCGCCTTCTCGAACTTCTTCCGGGCCACTTCGTACTCGCCCTGTTCCATGTCAATGGCGGCCAGCTGGTGCAAGGTGTCAGCCTCTCCCGCCTCGTAGCCTATCTGTTGCTTCATCTCCAGCACCGTCTCGATCTTCTTTCCGCGCCACTTCGTACTCGCCACGTTCCATGTCAATGGTGGCCAGGCTGTGCAAGGTGTCAGCCTCTTCTAGGAATTGTAGCAGTTCCGATCCAGGACTTGGCAGATGATGTATACTGAACCTGAGATCGATCCTCAGAAAGTCGCCTTCTTGTGGGCGAAGCTGCTCCCTGGGCAGTCTGTTGTACCGCTGGGATACCTCCTGCATCGCTTTCGACTCATCCGGCGATAAACTCTGGTTGCCAGCGATGATCTCCCCGTCCACGAAGACGTGGAAGTTGAAGCTGGGCGGGCTTCTCGATTCACCTATAGATAACGTGATGACGGACTCCTTGCTCCTGATCTGCGCTTCTTCCTGAAGACTTTTTCTACAGCGCCCGACCCCGGCATTCTTCGCAGCGGTCAGGTGTCGCCGAAGGCCGCGTCGATGAGGCTTTGGCCCCGGTCGCGCCGGTAGGCCTCTGCCATCTCCTCATACATGGCCTCGAACTGCTCCTGGGTATATTCGAGTTCCAACGCCAGGTCATTGACCCAGGGCTCGACCTGCTCGATGTTGGCGTGGCCGATCTCCTTCAGAATCATGGCGCTCAGGGTGACAAGGCGCAGCCCCTCTTCGGCGCGCCCTTCCTTCGCGGCCATGATGCCGATATTGGTGAGGGTCGCAGCCACGCCTGCCCTGTCTCCGATTTGCTGATCGATTTCCAGCGCCGCCTCGAACTTATTCCGGGCTGCTTCGTACTCGTCCCGGTTCAGGTCGATGAAGGCCAGATTGTGCAAGGTGGAAGCCACGCCCGCCCTGTCCCCGATCTGCTGCCTCATCTCCAGCGCCTTCTCGAACTTGTTACGGGCTGCATCGTACTCGCCCCGGTTCGCGTCGATGGTGGCCAGCTGGTGCAAGGTAGCAGCCACGCCCGCCCTGTCCCCGATCTGCTGCCTCATCTCCAGCGCCGTCTCGAACTTATTCTGGGCCGCTTCGTACTCGCCCTGTTCCAGGTCGATGGTGGCCAGATTGTGCAAGGTGGAAGCCACGCCCGCCCTGTTGCCGATCTGCTGCACAATCTCCAGCGCCTTCTCGAACTTATTCCGAGCCACTTCGTACTCGCCCTGTTCTAGGTCGATGGTAGCCAGATTGTGCAAGGTGGAAGCCACGCCCGCCCTGTTGCCGATCTGCTGCACAA
>CAYQFP010000009.1:13071-21003 GCA_964416865.1 uncultured Methanotrichaceae archaeon
TGTGCAAGGTGGAAGCCACGCCCGCCCTGTTGCCGATCTGCTGCACAATCTCCAGTGCCTTCTCGAACTTATTCCGAGCCACTTCGTACTCGCCCTGGTTCACGTCAATGGCGGCCAGCTGGTGCAAGGTGGCAGCCACGCCCGCCCTGTTCCCCCTCTGCTGCACAATCTCCAGCGTCTTCTCGAACTTTTTCCGGGCTGTATCGTACTCTCCCCGGTTCAAGTCGATGGTGGCCAGACTGTGCAAGGTGAAAGCCTCACCAGCCTCGTCTCCTATCTGTTGCTTGATTTCCAGCACCGCCTCGAACTTATTCCGGGCCTCTTCGTACTCGCCCCGTTCCATGTCGATGGAGGCCTGCTGGTGCAAGGTTGCAGCCACGCTGGCCTTGTCTTCTCTCTGTTGCTTCATCTCCAACACCGTCTCGAACTTATTCCGGGCTTCATCGTACTCATCCAGGTCCAGGTCGATGGAGGCCTGCTGGAGGCAGCTTCTCCCAGGAATTGTGGCAGTTTTGATCCAGGACTTGGCAGACGACGTTTTCTACAGTGCCCGGCCCCGGCCTTCTTCGCGGTCGCCGAAAGCCGCCTCGATCAGGTTCTTGCCCTGGTCGCGTCGGTATGACTCTGCCACCTCTTGGTGCATGGCGTCGAACTGCTCTCGAGGGTAATCGTGCTTTGAAATAATGGCATCCGCCACCGGTTCGAGCTGTCGGGTGGTGGAACTGTTTATCGATTCCAGTATTGAGATGCCGAGAGCGACCAGCTGTAGACCCTCTTCGGCTCGCCCCATCTTCGCAGCCGCGATCCCCATCTGGGCAAAGTTCATGGCTTCTCCCTCCCCTGCACCTATCTCCTGATTAATCTCCAGAGATTTTTGTAACTTCTCGACCCCGGCGTCGTACTCACCTCGATCTAAGTCGATCGTGGCCATGTTGTGCCAGGTTGTAGCCTCGCCGTTTTTATCGCCGAGCCGCTGTTCTATGTCCAGCGCTTTCTGGTTTTTCTCGAGGGCAGCTTCAAAATCTCTTCGGTCGATGTCAACTGTGGCCAGGCCGTACCAGGCTGCAGCTTCACCGGCCCTGTCACCGGTCTTTTGTTTGATCTTCAGCAGTCGCTGGAAGTTCTCGTAAGCGGCCTCATTATCGCCCAACATCGATTCAACCGAGGCTAGCTTCTGCAGGATCGCAGACTCGCTGGCTTTGTCGCCGATATTCTGAGCTATCTCTAACGCTATCTGAAAGTTCTCGTATGCAGCTTCATAATTATTCAGGCCGAACTCCACCAAGGCCAGGTTGTCCCGGGTTGATATCGCATTGGCCTTGTCGCCGGTCTTTTGATGAATCGCCAACGCTTTTTGGAAACTGTCGCGTGCCGAGTCATACTTACCCTGATATGCGTCGACCAGACCCTGCCCGCGCCAGATTGAGGCCACGTCATCAAGCGTGGCGGTATTCTGAAATCTCTCCATAAGTCCCCGGTATTTATTACGTGCACTATCGTAATCGCCCCGCTTCATGTCGACTGTGGCCAGGGCGTACAATACAGTAAACTCGCCATTTTCGTCACCGATCTGCTGCATGATCTTGAGTGCTCTCTGGTAGCTCTTGCAGGCTTTTTCGTACCTGTCGTGGTTCAGATCGATGGTTCCCAGACGACTCCAGTCCAGGGCCTCGCTTGCCAGATCTTTGGATCGGCGGTGTCTCTTTATCGCTTTCTGGATCGCCTTGCGCGGATTCTGGTGATATAAGCGACTAACCGTCTCATGATGCATGGTTTTCTTCATGTGTATGATCTGCTTCGTCTAGAGATATTCTTAAGCTTTCGTTGGGGGTGCTACCGAAGACCGAGCGCCGCTTCGATGAGGCTCTGGCCCTGGTCTTGCCGGTACACTTCGGCCACCTCGTCGAAGACGGCATCGAATCGCTCCCGGGTGTAGTCTAGCTCCGACGCCAGGCGATCTACCGCCGGCACGTCGCGCACGAGGTCGGGGGACTCGAACGAGACCGAGATCGCGGTGCCAAGGATGGCCAACCGCAGACCTTCTTCTATCTTGCCTTCGTCTTTGGCTATCGTCCCGATCATGGTGAATGTCTGGGATTCACTTTCCTTATCGCCGGTTGCCCTGTTTATCGCCAGCGATGTCCAGAACTTCTGAGACGCCGATCTGCACTCTCCGGAATCCATGTCTATTATGGCCAGGTTGTACCACGCCGAGGCCTCGTCCTCCTCCCCGCCGATCTGCCTTTCGATCGCCAGCTCCCTCAGCAGCTTATCTCGGGCGGCCTCGTACTCGCCTAGATCCATGTCGATCATGGCCAGCTGGTACCAGATCATCGCCTCGCCATTTATGTCGCCGATATCTTGCCAGATCTCCATAGCGTTTTGGAGCATCTCCTCCGCCGCCTCGTACTCGCCCAGCTCTGCCTCGGTTGCTCCCAGGTTGTGCCATACGGTGGCCTCACTATCTCTGTCGCCGATCTGCTGCCAGATTGCCAGCGCTTTTCTGAGCTTCTCGCACCCCGTTTCGTACTTCTGCCTGCTCAGGTCGACCTCGGCGAGGCGGTACCAGTTCGCAGCCTCGTTTTTAATGCTGCCGATCTCTTGCGAGATCTCCAGCGCCTTCTGGAAATTCTCCTCAGCTGCTTCGTACTCGCCCAGCTTCTGATCGACTGTAGCCAGCCGGTATAAGGTCACAGACACGTCCATTCGGTTGTCAATTTCTTCCGAGATTTTCAGCGACATCAGAAGGTTCTCACGGGCAGGACCGTACTCACCAAGGTCCAGGTCGATCATGGCCAGGTGGTACCAGGCTGCAGCCTCACCCACTCTGTTGCCGATCTCCTGATCGATCTCCAGCGCCTTCTGGAAATTCTTTCGTGCGGTTTCGTACTCCTGGCGACCCAGCTCGACCTCGGCGAGGTTATACCAGTTCGTGGCCTCGCCGTTCTTGTTGCCGATCTCCTGATCGATCTTCAGCGCCTTGCCGAACCTCTCTTCCGCCGCGTCGTACTCACCAAGGTCCTGGTCGATAATGGCCAGCTGGTGCCAGGTCGCAGCTTCACCCGCTTTGTCGCCAATATCCTGTCTGATCTCCAGCGCTTTCTGGAGCTTATCGCGTGCCGATTCGTACTCCTGTCGGCCCAGGTCGACCTTGGCGAGGTTGTACCAGTCTGCAGCCTCGTCGTTCTTGTTGCCGATACCTTGCGCGAACTCCAGCCCCTCTAAGAACCCCACCTCTGCCACATCGTACGCACCCTGGCTGAGGTAGACCTCTGCCAGAACGCGGCGGGTTGACGCTCTGCTCGCATCGTCCCCGGTAGCTTTTTCTATATCCAGCATCTCCTGGAGGATATCTATGGCTGGTTTGTACTTGCCGTTCTTCAGCTTGGCCATGGCCATGCTGTGCCAGGACTCGATGGACATCTCTTCGCCGATTTCCTCGCCGAACTCCTCTCTGGTCGCCAACGATATCCGGAACTTCTCCCACGCCATATCGTGCCGGTCTTGATACGCATCGATCAGAGCCAGCCCATACCAGGCTTTGGCTTCGTTATTCCGTTCACCGGTCCGCCGGTAGGCTTCCTGCAGGTCCTCGTACGTCGCCTGGGCGCTCTCGTACTTACCATCATTGAGGTCGACCGTGGCCAGTGCGTACCTGGTCATCATCTGACTCGCTTCGTCCCCCATCCGCCGGTAGATCCTCATGGCCTTCTCGTACTTCTTGCGGGCAGGTTCGTATTCGTCCAGCGTGAGGTCGATTGTGGCCAAGTTGTACCAGTCCGTCGCCATGCCACGTTTGTTCCTCTCCCTCCGGTGTTTCTTCAGCGCCTTTTGAAGATCCTTCCGCCTATCCTGGTAGTAGCGATCTCTCTCCTCATCGAAGGTAGTCTTCATCATGATAGGTTCCGACCTTTTTCGTCTAAGTGCCGTTTTAAGCATTCACAGTGGGCGCTACCGCGCGCCGAGCGCAGCCTCGACCAGGCCCCAGCCTTTGTCTTGTTGGTAGGACTCCGCCACCTCTTCGTACATGGCCTCGATATGTTCCTGGGAATATCCGAGGTCTGATGCCAGGTCGTCGACCCAGGGCTCGACCTGCACGAGGTCGGCATCGCCGATCTCCTTCAGGATCATGGCGCCCAGGGTGACAAGGCGCAGTCCATCTTCGGCGTGCCCCTTCTTCGCGGCCATAATGCCGATCTGGGCGAGGGTCGCAGCCTCGCCCGCCCTGTCGTCGATCTGCTGCCTCATCTCCAGCGCCTTCTCGAACTTATTCCGAGCTGCTTCGTACTCGCCCTTACGCAGGTCGATGGAGGCCAGATTATGCAAAGTGACAGCCTCGCCCGCCTTGTCGCCGATCTGTTGCATAATTTCCAGTGCCGTCTCAAACTTATTCCTGGCCTCTTCGTACTCGCCCCGGTTCAGGTCGATTGTGGCCAGATTGTGCAAGGTTTCGGCTTCGTCCGCCCTGTCGCCGACCACTTGTCTGATCGCCAGCGCTTTTCGGAGCTTCTCCTCTGCAGCCACGTACTCGCCCTGGTCCTGGTCGATTGTGGCCAGCTGGTGCCAGGTCGCAGCCTCGCTTGCTTTGTTGCCGATCTCCTGTCTGATCTCCAATGCATTCTGGAACTTCTCGCGCGCCGTTTCGTACTCCTGACGGCCCAGGTCGACCTTGGCAAGGTGGTACCAGTTCGCGGCTTCACCATCCTTGTTGCCGATATCGTGCTCGAACTCCAGCGCCTCCTGGAACCTATCTGCCGCTACATCATACGCGCCCTGGCGGAGGTCGACCTGTGCCAGGATGTGGAGGGTTGACGCCCTGTTCGCATCGTCTCCGATCGCCACTTCGATCTCCAGCATCTTCTGGAGGATTTCTCTGGCCGGTTTGTACTCACCGCTCTTCAGCTTGACCCGAGCCAGGGCGTGCCAGGCCGTGATGGACATCTCCTCATCGATCTCCTCTTTGATCGCCATCGATTTTTGGAACTTTTCCCATGCCATATCGTGCCTGCCCTGATGCGCATCGATCTGAGCCAGTGCATACCAGATTATGGCTTCGTTATCTCGTTCACCGCTCAGCCGGTAGGTCTCCAGCAGGTCCACGTACGTCGCCCGGGCCTTCTCATACTCGCCCTCCTCCAGGTCGACCGTGGCCAGAGCGATCCTGATGGTCATCTGGTGCGCCTTGTCTCCTGCCTGTCGGTAGATCCTCATGGCCTTCTCGTACTTCCTGCGGGCAGGTTCGTACTCACCCAGAACTGTGTCGATGGAGGCTAGGCCGTACCAGACCATAGCTATACCCATCTTGTCGCCTTCCAACCGGAATTTCCTCAGCGCCTTCTGGAGCTCTTTTTGCATGTCCTGGTGATCGGGATCGTGCTCATCGTCGATGGTATTATTCATGCGTACGCCCTCTATCTTCCAAGAGCAGTTTTAAGCCTTCATGGGAAGGGCTACCGCGCGCCGAGCGCAGCCTCGACCAGGCCCCAGCCTTTGTCTTGACGGTAGGCCTCTGCCGTCTCCTCGTACATGGCCTCGATCAATTCCTGGGAATATCCGAGCGTTGAAGCCAGGCTGTCGATCCAGGGCATGATCTGCTCGATGTTGGCATGGCCGATGGAATCCAGGATCGTGGCGCCCAGGGCGGCCAGCCGCAGACCCTCTCTGATGTGCCCCTCTTTCGTGGCCATGACGCCGATACCGGTGAAGGTCATAGCTTCGCCCGTCTTGTCGCCGATCTGCTGAGATATCTCCAGCGCCTTTAGGAACTTCTCCTGCGCGAGGTTGTAATCTCCACGCTCCATGTCGATCGCGGCAAGGGTCTGCCAGGTCGCAGCCTCGCCCGTCTTGTCGTCGATCTGTTGTCTCATCTCCAGGGACTTCTGGAGCCTCTCTTCTGCAAGATCGTAATCGCCACGGTTCAGGTCGATCGTGGCCAGGGCGTGCCAGACCGCGGCTTTGCCCATATTGTTTCCGATCTGCTGGTTGAGCACCAGCGACTTTTGATACTTCTCCTGCGCAAGGTCGTAATCTCCACGGTTCGCGTCGACCGAAGCCATGGAGTGCCAGGCTCTGGCCTCGCCTGTCTTGTTTCCGATCTGCTGGTTGAGCACCAGCGACTTTTGATACTTCTCCTGCGCAAGGTCGTAATCTCCACGGCTCATGTCGATCGTGGCCAGGGCGTGCCAGGTTGTGGCCTCGCCCGCCTTGTCATCGATCTGCTGCTTGATCTCCAGCGACTTTTGATACTTCTCCTGCGCGAGGTCGTAATCTCCACGGTTCATGTCGATCGTGGCCAGGGCGTGCCAGGTCACAGCCGCGCTCGCCTTGTAGTCGGCCTGACGGCTGAGCTCCAGCGATTTTTGGAACGTCTCCTCTGCGTCATCGTAATCGCCATACTCCAGTTTGATCGTGGCCAGGTTGTACCAGGCATCGGCCTCGCCCTTCTCGTCACCGATCTGCTGGTTGATCTCCAGCGACGCCTGAAGTCTCTCTTCCGCCTCCTCGTAATCCCCTTGGTCCTGGTAGACCAGCGCCAGGGTGTAAAGGGTCGAAGCTCTGTTTGCATCGTCCCCGCTCGCCTTTTCGATCTCCAGCATCTTCAATAGGAGATCTTCGGCCGCTTCGGACTCGCCTCTCCACAGCCTGGTCATAGCCAGGTTGTGCCAGGACGCGATAGACATCTCCTCTTCGATCTCCTCTTCAATCTCCATCGATATTCGGAGCTTTTCCCATGCCATATCGCGCTTGCCCTGATGCGCATCTATCATGGCCAGCGCGTACCAGGTAGCGGCTTCATTCTCTTGCATGCCGGCCCGCCGATAGATCTTTAGCAGGTCATTGTACGCAGCCTGGGCTCTTTCGTACTTACCCTCCGCCATGTCAATCGTGGCCAGGGCGAACCTGATGCTAATTTGACCCGCCTTGTCCCCTATCCGCTGATAGATCCTCATGGCCTTATCGAGCTTCCGGCGGCCAGTTTCGTACTTGCCCAGATCGGTGTCGATGGTGGCCAGGCCGTACCAGGCTATCGCTATGCCTTTTTTGTCGCCTTCTACCCGGAATCTCTTCAGCGCCTTCTGTATCTCTTTTTGCATATCCAGGCAATCGGGATCGCATTCTTTGTCGAAAATAATGTCCTCCATTGGTACAACCTCTCTCGTCCAAGTGCTGTTTTAAGCAATCGCAGCAGGCGCTAGCGCGTGCTGAGCGCAGCTTCGACCAGGTCTTGGCCCCGGTTTTGCTGGTAGGCCTCTGCCACTGCTCCACACATGGCCTCGAGCCTATCCGGGGAATAACCAAGCTCCGAAGCCAGGCGATCGATCCAAAGCACGGCCTGCTTTAAATCGTCGTGTTCGATCTCATCTAGGATCATGGAGCTCAGGGCGACGAGCCGCAGTCCTTCTTCGACGCGCCCTTCCATCGCGGCTATGATGCCGATCTGGGCGCAGGTCATGGCCTCGCCCGCCTTGTCGCCGATCTGCTGTTCGATCTCCAGCGCATTTTTGAGTTTCTTCTGCGCGGGGTTGCAATCGCCACGCTCCATGTCGATCGTGGCCAGGGCATGCCAGTCATAGGCCTCGCTCGTTTTGTTTCCGGTCTGCTGGTCGATCTCCAGCAACTTTTGGAACTTTTCCTGCGCGGGGTCGTAATTGCCACGTTCCATGTCGATCGAGGCCAGCTGGTACCAGGCTGTGGCTTCGCCTGCCTCGTCTCCGATCTGCTGGCTGATCCCCAGCGACTTTTGGAACTTTTCCTGCGCGGGGTCGTAATCGCCGTGCTCCATGTCGATCGTGGCCAGCTGGCGCCAGGCTGATGCCTCGCCCGCCTCGCCTCCGATCTGCTGGCTGATCTCCAGCGACTTCTGGTACTTCTCCTGTGCGGCGTTGTACTCGCCGTGCTCCATGTCGATCGAGGCCAGGTTGTGCAAGGTCG
>CAYQFP010000009.1:21103-22355 GCA_964416865.1 uncultured Methanotrichaceae archaeon
TTCTCCTGCGCGGCGTTGTACTCGCCATGTTCCATGTCGCTCGTGGCCAGGTTGTGCAAGGTCATAGCCTCGCCCGCCTTGTCACTCTTCTGTTGATTGATAGGTTCCGGGGTCATCATAAGCACCTCTGCGATAGGTCTTGGGAGATATATTCTGAGGTTCTACCCCTAAAACCTAATCCTAATAGGCGGCCTTAGGGTCGCCAAGAGCCACCCTGGTGTGCGCCACGAAGATCTGCGCCACCGCCTCGTTCGACCCCATCCCCTTGAGGTAGACCTCGACCTCGAACCCCTCTTGCTCGAATATGTTCTTCCAGGAGTCTGTTTTGTCTCCGGCCATATCGTTGATGGCATGATCGCCAGCCACCACCATGAAGGGCATCAGCCTGACCCTTTCTGCACCGGATGCCTTTACCTTCTCCAGAACGTCCTCGAGCTCTGGGTAGCCCTCGACCGTGCCCAAAAAGACGTTTTCGTAATCCTTCTCCAGAAGGTTGGCCATCTGGGAGTAGGCGCTGTTGGCGAAGTGCTCGGTACCGTGACCCATCAGGATCACCGCGGTTTCGCCAGGATCTCGGACGCTCTCGTGGGATCTTCTGCCGCTGTCGGTTATCCAATGGAACTGGGACCTCAGCGCGGCGGAGACCGCACGGTAGTCCTCGATGCCAATCAAAAGCGGCGTGCCCAGTGCCAGGCTCCGGAAAGAGAACTTCCCGGCGATGCTCCTGAAGCTGCCGACTATGTTCACCAGGTCGTGATACTCCTCGCCGGGGATCACGTGGAGTGACTGGACCGCCACGTTCACGTAGCCTTCGTCGTTCAGCCTTGCAAGACCCGTGATGGGGTTGTCCACGAATACGTCGTCTCTCCTCTTGATCTTCTGCCTGATGAAGTCCGAGGTGAAGGCCATCCTGATTTCTGTATTTGGGAGCTCCTTTTTGTACAGGTTCTCGATGTCGTCGAAGGCCGCCTGCGCCTCGGGGTAGCTGGTGCCAAAGGCCACCAGCAGTACGGCCGCCTCGTCTTTGACCGCCCTCTTCACCATTACCAACCTACCACATCTCCTTTTATTTTTTGTAACGCTCAGACGGGATCGATCGGCATCTCCCCACTAGTGTTCTGTCATCTAAGTAATGTCCTAAAGACGACCGTCATTCTCGATGAGGAGGGAAAGCCGTGTCCACCACGATAGAAGAGACTTCTTCCACATCCATCGACGTGTCACCACCCTTCGCGTCTTCGCGTCTTCGCGT
>CAYQFP010000010.1:0-2349 GCA_964416865.1 uncultured Methanotrichaceae archaeon
GCTCGGATAAAGTTATCACGGCTTTATCCGACAATTGAGTGTTGACGTGACACTACGCTATCGACGTACATTTTTCTGCAAGCGATGGCGGAGGGGGGGTAGTGGGGATCCACAACTCCTACGATGTCAATGACGATACAAGTGTGAGCGGAGAGTCCTCGGCGAGTTTCAGCAACGGTTTGAAGATGACAAACACCAGGTCTATATTGGGTCCTGGTGACGTAGGCGTGGCTCAGGAATATTGGGGCAACGATTACGCCGGTATGAGCTACGTTTATGTTAGAGATCCGACGAGTACCAGAATGAGTGGCAGCACCACTCTGACCCCAGGGACGGCGTCCGCCTCTCAGGAAGTGTCCGCCGATAGTTGGGGTCCTATCATTGCGGTCTCCGGTGCCACTCGCCAGGATGGAAAGAGCGCCGTGCAGCATGCGTTCGTCGGGGAAGGTTTTCTGGATACTAAACAGGCTACAGTGGTCAACGATCGGATCAGCGTTTCTCAGGATTCGCAGATCTTTGGGCTCAATCCCGTGGCCTTTGGCGCTGCAGGATACATGGATGCCAACGTTGGGCCTGGACGCGCCACGGTTGAAGGCGAAGGAGCTGCGGCAGGAGTTGTTGCAGGAAGTTTAGGCATCATTATCCCGCCTGTGGGCTTGATCGATTGTAGCCTGGCCGCTTATGCGGGGAACAGCGCCGGAGCCTCCGTCAACGTCAGGAAGGCCACGGGAAACTTAGGCGCGGCAGCGGGAGCTGCCGCAGGCAACATCGATCTTGAGGCAGACTGGACCTGCGGCATTCCTGGACTGCGGATCGAGGGCGATACCGAATCTGCCGGGATAGGAATGGGTGCAGTCGGTCGGAACAACGAGATCAGCGGCACCTTGGCCGCGGACACCAGAAACAGCGCGACCGCTACCGGCGAGAACATAAAAGCGTCCGCCGACTTCCTGGGGGCTGCTGCTGTTGCGGCTGGAGCCGGTAGCTTCGATGTCGATGTCGACCTCAGCCAGGATTTAATTGATGGCAATGCAGAAGGCGCCGTTTTCGGTGCAGGAGCCGCTGGAATTTTGGGCCCCACCAACGTCGAGGTTGGAATGGTGAGGGCTACCACAACGCATAGCGCAGATGTGGTTGCGGTGGATGTGGTGGCATCCGGTCCTCTTGCCGCGGGTGCAGCTGCAGGAGCCGGTAACGTCCATCTCGATTACATGGGAGGACCTCCCCTGAACGTAAACGGTGAAGGTTCTGCGGTCTGGGAAGGTGCACTAGATTTGCCACCAGGTGGCTTGGCTCAGGTCAGTGCCGATCGTTTGGCAGCCGAGTCGGGTCACAGCACGGCCGCACTCGGGACCAATATGATGGCTTCAGGATCTAGCGGCGCCAGTGTGGGAGCTATCGCGGCCACCTACGATATACCCGGACCTGGGTTGAATATAGTCCATGTGGAATGCGATACGATCGGATCTGGTACCGTCGGAGGTGACTTCAGCGCCGACACGGCCCACAGCGCAACGGCGCGTGGGAATAACGTGGAAGCTTCAGGACTCGTTCATATCGAGGGTAGCGCAAACGACGGCACCGATCAGAGCGACGTGGAAACTGGCGTCATCGGTAGCTTCTCCGATGGAAGCTTGATGGCTTACGCCGGTGACTCTACCAGGGTCGAACAGTTTGGTCACATCAATGGGCTGTTCACGAGCACGGCTACTGCCGGCGTTTCAACCAAGACTAGAACGTCTAACTACGGGCCTGAGTACGATTTGTACATGCTGGCCCGCACCGGTTTCGGTGGTCCGCAGACGATAGGAAGATTGGGATATTACGTCGATGACGATTATCTCCCTGGGTGGGGCGGACTAATCCAGGGTGCCGTAATTATGGCAGAGGGTGGCGACGCAATAAACGTGGCCGAGGGGACGTACAATGAAAATGTCCTGATAGGCAAATCGCTGGATATACTCGGATCCGGCGCTGGTGATACCATCGTAGACAGCGGCGGAGTCGGTCGCGTTTTCACGATAGGTCCTGCGGCGATTGTGGGCCTCTCTGGAATGACTATCCAGAACGGTAAAGCACCGGCGTTGGGTGGCGGCATAGGCGGCGGCATATTCAACATGGGCACGATGACGATGGACAAATGCGTCGTCAAAAAGAACAATGCGAAGATCGGTGGCGGCATATACAACAAGGGTACGATGACAATGGACAACTGCGTCGTCAAGAAGAACACCGCAGGAAAATATTCTGGCGGCGGCATATACAATAAGGGTACGATGACGATGGACAATTGTGTCGTCAAGAATAACGAGGCAAAGACGAAGGGAGGCGGCATATTCAACAAGGGCA
>CAYQFP010000010.1:2449-9771 GCA_964416865.1 uncultured Methanotrichaceae archaeon
AACAAGGGCACGCTGTCGATGGACAACAGCGTCGTCAAGAATAACAAGGCAAAGAATGACGGCGGTGGCATATTCAACGACGGGGGTACGCTGACGTTGGTCGACTCCGTCGTCAAGAAGAACAACCCGAATAACATCGTGGAGGTGCCCTAGATGAGATCCATCCACGTGGCGCTGCTCCTCGCAGCGCTCATATCTTCGGCCTCCGCGGCGTCCTGGACCGGCGGTGTTTACAACGTCACCGACGGCTCGTCCTGGTGGATTCACCGCCAGAGCGCCAACCTCAGCGTCGATCTGAGCAGCTCTGTGGAAGGCGAGATCGCACCTATCATCGGTCCCGGCGGCCGGGTTCTAAGCTCCTTTCATGCTCACTACACCGACATCGACGTCAACGACGTCCGGCTGAAGGAGAGGACCGTGGCTTTGGAAGGGGTCTACAGCTCCGAGGACGAGATCAAGCTTCGGGCGAACGCCACTTCGAGCGTCAACATGACCGAGACCAAGCCTGCGGGAAGCGATGTCTGGACAATAACCTTCGAGGAGAACTGGCCTGTTGCCCTCAACGCCAGCCGGACGATCGACTACACTGGGACTGGCCTGAACGACCGGGACTGCGTCGGCAACAACCTGGACAGCGTTGGTGCAACGTTCCTCTACAACAAGGAGTTCTCCAAGGAGAGGACGGCCGGGCTCAAGCTGGATAGGCTGAACGCCACGGTGATTGCCACTGACGATACGATCATCCGGGCGGACGTCATGCCCACCAGGTCTACCGACTACGGGCTCGAGTCTCACTCCACGGGGATCGCTGACCTCAAGTACAGGCAGACGTATCCCGACGATATCGTCCAGAATATCGGCGTCGAGAGGTACTACGGCACCTACGACATAAAGAGAAATATTGAGATGAGGTCTGTTTACACCGACCTGGAGAACAAGACGGACTGGCTATCTTGCTGTCTCGAAGGTTGTTCCGGTATCGATCCGATCTACAGCGGCGGATGGGGTGAAGCAGAGGTCTTCGACTGCGTATGCGGTTGAGGCCACCACTTTTTTTGATTTATTCGATCCGTTTTTATACGGCCTTTATAGAGGTACCTACATGACCACCGCCCGGATATTCTTCGTTATCATTCTCCTTCCCCTTATGACCTGCCAGGCTGCTCTCTGTGATAGCTTCGTAACTCTGGCTTACGACGACGGCGAGGCAGAGGATGGTCTCTGGATAGACGATATGAGAGGGCACTCGGTCCTCTTCACCGCGCCCTGCGACAACTGGACCTTCTCGGGGGTCGCCGTCTACGGCAAGCTCTCTCCCGAATCCCGCTCGGATATCTTCGTGCTCGAGGTCTGGGACGAAGATCTGAACCTGGTATCGAAGGTCACGGACAGGGCCGTCTCCTTCTTCGGCGACGAGTTCGACTGGGCGCTGGTGGACATACCCGACGTCGAGGTGTCCGGAGACTTCTTCGTCTCCTTCTACGAGTTTGCCGGGGTCTACGTCGGCATGGACCTGGATTCCGGCCCCGGCATGTCGCTGATCGCCGCCAGAAACCCCAACAGGATACTGGAATGGGACGTTGAAGCACATCGAGAGAATCAGACTAACTGGATGATAAGGGCTGCCGGATACTCTCCCGCGCCCGATGTCGATCTGAGCGTGCTTTCCGGGAACGCAAGCCGGGATCGACCGGCGGTGGTGGATCTGAAGATCAGAGATCCTGACCGGAACCTCAAGAGCGCTCTGCTCTACGTGGTGAATAACGGGTCTCGAGAGGTCGTCTGGTCCGATATCAGGGGGCTGGACGGCGGCGATGCCGAGGTCCGGTTTTCCTGGCCCGGCACGATCTTCCAGGTATCCGACGATCGATCTTCGACAGCTCCGGTCCTCGCCGTCGATACCGCCGGCCTTCCGGAGAACGTAAGCTCGTATCTGGCCCGCTACGCGACTTGCGCCTTGCAGCTGAGAGAGGGTGATCCGCTGATAGCCGCTTTTGCCTACTTTGGAGATGACGGCAAGTTCAACGCGCTGACGGACGTTCTCGGACGTGTTCATTATCAGTCCAGGGCCGTTTTGAATATGACCTCGCATGATGTTGATTATATGGACTACATAGCGAATAACATCACCTTGCAGAAGGACGATAGCATGATGGCCTTTTACAGGGTTGTGGTTCCCTCCGGTACCCAAGAGCCATATCAGATGTATCACCAGCCGTTTTTGCTCTCCAGGTCGCCCCTATTCAATTACAGGCTCGAGCTAGAGGAGCTGGATGCGGATCAGGGGGCGTACCTGGCGATCGTCGAGGTTGAAGACTGGGCATACAACGTCGTCCGGGTGGAGGGTACGTCCAGGGTCGAGGTGTTTTATGAAAAAATTTAACCTAACTGCCACAATATGGGGTGATGAAAGCATATATGTCTCGAAATGTCCAGGGCTTGGGGTTGCAAGTTTGAGATCCCGCCGGGGTTCATCGAGTGAGACATCTTCAAGATGATCGGTGCGGAGAGAAACAGTATCAAGGAAAAGGAGGGGGGGCAAAAGCCAGATGAAGAGGGTAGGAGGGAGGTAAAGATGGTCCGACTTTTGCCGTACGTCTATACGGCACTCGTCGAATATATGCTTTTCGGTCTACCTGGTGAGCTCTCTGCGCGGTATACCGATCAGGATCACCCTCCTCGATATTGTAAAATCGGAGATGTCAGAACGAGTTTAAGATCGGCGCCGGAGGCGGTGTGTTGAGGTCGCGGGGGCGGTCAGCTCGACCCGGCGTCGTCTTCGCCGAACTCGTCCAGCAGCGCCCGGAAGCGGGGGTCGTCGTGGAGGAACTCTAGGTCGGGGTCCCGGCGCGCATGATTCGGAGTTGCCTGCTTCTTCTTCTTCTTCAGGGCGGTCCTGAGCAGCTCCAGCGCATCGTCCGCGCTTCCGCAGACCGCCTCGAAGCAGGCGCGGTTGTATTCGCTTTTGTTCTTGATGAACTGGCGGGCAAGTTCGCACTGCTCGGCGCATTCTGTTCTTTGGCCGAGGTTTCGGTAGAGGGCGGCGAGGGACGTTTTGATCGTGGGGTCCTCGGGGTCTAGCTCGATCGCCCTGTCGTTACTGTAACGACCATTACGTGCGACGCGTTGAAAATTGTGGCATAGGGTCAAGTTCGTTCATAGGCGAGCAGAGGCCCGCGCCCGGAGGATCACGTGACCCCCTTACAGAGTTCCCCTCGTTCCAGGTCATCTTTGAAGTAATCCCTGGGCGTCCTCCTTCCAAGCATAAGGTTCAGCTTTCTCTTGGCATAGAAGGGCACCAGCCGGAGCGACTCTTTGAGGAACCACCTAGGATATAGCTTCTTGATCTTGGTGTGCCGGAACCACTCGAAGTCGTAGTACCTGGCGTTCATCTGCCAGGTGATGTACTGGACCTCCTCGGCGCTGAGGTGCTTCGTCTTCAGGTTGGCATGAAGCCCGTCGTAGTACCGGTAGTCGTTGTTTGTGATCAGGCCCATCTCTTCGAGTTCGCGTCGCATCTCGGTCTTGGGGTAGGGGGTGTTGATGTAGAATATGGGTATGTCCACCTTCAGCTTTTTGGCCAGCTCGAAGTTGGCCCACAGGTCGTCGGCATCGTCTGCCGGGTTCCCTCCGATCATTCCCGCCGATACGATCATGCCGTTCTCCTGCATGTATCGCACCGCCTTGTCTGCGTTGTTGGACATGGTTCCTTTGCCCAGGAACTTCAGATTCTCCTTGCTGGTGTTCTCGATGCCCAAAAAGACGGCGTCGAAGCCAGCCTCGGCCATCTTCTCCACCAACCTCCGGCTGGAGCCGATGCCCCTGGCCGAGGCCTGGACCTTGTACCTCAGATGATCCAGACCTGCCTCGATGATGGCATCGCAGAGCTTCTCCATGCGTTTGACATCCAGGGTGATGTTGTCGTCGGGAAAGAAGATCGACCTGGCGCCGTGGGCCTCGGCGTCCCTGATGTCCTCCAGGATGCGGTCGAAGGGGTACCTCCTAAAGGATAAACCGTACATCTGCCTGATGCTGCAGAACTTGCACCCGTTGGTGCAACCCCGGCTTGTCTCCACCGAGTCGATGGGGATCCCAAAGCTCTGGAACCCCTCGGTGATCAGACGAGAGTCCCGGTTGGGCAGCCTGATCTCGGAGACGTCCAGTACGGGTCTTGCCGGGTTGTGAACCATCTTGCCGTCCGCCACCCGGTACGAAAGGCCGGCGACATCTCTGGGATCCTGGCCATCTTCCTTGGCCAGGATCAGCTCCTTGAAGGTACCCTCGCCTTCCCCCCGGACGATATAGTCCACCAGCCCGGCCTCCTCGCTCCGAGCGATCTCCTTGTAGTTGAGCGTGGGGTGGTAGCCACCGAAGACAGTCTCCGCACCGCTCTCCTTTGCCATCTCTGCGAGAGGCAGCATGGCGTGATACTGGAAGCTCATGCAGCTCAGACCCACCAGATCGTAGCCCCTTCTCAAGGTGCGAGCGAGGTAATCTTTGGGATCTTTCAGGGCGTGAATATCTGCCACGTGGACGGTGCAGAGGTCGTCGATGTTTCCGGCAATAGATACCAGTCCGTAGTTGGGTATCCTGGCGATCCGGTCGAAGTCTGGTTGGATCACCGGCGATGAGATGAGCAGCACCTTCATTTATTTCACGTCCGGAATTAAATGGCCGGTTGCAGATCTCTCTCAATGACCTCTCCAGAGGATCTTCCATCACCCAAAAGATGAGGATTGGTATCCAGGAGCCACGGCTTCTCCGGCTGGAAGTCGAATTCGTTCGCCTTCGTGATATAGGACCTGATCGCACGCACCCCGGTGAGGCCCGCATACCTATAGGCGCTGGACCAGACCCGAAACGATGTCCTGATGGGGGTCAGCCGGCTGTAGACTTTCCTCAGAGACCTGTCCAGGATATATTCCATCTCCTCGGGCGGGATGTTGGGATGGTTCCATACCAGATGTTTCATATCGAACTTGTGCCAGTCCTTCTCGAAGATGCCGTACTTCTCTTCGATCTCGTCCCAGAGCACCGTCTGGGGCAGAGGGGTCAGAATACAGATCTGGGTGATATCCAGCTTCAGACCGGCCAGCTGCTTGATGTCTGTCTCGATCTCCTTTTTTGTGTCGGTCTCGAAGCCGATCATGTAGTAACCCACGGTGCCCAGATTGTAGCTCTGGAGAAGCCTGATAGTTTCCAGGACGTCCTCGGTACCTTCTCTCTTGTTTATGGCATCCAGACGTTCCTGGTGGAGGTTCTCGATACCGATAGCCGCTCCGGCGAACCCTTTCATCTGCCTTCCATCCGCGACCCGCCGCGGGTCCGGTTTCACCTTCATCTCCACCCATTCGTCTATCTTCTTGCACAGATAGTCTGCCCTGGCCATGCACCCCCAGACCATCTCGTACTCGTCCATGAGCTCCACCACCTGGTCGGCGTGCTTCCGTCTGGCACCGAAGTTCTCGTCCTCGATCACCACCACGTTGATATCATGCTCTTTGTAGTAGGCGATCACCCTCTCCAGGCTCTCTATGGGCACGGGGTGGGGGTGGTTGCAGAACTTAGGGGTCTGGCAGAACTTGCATCCCACACCGCAGCCCCGGGTGGTGAACATGATCCCATAGATGTTCAGTTTCTTGTGAAAGGCGGTGTCCAGGTACTCGATAAGCGGCGGGTGGAGCACGTCGTTCTTATCGATCTTCCGATCGAAGTAGGGGGCCACCGCCTCCTCGGCGTATCCCACGAATATCTTGTCGAACCGATCCTGGATCTCGGGGGTGAGGGCCCCGTAGTTACCTGCCCAGAGCTCGCCGACCCCCTTCTTGGTCCGGGCAGCCTCGACCATATCCAGTATCTCGTGGGTCTCGTTGAGGTAGAAGGAGAATCCTATCACGTCCCAACCCTCGTCCAGTCTCTTAAGATACTCGTTCCAGGTGGGGTACTCCATGATTTCTATCTCAGGTATGTTCTGTTTGAGGAACCTGAGGCCGAAAGACTGGATCCTGGGCCAGTAGAACCTGAGCCACTTCGACCTGGCGTTGGACCCTATGTAATCATATGGCTCTGGGCTATTTTTGTAAACCGTGGTGAAAAGGACTCTGGGAGGCATGTATTGGTCATTCCATGCCAATCGAAGATTAAACTTGCGATACTCGATTCGTCGACCACATCCCAACGCAACCTATAATATCGGCGATCGGTCTTTTACGGTCATGAACGAGGCGGCGATCGCTGCGAGCGGTCTGACCATGAGGTTCGACGGGTTCACCGCCGTGGACGAGGTGGATCTCCATATCGAGAAGGGCGAACTCTTCGGCCTTCTGGGACCCAACGGTGCAGGCAAGAGCACCATAATCAAGATGCTCACCACAATGATCAGGCCCACCGACGGCAGCGCCCTGGTCTGGGGTCATGATATCGGCAGGGAGCGGGACGCCGTGCGCAGCTCCATCGGGGTGGTTTTCCAGGATCCCAGCGTGGACAGCCAGCTCACTGGCCGGGAGAACCTGGACTTCCACGGCAGGATGTACGGCATGGACGCCCGCCTGCGGCAGAAGCGGATCGAGGATGTTCTGGCCCTGGTAGACCTGGCTGATAAGGCCGACGTTCTCCTGGAGGACTATTCGGGCGGGATGCAGAGGCGGCTGGAGATCGCCAGAGGCCTGATGCACCATCCCGACGTCCTATTCCTGGACGAGCCCACGCTGGGCCTGGACGCCCAGACCAGGCGGTACATCTGGGAATATATCCAGAATATGAACAGGTTGGAGGGGGTGACCGTGGTCATCACCACCCACTACATGGAAGAGGCTGACTACCTCTGTGGCCGGGTGGCGATCATCGACCGGGGAAGGATCGTGGCTCTGGACAGCCCCAAAAACCTCAAAGACCTGATAGGTGCAGATCTCGTAGTCTTGGAGGTCGGTGACGGGCACTTGGACGACCTGGTCGGGGTGCTCTCAGACATCGATTGGGTGGTCTCTGCAGAGGCGTCCGGGGACGCGGTCGCCCTGAGGGTGGACCACGGCGAGTCCAGGATCCCTGAGATCGTATTGACCGCCTCCCGGGCCGGGGTGAAGATCAGGTCGGTGAGCATGCACGAGCCCACCCTGGAGGACGTCTTCCTCGAGTTCACCGGCAAGAAGATGAGGGACGACGATACCGGCGGCGGTGGAGGAAAGCTGGTGGCCGTTCAGAGCAGGATGCGGACTCGGAGGCACTGACATGGCCAGGATAGATCCGTACGCCATCTACAGCCTATGGCTGCGAGAGATGATCCGATTCTTCAGGCTGAAGAGCAGGGTCGTGGGATCCCTGGC
>CAYQFP010000010.1:9871-22125 GCA_964416865.1 uncultured Methanotrichaceae archaeon
TTATCTCTGGTATTCATGGTCCTGATAGCCACCACCTTCAACAGCCTGGGCCTGGCCTTCGCATCCAAGATGAAGGACATGTCAGGCTTCAGCCTGATAATGAACTTCATGGTCTTCCCCCTCTTCCTCTTATCGGGGGCGCTATTTCCCGTAGAGAACCTACCTTCCTGGCTCAGGATCCTCTCCTACCTGGATCCATTGACCTATGGTGTTGACGGCCTCCGGGCGTCTCTGGTGGGGGTGAGCGTCTTTCCCCTCGTGCTGGACCTGGCGGTGTTGGCGGCCTGCTGCGCAGGATCCTTGGCCCTGGGAGCTTACCTATTCGAGGTCAGCGACGTGGAGTGATTGGAGTGGCACGCATAATATGCTAAACATTAAAATATCTTTTTTTTATCACGCGGGTTTCATATTGTACTGAGATGTTGGGCCTAGCTTATATTCATTCCTTCTTGCCTTCGTAGTACGTTCGATACTTCCTCAATAATGCTTCTTTGTAGGCGTTTCTCTTATCCTCGGCAAGGTAATTAACCGGCCCTAGCTCCCCTAGCAGTTCATCTCCGTTTAGATCATCGGGCCTCCATCCCCTCTCGTAGAACCTCTGAAAGAGATCGTCGAGCCCCTTCACCATGATGATCGAACCGCCCACATCAACCTCTTTAAGCCCGGCTGAGGAGATGCCACAGCGTCCACAGCCACCGCAGCCTCTTTCTACTGAGAATAACCGTTTCAGAAAAGACTTGACCTTACCGCCTGCCACGACACTCATAGAGATCATATCGAAATCATTCGATATAAAAGGGTTTTGAATATCGTCGGTGATGGGGGCTTGGCAAGACACCCCATTGCCACACACGTGTATTCTTAAACGCAGATGCCACATTATAACGATAAACTGCAGCATGAGTGTGCTCATTGTGGTGCATATGTTCACTGACCCAACAAACTTATATACAAATGCATCCCTCGAATGCTCGACATCCGAGCGGGGGCGTGGGGCTCGAGGGCCACAAAGATCCACAGATGCGAATATGTCATGTTCGAGATGCCGCTGGAGGAAGAAGGGATCGTATGGTAAGATCATGGGAGTTGGTAAAATCTTATCTCTAATCGACAAAAAGAACCAGCCGGTTTTGGTGATTGGCATTGTCTTAGCGACCGGCGTTCTCGGCCTGATTGCATCCTCCGTGAGTGACACAGAATACTCGGTTGGGTCAAGAGACGACGATTGGTGGGTCTCTTATCCAGATCAGCATGCCGATGCAGGCGCTGAGGTAGACCATCCCCAATGGGTCCTGGATGCCCTGGAAGATAAACCGGTCATCATCCTGGAGCACATAAAGAATTGTAAGGACTGTACAAAACAGGAATCCAACATCGATCAGGTCCTGGAAGATCTCGGCTCCAACGTAACCTACTGTGACATAATGGCCGACGGGAGCGACGAGAGGGCAAGGGGCCTATATGACGTCTATAACCCTAATGGAGGATTTGCTTATGCCCCATTGACCATAGTGCTGACCCTGGTCCGAGACGATGACGGGAACGTCGTGGTGGGATGGCACAGCGTCAAGAAGGCCTCCGGCGAGATCTGGGTCTGGAGTTATCTGGAGGATTCCATCGGCTGCCACGAGGAGAACTCCGGCAACCGGAACGAGTGAATGCCATCTTCATATCCAACGTTTTTACCTGCAGGCAGTTACTCGCCGCCGGTCTCCGGGGCAATAAGTAAATAGCGAGATACCTCTATAATTAATGGGATGACTATGATACTGGGACTATGTGGCAGTCCCCGCAAGAAGGCCACCGATTATGTTTTAGGAGAGTGCCTGCGCATGCTGGAAGAGAGTGGGTTTGAGGTTGCCCGCTTCGATGTCAGGGGGAAGAATATCAGTCCCTGCCAGCACTGCGACTACTGCCTGAAGAACAAAAAATGCAGGGTCGAGGATGACATGTACCAGCTTTATCCTATGCTCAAAGAAGCGGATGGGCTGGTGATCGCCACGCCGGTTTACAATGGAGGTCTCAGCGCTCAGACCAAGGCTGTCATGGACCGTTGTCGAGCGCTGTTGGCGGCAGACTTCGACTTCTTCAGGAGAACGGCGGGCATGGCCATCGCCGTGGGCGGAGATCGAATGGGTGGCCAGGAGCTGGCAATCCAGCAGATCATCACCTTCTATGTCTTGAACGGGGTGGTGCCCATAAGCGGTGGATCCTTCGGCGCCAACCTGGGAGCTACCTTCTGGTCCAAGGACACCTTGGAGGGAGTACAGGAAGACGAGGAGGGCTTCAGGAGCCTGAGGATGACTGTCGGGCAGTTTGCCGAGCACCTGGATGCGAAAAAATAAGTTACGGTGTATGGGGGTCGGATTATGGCTGAGATGAAAGAATCCAAGAAGATAAAGAGGATCGTCTGGGGCATCACCGGCAGCGGTGACCGGATCCGGGCGACTGTAGATGTGATGAAGGAGATGAAGGAGAAATACGAGGATCGGGTGGACATAAGGGTCTACGTCTCCAAGGCCGGGGACCAGGTGGTGAAATACTACAAGCTGCTGCCCGAGCTGGAGATCGACTTCGACAAGATCTGGGTGGAGGCCAACGCCAACGCACCTTTCCTGGCGGGCCAGGTCCAGATGGGAATGTTCGAGTTCATGCTCATCGCTCCCGCCACCTCCAACACCGTAGCCAAGATCTCCTTGCGGATAGCAGATACCATGCTCACCAACGCCGCCATTATGAGCCAGAAAGCACAGGTTCCTTTGTACATCATGCCTTCCGACTTTAAGGAGGGTGAGGTGATCACCAAGCTGCCCAACGGCAAGGACCTGAAGCTGGTCATCAGAAAGGAAGACGTGGAGCATGTCCAAAAGCTAGCTGCCATGGAAGGGGTATCCATGCTGGAGCGAATCGAGGACATACCTCATGTCTTCGAGAAGTACTTCGGTCCATGATAAAAGACGCAGACCTCCGATGTGCAGAGCTGGCGCTTGCCTTGCCGCCAAAGCCAGATGAACGTGGGGGGAAAATACGGGAAGGCTACGGGGGCCTCAGCACTTTCAGCCTCTGGACCTGGTTCATCATGATTTCGATCTTCATTCTATTCTTCTCTTCCAGATAGGCGATCATGTCGGAAAGCTCCGTCGTGAGCTTGTAAATCCGATAGGGCCTGCCTTTGCCCGGCGTCTTTTCGTTCCGTTCGGCGACCCAGTTCATCTTCCGGAGCTCTCTCATGGCCGTGCTGACCTCCGGCTGTCTGAGATCCGAACCCGTTTCAACCTGCTTCGAGGTCGCCTCGTCCACACAAGCCAGATAAGTCAGTACCTTGGCCATGTTTTTGTTCATACCTACTTTAATCAGGGTTGATATAAATTCCTCGAACTCGATCTTCCGGACGGGTGGGGGTACGTTACTCAAGCCAGTCACCGATATGGAATATGTTATAGGCACATATATAAGTTTCGTTGAAAATAATTATATGACCATCTGGATTACGGAAACTGATTTTAGCTAGACGATCTGATCACCGATTAGAGGATGATTCGATGGAAGCTCTTTATCTGGAAGATAGCTATCTGCGGACCTTCGAGGCCATGGTCGAAGAGACCTCTGGCGAGTATGTAGTCTTGGATCGGACCGCATTTTACCCTCAGTCAGGAGGCCAGCCCCACGACCAGGGTACCCTTGTCAGGGACGGTGAGGAGTTCCCCGTGATATATGTGGGCGTCTTCGGCGAGAAGATCAGCCATGATGTGAAGACCCAAGGTCTCGCAGCAGGCGATATCGTGGTGGGAACCCTAGATTGGGACCGGAGGTATCTTTTCATGCGCAGCCACACCGCCTGCCATATCCTGAGCGCGGTGATCTACGGTGTGGCCGGGGCCAAGATCACCGGCAACCAGATCGGCGAGACCAGATCGCGGGTCGACTTCAGCTTGCAGGACTTCGACCGGGAGAAGCTGGCCGGGTACGTGGAGAAGGTGAACCTGATCATCGAGGAGGATCGGCCGGTCAGGACCAGTGTCTTATCTCACGAGGAAGCCCTGGAAGTGCCCGAGCTGATCAGGCTGGCCAAGGGGATGCCCGACCGGGACGAGGTTAGGATCGTTGAGATCGACGGTGTAGATGTCCAGGCCTGCGGCGGAACCCACGTTAAAAGGACCTGTGAAATAGGGCGAGTGGAGATGCTCAAGGCTCAGAACAAGGGCAAGGCCAACCGGCGGATCTACTTCGGCCTGGTGGGTGGTGATTAAGTCTTGGATATCATGGAGCTGCTGGGAAAGACCAGGGTCGTGGCGAAGGACGGGAAGGTTGTGGAGGTCGGCCGACCCATGATCGACTGGTGCCCCCTCTTCGAGAAGGTCCGGGGCATAAAGGAGATCACCCCGGAGGCGGCCGCGGAGAACATGGCGTTTCGGATGAAGGAACATGGGATGTTCACCCCCCGGCGGAAGCTGGAGATGGAGGTCTTCGTGGGCTTCGGAGCCTCCGAGGTGATGATGACCGCGGTCTCCCATGGACTCATCGAGGCCGCGGTTACCGTATGTGACGGTGCGGGAACCGTGGTTACCTCGAACCCCAGTCTCATCCAGGGCATGGGCGGCTGGATCTCCGGGCTGGTGGAGACCGACCCCGTTTCCGAGGTTATAGAGGGGATAGAAGGGCGAGACGGCGTGGTCCTGGATCCAAAGACGGCCCGGATTGACCCGGTCGAAGGCGCGGTGATGGCCGCGAAGACGTACTCCCGGTTCGCGGTCACCGTAGTCGATGCCGATATGGCAGAACGGCTGCGCCGGGTCGAGGAAGACCTGGGCGTGGAGATCCTGATAATAGGGGCTCACCTAACCGGCATAAGCGAGAAAGGCGCGGAACGTTTGCTATCTTTGGCAGACATAGTCACCGCCTGTGCCTCCAGGCACATCAGAGAGCTAGTCGATCCTTTGGTCCAGGTGGGGACCGCGGTCCCGCTCTTTGGCTTGACCCAATGGGGAAAAGAGGTACTGGTGGAGAGGGCAAAAGAGGTGGATAACCCGCTTCTGATAAACACCATGCCCCTGCCGGTGCTGCCCGAACATAAGCAGCCTCGGCCGCTGGTATAATCGAAATCGATCAGGGACAGGTCAGGTAGAACACGTCGCCGACGCCGATCTCTTCTCTGATCATCACGTCGCCTATGTAGGTCCCGCCATAGGTCATGACCGAGGCCCCTGTGGGACCGTCCTTCACCCTGGCCCCAATCTTGGCCGTGCCCCTGAGATGGGACCCGATCTGATAGACGGAGACGCTATCGTTCTGGTAGATGGTGGTGTCCTTGATCAGATAAGTCAGGTCGGAGTAGCTCTCCGACATTACTGTTCCCATTGCGTAGTTCTTGGCGCAGAGCGCGTTTCTCAGATCGCTCTCCGACGACTCGACCAGGTAAGGCCGGTAGTCGAATACCCCCCACTCGTTGAAGTAAATCTCGTCATCGGTGACGTACGCCGTCTGGGTCCGGGTGACCATCCCGCTGCCCTGGGTTCCCACGACCAGCTTCTGGCCACTGAAACCCGTATTGGTCTGGTAGATCTTCATCTCGTCCATATAACCGCTCAGATGGATGAACGAATGCTCTGATACGTTTCCTGTCCTGGTGAAGTTGGCGCTGGCCGGGCATAAGAGCGCCATCAAGAGGATCACGACCGATAGCATCAGCATCCTTCTCGCTACAAACACTTATAAGCCCTCCTGGTACCAATATCGGGGTACATCCGATATATATCTGATGGGTCTGATTGACCGCTTTCTTTGCACATTTTACTCGTTCTTGCGCCCACGGATCTCGTCGATCCTCTTGTCCAGAGCGACTTTCAGGCCGGGTTCGAGCTCTCCTCGGTACTTGTCTATCCTGGCCGCTATGGCCAGCTTCGCCGCCAGGGCGCGAGCTGCCCTGCCACGGAGCCGCTTCTGGGTTCTCATGATCGCAGGATGTCTGTAGATCATGCCGTGCTTAGGCGATGGCGCCTTGCCCTTGAGATGCTTGAAGAGGGCTTTTTCCGCGCCCATCACCTGGATGGCGCTGGCAGGCATCTCCGAGAGATGTTTGAGGCCCCCTGCCCGCGATATCAGCCGGGCGGCCATGAGTGGGCCTGCCAGCTCGGTAAGGTTGGGAGCCATCAAACCGGTGGTTGCCTCCAGGCTCCTCTCCACCGAGTGTCGCGTCTCGCGCAGATCCAGGTCGACCCGGGCAAGTTTTCCTATAACATCTTCGCCCACTAAAGATTCTGCCAGGTTCTTGCCCCGCAACCGGTCATCGCGATAGAGCCTGGACCACTCGTAGAGCCGTTCGTCCAGCCTGTTGATCACCTCGTTCAGATCGTCCAGGGCCTCGATGGTCTGGAGCAGCTCCGCCTCGGCACCCGAACGGCGCTTTAGCTCGTCTCTTACGAGATCGATGGCCACTTCTCTCAGGGCCCTGTCATATCCTGCATCGTCTTCGAATAGGCCGCCTCCTATAGCACAGGCGCGAAGGTCGGGCTGAACCTCTGGCATGGCGAGGATATCCGATGACGTGAGCTTCTCGATTGTCTGGACCGCAGGATCGATGTCGCCCGTATCGAGATCCAGTTCTCCGAACCAGGTTGTAACTTTCATCTAGCCTCATCTCCTTTCATAAGTCCTGAGCCGGGCCGACCACCAGACCCCGGGAAGGTAAAGGTTTATCTATAATGAAGGCATTGTTAAAGCTACCTCTCAATAAAAAAACTAGAGGTCGAACAACATGAAAGAGAGTATTAGCCAGATAGAGGCTCGCCTTCGTGAGCAGGGCGTGGAGGTCGCACCAGATGAGATCGAGAGCCGCCTCAGGCTTCTCGTAGAGACCTTTGCCGTACCTCAGAACGAGGCGACGCGCAGCGTAGTGAACTATTTTCTCAAGGAACACGGGATAACCCCTGTCAGTGTCTTTTCCAAGAAGAGCGAAGAGGTCAGGGTTAAGGATATCAGCGCTTCCAACTGCTGGGTAGACCTAAAGGTCAAGGTGGTCCAGCTCTGGGATCCCACCAGCGACGCCATATCCCAGATTGGCCTGGTCGGCGACGGCACCGGGGTCATCAAGTTCGTGAAGTGGACCAAGGCCGATCTACCTGACCTGGCCGAAGGCCAAAGTTATCTCTTAAAGAACGTGGTTACCGACGAGTTCCAGGACAGGTTCAGCGTGAAGCTGAACCGGACCAGCAAGATCACAGAGCTGGAGGAGGAGATCGAGGTATCGGATATCGCTTCTGCCGCGCCCGTAGAGGAGATGAAGATCTCGGATATAGTAGAGCCTGAACGGTGGATAGACCTGAAGGCCAAGGTGATCCAGCTCTGGGATCCCACCAGCGATGCCATATCTCAAACTGGCCTGATCGGCGACGATACCGGGGTCATCAAGTTCGTGAAGTGGGTCAAGTCCGACCTTCCTGACATGGTCGAAGGTCAGAGCTACCTCTTCAAGAACGTGGTCACCGACGTCTTCCAGGATAAGTTCAGCGTGAAACTGAACCGGACCAGCGAGATTTCAGAGCTGGAGGAGGAGATCGAGGTATCGGATATCGCTTCTGCCGCGTCCGCCGAGGAGATGAAGATCTCGGATATAGTGGAGCCGGAACGGTGGATAAACCTGAAGGCCAAGGTGGTCCAGCTCTGGGATCCCACAAGCGACGCCATATCCCAGATTGGCCTGGTCGGCGACGATACCGGGGTCATCAAGTTCGTGAAGTGGGTCAAGTCCGACCTTCCTGACATGGTCGAAGGTCAGAGCTACCTCTTCAAGAACGTGGTCACCGACGTCTTCCAGGATAGGTTCAGCGTGAAGCTGAACCGGACCAGCGAGATTTCAGAGCTGGAAGAGGAGATCGAGGTCAGTCCTCAGATAGCCCAGTTCTCCGGCGCGATGATAGACATCCAGAAGGGATCGGGCCTGATCAAGCGCTGTCCCGTCTGTAGGAGGGCCCTGGCTAAAGGGGTCTGCGGAGAGCACGGCAGGGTCGAAGGGACCTACGACCTGCGCATAAAGGCGGTGATGGACGACGGCAACCAGGTCCAAGAAGCGCTCATCAACAGGGAAACCACGGAGCGGTTGATGGAGATTACCTTAGACGAAGCGAAACAGATGGCCATGGAAGCACTGGATCATGAGATAGTCATGGGCCGGATCGAAGAACGGCTTATGGGGCGGTACTACAAGGTCACCGGACCCCAGATCGAGCGGTACATCCTCGTAGAGACTGTAGACCCACTCCTGCCGGTGACCGATGATGAGGTGGCGGAGCTGATGCGAGAAGCAGAGGAGGTGATCTGAGATGAGCGAGTTCACCAGAGAGGTGGCAGGAAGGATATTCTCCCAAGAACTTCGCGACTCCGACCTGACGATCAGGGAGCACGAGGACCAGTACGCTCCCCTCTACTTGATCACCCCTACAGGGGCCAGATGTAACCGGGTCTTCGTGGTGGGCACCCTGACGGAGAGGGACAATGTGGGTGCCGAGACCGACTACTGGCGGGGCAGGATCGCCGATCCCACCGGCAGCATCCTGGTCTACGCGGGCCAGTACCAGCCCGATGCGGCACAGGCGCTGGCAGATACCGAGTTACCTTCCTTCGTGGCGGTGGTGGGAAAACCCAGCGTCTACGAGCCCGAGGACGGAACCCGGCTGATCTCCATTCGGGCTGAGTCGGTCCAGAAGGTGGACGCTGCCACTCGAGACCGGTGGATCGTGGATACGGCCAGGCGCACCTTGGAGCGGCTGGATAACTTCGAGTCCTCTATCAAAGAGGGGCCCGATGCTTTTTCCAACGGGAAGCAGCTCATGGACGAGCCCTCCGAGGAGATCTCCGATGCTGCCAAGGCGCAGCTCTACTACAATACGGACCTGAAGCAATACAGGCAGATGGTCGTCACTGCCTTGCAATCTATGAAGGATCGGCCCGAAGATGTAATTGAGGGTGGCGAGGACGTCTCCGGTATTCCTAGGGACGAAGGTCACGGTTCCGAGGATGAAGGTGAGCTCTTCGGCGGCGGGTTCGGCAGCAAGAAAACAAACGAAGAACTGGACTTCGGAGAGGAGATCAACTACAAGAAGGCCTGAAAGACTTATATAATTGCTGGGGTCTATAATAGGTGGTGATCGAAGAATGGTGATAGGTGTAACGATGGTCAAGGTGGTGCCAGGACAGGAGAGATCCGTTTTCAATGCCCTTCTGGACAAGGAGGGCATCAAAGACGTCTATCACGTATTTGGTGAGTATGATTTCGTGGTTGTCCTGGAGGTGGAGGGGCTCAGCGTGCTCAATCGGCTGGTAGATTCCATCCGGGAAATAACTCACGTGACATCGACGCAGACCGTTGTGGGGGCCGAGCTCTAGCTCCCTCTGTTCTTTTATCATGGCGATAGCAGAAGAGCTGGCCAAACAACAGAGGGCCATCTCTGTAGCAGAATTTTTCGAGAAGAACCGTCAGATCCTGGGGTTCGACTCTGCACCCCGATCTCTCATAACCACGGTAAAGGAAGCTGTGGACAACGCCTTGGACGCCTGTGAAGATGTAGGCATCCTCCCAGATATATTCGTCCAGATAGGCCGTAGAGGCGAATTCTTCCAAGTGGTGGTCGAGGATAACGGTCCTGGGATCGTTGCGGAGGAGGTACCTCGGGTCTTCGCCAAGCTTCTCTACGGGTCCAGGTTCCACGCCCTCAAGCAGAGCAGAGGCCAGCAGGGTATCGGTATATCTGCTGGGGTTCTTTACTCCCAGCTTACCACGGGCAAGCCTACGAAGGTGATCTCCAAGATCGGTCCGGGGCATAAGGCCTGCAGTTTCCAGCTGATGATAAATACCGCCACCAATGAACCTGAGATCCTGGAAAGCCTCGTTCAAGATTGGGACCGGCCCCATGGGACCAGGGTCGAGATGGAGTTGGAGGGTTCTTACGTCAGGTCCAGGAGGCAGTCGATCTACGGCTACCTGAAGAACGTAGCCATCGTGAATCCTCATACCAGGATTACTCTGAAAGAGCCGGACGGGAACGTAGAGACCTTCGAGAGGGTCACGGAGAAGCTGCCCAGGCCCGCCTACGAGATCCAGCCTCACCCCCGTGGGCTGGAGCTGGGCGGTCTGATCAAGATGCTGCGGTACACCGAGAAGAAAAAGCTCTTCAGCTTCCTCAAGGGTACCTTCTCCAGCATCGGGGCGATCACCGCCCAGGAACTCTGCGACCTGGCAGAGCTCGATCCCAACCAGCCACCTTCGGAGTTGACCCATCGAGAGGCTCAGCGGCTCTCGGAGGCGTTTCGGAAGGTGAGGCTCAAGTCTCCGCCCACAGACTGTCTCTCGCCCATAGGCGAAGAACTGATCAGGAGGGGGCTGGACAAGGAGTACCGGGTGGACTTCGTGGCCACTTCTACCAGGCCCGTCTCCGTCTACTCGGGCAACCCCTTTCAGGTAGAGGTGGGGCTGGCCTACGGCGGCGAGCTGAAGAGCGATGGAAAGGTAGGGGTGCTCAGGTTCGCCAACCGGGTTCCTCTTCTCTACCAGCAGGGTGGCTGCGGCATAACCCATGCCATAGAGAACGTATCCTGGCGGACCTATTCGTTGAGCCAGCCCGGCGGCGGGCTCCCCACAGGTCCTGTGGGAATCCTGGTTCACGTGGCCTCCACAAACATACCTTTCACATCTGAATCCAAGGATGCCATCGCCGACGTCCCGGAGATCATCTCCGAGGTGGAGCTGGGACTGAAAGACGTAGGCAGAAAGCTGAGGCGGCACCTGTCCCGTCAGAACGCCCTCTCGGCGCGCCGGGAGAAGGAGGAGATCATAAGGACGCTCCTGCCCAGGATCGCGGAGAAGCTCGCCGACCTTCTGGACCGGGAGAAGCCGGACATCAATCCGGTGGTGGCCAAGATCATGGGCAGCCTCCTTGTGAAGAGAAGCCTGGTTTTGGAGAACGGTCAGACCCTGGCGACCATCGAGGTGGCCAACTATACCGAGTCTGCCAAGTCTTTCCGGCTGCACGAGACCCTTCCTCTGGAGGCGTCCTCGGTCGATCCATCTGCCAGGGTAGTGCCTATCGGCGATGACTACGACCATCTCTGGGACATATCTCTGAAGTCCGGTGAGTCGCGAAGGCTGAGCTACGCTCTTCCTTCCGAGGAGGCTCGCTTCTCCGATCTGGTGGTAGAAGGTCAGCCTTCGGACGTGGTCGCCGGGGCGAGGACGGTGGAAATTTGAGAGATCCCGAGCAGGCGCAAGAGAGGCTTCTGGCCATGGTGGAATCGCTCTACGACCAGTTCCAGGAGGGGATAGTGCCCTATCTGGCTCTGCCCAGCAGGACGAAGAACAATATAGAGTACGACAAGGACAGCGAGGTCTGGGTATACGGTGACCAGAAGAGCATGCGCAGCGTCAAGACCATCCGGGGGGCGAAGAGCCTTCTTCGGACCTCTCATCTGGTGGAACTCTTGATCAAAGAGCACCTCCGGCATAACAGAGGTTCCACTTTGAGGGAGATCTACTACATCTCCGAGAACTGGGACCTGGCCAAGTTCAGCGAACAGGGGGAGAGTGATCGGCTGGTAGAAGATCTGGAGATCGTGACCGCCCTCCAGCGGGAGGACTTCCATGTCCGGCCGGAGGAAGACGGGGCTACGGTCTTTGGGCCGCTGGAGCTCACGGAGCAGACCCGGCGGGGGGAGAGGGATATTCATTGCCAAGAGGACGTGGGCGAGGCCGGTTACCAGATACCCTTCAACGTGGACAACATTCAGTTCAAGGGGCATGACGCCAGGTTGGTTATGGCCATAGAGACTGGCGGGATGTACGCCCGGCTGATCGAGAACGGGTTCGACCAGGAGTATGACGTCATACTGGTCCATCTCAAGGGCCAGCCTGCTAGATCTACCCGGCGCATGATCAGGCGTATCAGCCTGGAGATGGACCTGCCGGTGGTGGTCTTCACCGACGGAGATCCCTGGAGCTACAGGATATTCGCCAGCGTGGCTTACGGATCGATCAAGAGCGCCCATCTTTCCGACTACCTGGTCACGCCTTCGGCGCGGTTTTTGGGGGTCCAGCCCACGGACATTGTGGACTACGACTTATCGACGGACAAGCTGACGGATCAGGACCTGCACGCTCTGAGGAGCGAGCTTACGGATCCCAGGTTCGAGACCGATTACTGGAAGGAGCAGATCAAGCTCCAGATCAAGCTGATGAAGAAGGCCGAGCAGCAGGCCTTTGCGGGGAA
>CAYQFP010000011.1:0-21857 GCA_964416865.1 uncultured Methanotrichaceae archaeon
ATGCTACGATTACTAACGTATTTATACAATGGGGCAGTGTGATGGTGTTGGTGATACGTATGAAACGATATCTGATCATCGCGATGATGATGATGATGATGATGGCAACACTGGTCGCCACCGCCAGCGCCCACAGCCTGTGGGTAGAGACAAAAGACATGACAGAGGTCGGTGATGAGCAGAGGGTTTACTCATTCTTTGGACACGCACCATCCTCGACCGGGATGTACGCCCCGTTGATGGAAGGCACTTACCTGGTGGTTCCCGACGGCGAAAAGCTGGATCTGGTTACAGAGACCGAAGACTGGCTTCCTGGGTACGGGTGGATGGAATATACCTTCGCCGATGCCGTGTTGTACTGGCCTGGTGACTATGTCTTCGCCTCGCAGAGAGCCCCAGGCGTCTTCGATATGGCCTGGCATGGCGGGGAGAGCGACCCTCAGCTCTACTGTGACGTTGCCAAAGCCATAATTCACTGTGGTAACGGCGAGGCAACGCACAACTGGAACGCGGGCTTCCCCCTGGAGATAACATTCGATCAGGCGCCTTATGAAATCGAAACCGGAGACAACTTCACCGGGGTGATCACCTATGACGGTGAGCCCGTCTCTGCCGACTACTCTGCCTGGTATTGGACCTGGGACGCCCATTCCAGCCCGGATGTCCAGAGAGGAATCACCGGTGAGGATGGAGCCTTCACCGTCAGCCTGGACAATGGTGGCCTGTGGATAATCGAGGCGCAGTACGGGATCGATACACCAGGAAACTGGACGGCGACCTACGACAGCGGTCATTGTGCGGTCGGCGATGTCATGCCTTACAACGGCATGCACTGCAGAAGCACATTATCTGTCTGGGTGGGATGATCGTCCCACTCTTTTTTTATAGTACATAAAGTATAACTTTGTGTGCTCAAGTAAACGACCATGATCCCCCGTATCATGCCCGAAGAATGAAAATCGGCAGGCATAGGCTGCTTGCGTCCTCATTTTCATGGCAATGTGAGCGTAAGCGAACATTTTCTTGTTGTCTGCTATGATATCATACAAAGATAGTATTTATTACGTATAAGCACATTAGAATTCTCGGAGACATAACATGAAGATACGTTACCTATTGATTCTGGCCGTGGTTGGGATGGCAACCCTCGCATCGGGTCACATGCTCTACGCCGAATATCCGGAGGACATATCGGCCGATTCCGAGGTAGACGTGTGGATAACCTACGGTCACTGTCACGGAGAGAAGATGGTCCCAGACCTGTCGGTTGCCGATCTCGTATCACCTGATGGTGACGTGAAGGAGTTGGACTTGGACGAGTACAGCGATGGCTTGATAGCCACGGTCGAGATAGGGGACTTTGGATGCTACATACTTGATCTTCAGATGGAACCTCACTTCGTAGATCCGGCGTGGTACGGCGTGAGCAGCGATAAAGAGCTCACACAGAACTACGGCAGAGGACTGATGGTGGCCGATTCCGGTGATAATTACAACTGGTTCTCAGGCGAAGGGCTGGAGATAGTTCCTCTGGTGGACCCTCACCGCCTTGGGGCGGGAGATGATTTCCAGGCAAAGGTCCTCTGGAACGGCAGACCTGTCGATGGGTACTACAACGCCATGATAGCAAAGACACCCAGCGATATGCTCACAGTCCAACACGCCGAGGAGTACGATGCAGAAGGGGACTCGTCCGACGGCGAGATCGAGTTCGAACTCATCAGGCCCGGCCTCTGGGTGGTCACCTTCTTCGCAGACCCGGTGGACGAGGATGGAACCTGGACCGCTACCATCGACGATCCCGAAGGCCATTACAGCCAGGGAGATGAGCTGGAGTACGACGCAATCGCGCCCACGGCTTATCTGACCTTCTGGAGCGGCTAAAATATGAAGATTATCGCCTTGCTGGCGTTATTTATGCTTCTGTGCGGAGGCGTGGCCAGCGGTCACAACATGTTTGTCGGGCAGCGGCTGAACGTGGACATCTCTGCCATCTTCGAGAACGGCGAGCCCGCCCGGAACGCAGATGTGAATATCTATAGGTATAACGAGACCATCGAGCTATACGAGCTTTACAACCAGACCGTCACCGACTCCAAGGGCATGCTCACCGTTGCTCTTCCGGGAAAAGGAACCGGCAACTGGCGCCTCGATGTATCCTGCGCCGGTCACAAAAAAGAGCTCTTCATCAACATCTCGACGGACCGGCCCGAGACGAAGAAAGCGGGTGTGGTGGCCGCAGCTGCAGTCCTGCCCATAGCCTTTGTCACGTGGTGGAGACGCAACAAGAGATGAGGTTCGAATAATGCATATATCTGACGGGGTCTTGTCCTTGCCGGTAGTCGCTGCCGGCTGGATAATAACGGTGGCGCTGCTGGTGATAACGCTCCGGTGGGGCGAGAGAGATAAAAGCATCGCCGAACAGATCCCGAAGCTATCGATCATGACGGGGGCGTTCTTCGTCGCCTCCCTGATCCACGTATCGGTAGGACCTACCAGCGTTCATCTCATACTCAACGGGTTGCTGGGCGTCGTTCTCGGTGTGCTATCGTATCCTGCGATGTTCATAGGCCTCACCTTGCAGGCCCTCCTATTTCAGCATGGGGGTCTCACGGTCATAGGCGTGAACACCATGATCATGGGGGTCCCGGGACTTGTATCCTACGCCGTATTCAAGACAGGATATAAGATGAACATATCACTGACGGCCCTCGGCGCCTTGTGTGGTGCCCTGGCAACGGTCCTCGCCGTGATATTGCTGGCAGTCGTTCTCGTCACCACGGGCGAGGAGTTCGTCGCGGTCGCAAAGCTTGCCGCTGTGGCACACGTTCCGATCATGATTGTAGAAGCTATCGTTACCGGTTTTGTCGTCGCCTATCTTGCGAAGGTCAAACCGGAGTTGCTGCCCGTAGATCTGGGTGATAAAAGATGAACGCAAAAAGAGGGATAGGCCTCCTGGTGTTGCTCGTTCTCCTCTGTACGGCGACGGTGCCTGCCGTGCCTGCACATAGAGCGTTTGTGGGAGAGGTCGTGGATAATGAGGTAAGGCTGAAGGCCTGGTACGAAGGCGGTGACCCCATAAACGAGGCTCCTGTGAAGGTCTATGCCGTAGATGACGGAAAAGATGTGCTCTATCTTGAAGGAATTACCGATGAGGACGGGGGTTACTCCTTTGAACCCGAGCCGGGGGTGACGGCGTACAAGGTGGTGGTGGAACAGATGGGCCACCGGGCGAAGATGAATATCGACCTGGTATCCTCTGGCCAGTCACAGGATGCTGAGCTGCCTCTCTATGCCAGGATCGTCGCCGGGTTCGGCTATCTGCTCGGACTTGCCGGGGCGGGGATGCTCTATGCCAGCCGGAAAGGCCAGAAGGGATCTTGAGAAGAGGCAAGTAATTCATGGATTATCCAGAGATCGACAGGTATGCATCGCTCGACTCTCTGATTCACCGTTTCGATCCCCGGGCAAAGATAATATCGTTTGTCCTTCTCCTCATCTCTTTTGTATTTGTACAGAAGATCTCCGTAGCGTTTATTGCCCTGTTATTTTCTATTATTCTCCTGCTGGTATCAAAGCTCCCCATCCGTTTCATCCTCAAGCGTGTGCAGATGGTATTGATTTTCGTCTTGCCCCTGCTCATCATCATGCCCCTGACGGTGAAGGGGGCCGAGCTTTTCAGCGTATTCGGAGTTTCGGCGACCCACGAGGGGCTATGGTACGCAAGCCTCATCGTCATCAGGTCCATGGCGGCGGTGATCCTCATATTAACGATGCTCGGATCGATGAGGTTCGATACCACGATCAAGGCGCTCTACACGCTGAAGGTTCCGAAGACGCTGGTCCAGATGCTCATGTTCACTTATCGCTACATCTTCGTGATCATCGACGAGTTTCTGAGCATGTGGCGGGCGATGAGCGCCAAGGGGTTTAATCCAAGAACGAACATGTACGGCCTCTCGGTCATGGGGAATATGGTGGGGATGCTGATCGTCAAGAGCTACGAGAGGGGTGAGCGAGTGTACCAGGCGATGATATCCAGGGGGTATACGGGCAACCCGAAGACCAGAACGGCGTTCGCCATGAAAAGAACAGATTACGTGCTGAGCGCGATTTTCGTAGGGTTTGCGATCCTCGTGCATATCAATACGGTGATATCAATACGGTGATGATGTGACGAAAGAAGCGGTATCTATCAGAGATCTGAACTATTCGTACCCGGACGGGACGGTGGCGTTGGAGGATATTAACATCACGATCGAAGAAGGAGAAAAGATAGCGATCATCGGGCAGAACGGCGCGGGAAAGACTACGCTATTCCTCCACCTGAACGGCACCATCAAGAGCTGCGATAACAACGTCGTCATATTTGGAAAAGATATAGGGCAAATGAAGAGCAAAGAGCGGATTGAAACGGTGGGGGTCGTCTTCCAGGATCCGGACGACCAGCTCTTCATGCCCACCATCTTCGACGATGTGGCCTTCGGCCCCATCAACATGGGTCTCGATGAGGACGAAGTGGAACGACGGGTGAGATCCGCCCTCGCCACCGTAGGCCTCACCGGGTTCGAGGACCGGGTCCCTCATCATCTGAGCTATGGCCAGAAGAAACGAGCAGCGCTTGCGGCCGTATTATCCATGGAACCGAGGATCCTGGTGCTCGACGAGCCCACCGCCAACCTCGACCCGAGGAACAGGGCCTCTTTGATCGAGCTGATAAACGACCTGAACAGGGATAAGGGGATAACGACCATCGTGGCCATGCATGACGTCAACGCGGTCTCGCAGCTTGCAGACCGGATCTACGTGCTGAACAAGAGGATGGTGGCCGATGGACCCCCCACAGAGATCTTCATGGACTTCGATCTCTTGAGAGAGAATAACCTGGACGCTCCGGACGTATTCAAGCTCTTCAACGTGCTGAGCTGCTTCGGATTCAACTGCGAATCACTTCCTCTTTCGATAGATGAAGCCGTGGATGTTCTGACGAAGACCATAGAATGCAACGAGAAGCACGTCCACCTTCATATCCACGAGCATACTCACGAGGATCTGAAGGTCCTCATGCACCTATACGATCACCACCTCGGCTGAGACGCTGGGATCCTGCACCAGGACGAGATCAGTAGGTGGGGCGGTCACATCATCAGCATGGTGATTATCGGTAACGTGAAGAGGCTCAGCACATAGGTTGCGATCACGAGGGCTGATGCAATTGAGCCATCACAGCCGTACCGGTATGCGATAACAGCTGCAACCGTTCCAGAGGGCATAGCCGATTCGATCAGAAGAACCTCACTTTCAATCGAAGGGATCGTGATAATATTCACGAACACGAATGCAAGTGCTGGCTCGATGACCAATTTTACAATGGCAACGGCGAGGATAAGAGGAAATAGCGTCTTCGAGTCTATCGGTTTTAGCATCAGGCCGATCGCTATGGCAACGAAGAGTACCAGCGAACCTCCGATGGTGTCAAGTACCCTATAAATAAGGACAAATATTGGGTTGTTCAGAGGTATGCTCAAAAAAGAGACGGCAAGGCCTAACACGAGCGACAAAAATATTGGTGACGTGAAGAATGACATGACTCCTGACCTGAGTTGCGATCTGCTGGAACGATGGCTGCCAAAGAAGATAGCGATGGCCACGCCGATGGTAAATATAGGTATGCCGGCACCCAGCTCGCTGATTATTAGGGCATCGGTCATTGCGTTTGGGTTGTTTGGGAAGGTCTGGCTTATCAACGAGTAACCTAGGGTCGACGAACTCCCGAACCCGGCCACGAGAATGAAGGCGCCCAACTGGGGGCGTTCTAAGTGTAACGATCTGCCGATAAGCCAGGCAATCATGAGACAGGCGAGCTTTGATCCCAGCATCATGCCCGCAGGCAGCAGGTTATCCAGGTTGAACGCATGTCTGGAGAGGGTGGCAAAGATAAGCGCAGGAAGGGCAAAATCGGTTATCAGTCTTCCAAAGAGAGGTTTGTGATCCTCGGTGATGATCGATTTCATCTTCAGGAGCAGCGATACCAAGATCAGGGCCACGATGATGATGATCGACTGGAGGAGGTTGAAGAATAGCGACGTTATCACCACCACCCCTTATCCTTCTGCAAGAGCGCCCGATTCGTATTCCTCGCCTCCTCTTTTTGTCTAACCTGAACTTCTCGGGTTGGTTAGAGATAAATAGCCTTCGGGAAGTCGATCGCTGAGGCTCGGTTATTGGTAGTGATCTTGAGTTTGGTTGATATTTTACAATAAAAAAAGTAAAGAGGCGCTCAGCTCGCCTCTGGCTGCTCATGATCGGATCGCAGGGTGAGAACATGGTTGTAGCAGGTTCCCACGAAGCTCTTCTCGTTGGAGTCCGGTCCATGATTTGGCAGGGCCTCGCTGGGGCCGTCCTTATAGGGCCCTGCCTTGATCACCCAGTCGCCCTTCTCCGGCAGGTTCAAGGTGACCTTGCCCTCGTCGTCGGTAATGCCAGTGATCTCTTGATCACAGTAGGCCTTCATGGCGGTCACGTCTATCCCGGAACATGGCTCTTCGTCGAAGAGCACCTGGAACTGGAAATCACCGGTGCCGACGGTCGTTATGTTGTCCAGGGGGATGATCTCCAGCATCTGGCCCAGGGGCTGGGAAGCCGACTCGAAATCGGAGTTCTCCACTACCAGGAAGGTCTTTGCGAACTTCACCGCGTCGACATAGGCGTCTGTGATATACCAGTCTCTCTCCCACCCAGACTTGTCGACCGAGTCCCAGTCTATATCGCCATAGGCTTCCATCTCTTCGGGTTCGGTACCGAAGCTTGTACGGACGAAGGTAAGCGCTCCTTCGTGATGCTCGGATTTTGCGACGTACATCCCGGTCTCATCGACATCGAACTCGATGTAGTAGTAGGGCCCGTTCTTCTTCGTATATTCGTCCAACACTTCGTCTATTATGGTCCCTGTGGCAGCTACCGCGCCGCTAGGGCTCACCACTTCGATGGTGATCTCTCCTGGCGGCGCACCCTCGGGCACCGCATGGTGACCTTCGGTGAGGGGCACGATGGAAGAGTCGCCCTCGCTTACCCAGCCGATGGACGGCATGAGCCAGGTGTCATGCGCTTCTGCCGCCGAAAAGCAGAGCGCAAGGAAAACTAGACATAATGCAATTCGTTTCAATTTAATAACCACCTGTAACCCCAAGTAATATTAGTTATTTAAATCTTGTGACGACGTCAGATCCATCCACTATTCGTCGGAAAGCGAGCTATGGAATTTGGCGGCGACCTTCCTTAGATCGCCACTCCAAACCTGCGCCTAAATCTTTTTATGCGTTCGTCCCTTCTGCGCCATCATGACGAAAGAAGTCCATGCGGCGCACATCCTGGTCAAGAGCGAGAAGAAAGCGAAGAAGGTCTTGGACATGATCAACTCGGGCCAGAGCTTCGCGGAGATGGCGAGAAAACATTCCATCTGTCCATCAAGCAAGAACAAAGGAGACCTGGGATGGTTCGGGAAGGGCCAGATGGTACCCGAGTTCGAGAAGGCCGCTTTTGAGGGACAGAAGGGGAAGGTTATGGGACCGGTGAAGACCGAGTTCGGTTGCCATCTGATAAAGGTCATCGACAAGAAATAAGGGACGATGGGGCGGCAGGGACACCCACAACACGTGGCAATTCCAACTCCTGACCATACTGAGGAGGCGTGCCACACGCAAGTCTTCATCGAGCATGACCCGGCGCTCTGCGTTGCCTCTATGTTCCAAAACCTTAATACCACGTATCTCAAGGTGATCTTCCATGACGCTGGTGGACCCTTTCGGCCGGAAGGTCACAGGCCTCCGGATCTCCCTCACCCCCAGGTGCAACATGAGGTGCATCTACTGCCACCACGAAGGGGAGACCTCTCCGGGCGAGGAGATGTCCAAGGAGACCGTGGTCCGGGTGGTAAAGGCAGGCGCCGACCTGGGGATTAGAAGCGTCAAGTTCACCGGGGGGGAACCGCTGATGCGCTCGGATCTCGAAGATATCCTGAACGAGCTGCCCGGCCACCTGGACTTATCCCTCACCACCAACGGGACCCTCCTGGCCGGCAGGGCCGCGTCCCTGGCAGAGGCCGGCCTGGACCGGCTAAACGTAAGCCTGGACGCACTGAACCCTAGGATATACTCAGAGATCACCGGCGGGACCAAGAAAGATCTGGGCCGGGTGGTGGAAGGGATCAGATCTGCCCGAGACGCCGGGCTGACCCCCATCAAGCTGAACATGGTGGTGCTCAGAGAGAACCAGGATGGGGTCGATGAACTGATCGAGTTCGCCAGGGACGAGGGAGCGATCCTCCAGCTCATAGAGCTGCTGGACCTGGAAGGAAGATGCCTGGGCGGCGACCTGCTGGGCATCGAGAAGGATCTGGAGAGGCGGTCTGACAGGATCGTGACCAGAGATCTGCACCGCAGAAGGAAGTACTTCCTGGACGGCGCCGAGGTGGAGGTGGTGCGGCCCATAGACAACACCGAGTTCTGTGCGAACTGTACCAGGCTCAGGGTGACCTCCGACGGCAAGCTCAAGCCTTGCCTCCTCAGAAACGACAACCTGGTGGAGATGGGGTCTGCCGACTTTGAGGAGACGAGACGGCTGCTCAGAGTGGCGACCGCTCGCAGGGAACCATACTTTTTGAAGAGCTCTCTTCTTAAGAACGACGGATAGGTCAGGATCACGGGCGGAAGTGCTCGTACCCCTTCGGCCGGAGGGGCCGCCTGACGCCTCCAGACTCGATCCATATGCCTTCCTCTACCGCAACCCCGATCACCGAGAGGTTGCATGCCTCCCTGGCAGCCTCGATCCCGTCCGGCCTCACCGAAAAGAGGAGCTCAAAATCTCCGCCCGCATGAAGAACCAGGTCGATCATATCTTCCCTGGTCTCCGCCGCCTCCTCGACTTCTGCCGATACTGGGATGTGATCTTCCCGGACCACAAATCCCAGACCACTCGCCTCCGCCAGGTCGAATAGAGATAGGGCCAAACCGTCGCTGTTGTCCATCATCGCGGTCACAGTACCGGATCGGGCCAGAGCCCGCCCCTCCACCAGCCTGGGAACCGGTTCCAGCAATCTCGTTGCCAGCTCGGTTTTTGCCAACCCCTGGTCGAGGACCTGGCGGAGTCCTGCACCGGCCGCTCCAAGAGACCCGGTGGTGCAGACCAGATCGCCGGGACGGGCCCCTCTCCTGCGGAGGATCTGGTCTTTCTCTACCCTGCCCAGGGCAGAGCCTGTGAGGGTGAGTTCCCGGTGAGTGTCTAGGTCCCCTCCCAGGATCTCCGTGCCGTATATTCTGGCGCAGTCCCTCAGTCCCGTGAACAGCTCATTCAAAAAGCCTATCTCGGCGCTCGGTGGGACTCCTACCGCCATGAGAAGTCCCAGGGGTTCCGCGCCCATGGCGGCCAGGTCGCTGAGGTTCACCGCCGCGGCCATCCATCCCATCTGCCAGGGCGTGGCCGCCGGAGGAAAGTCGGTCTCCCGGTGGAGCATGTCGGTGGTCCAGACCAGGTATCTATCGCCCGTGTCCAGCACGGCGCAGTCGTCCTTCTCTGCAATACCCAGGACCTCGGTGATCTTCCGTACGAGCTGCCGTTCGCCCAGATCTGCGCACTTTCGGGTCATCGCTTGATCTGCCCATCTTTTTCGTTAGCATAACTCTTTTTCCTACCCTTGAGAAGAAACGACGTCGTCGTTAAGAGCATGTCTCGATGAGACCTTGGAACCTCTCGATCTGCTCACGAAGGTAGATTTATGAAGAAGCAGCACCCCATGGGTGGCAGGCGATAAGACAGCAGGATTCTACGAGGAGAGTGACGATATGCCGAGGGCATGGGACCTGAGAGGGGCCTACAACAACTTCGTTGTAGAGCCGCTAAAGACCAAAGAAGAGTTCGAGGACTTTTATGTCGAGAGACCAAAGAGTGCACCTTCGCCCATAGAAGAGCTGAAGGACAGGATAGAGATCTCAGATAGGAAAGAGAAGTACCTATTCCTCGGGTTCAGGGGATCCGGAAAGAGCACCGAGTTGAACAAGCTCTTGGATATGATCGACAAAGAGAAGTTCCTCGTAATCTCCTATTCGATACGCGACGAACTGGATGTAAGCGACTTCGATTTCAGAGACTTCTTCGTTTCTATGGCTCTGAAGATCTACGATACCGCCGAGATGAACGGCGTCGAGTTGGAGCAGGATATAAGAGAAGACTTCAAGGACTTCGTGACGAGAATTACAAAAATTTCAGAAGAAGAGATAACGCGGTCCAAGGGCTTAGGAGTGAGCTTCCCCAAGGTTATAATGCTGAAGCTGGGAAGAGAAGCAAAGACTAGAGAATGTGTTAGAAAAGAGCTCGAAACAGAGATAAGCGATCTTATCCAGAGACTCAACTGGCTTATCACGGAGATAGAAACCAAGACCAAACGAAGGATCGTGATGATCGTCGACGACCTCGATAAGCTGACCCGGGTGAAACAGGGTGAGGTCTTCTTTTACAAAAACTATGGTTTGCTCCTCCAACCAGGCTGCTTCATCGTTTACACATTTCCCATACCCTTGACCTTCAACCCGTATTACGAAAACGTCAGATCCGCCTTCGACTACGATATCCTCTTACCGCAACTTCCCGTAAAAAACGTCGACGGGGATGTAAAAGAAGAAAATTTGAACTTTTACAGGACATTAGTTGATAAAAGGATGGATCTGTCCTTAGTTGAAGACGAAGCTCTTGATGATGCGATATTATCCACTGGAAAGACCTCCGAGTTCGTATCGATCATGAGGGATGCCTCAATAAAGGCGTATAGAGGCGGAAAAGACAAAATAACGAGTGGAGAAGTGAAAGGCGCCCTGGAGAAGCTGAGGAGAACCTACGACCGGACCTTCTCCGAGGCGCATAAGAAGAGTCTTTTAAAGATCTACGACACTAAAGAGGCCAGGGCCGAGGACGTAGACGACTCCATAACTCGCGATCTGCTCTTCAGCCTGTCCGCGGTCGAGTATGAGGACGAAGATGGAAGATGGTGCGATGTGGACCCGTTGCTCTTGCCGTTGGTGAAAAAATGGAAAGGATCGCAACAGCAGACGTAGAAGAGATCGACACCATAATAACGGAGCTCGAGATCTCGAAGGGAAAAGGCAACCTGATCCTCTGCGTGGTCAACTCTCCTGCTTACAGAGATAGGATCATCCAGGTTCTGGAAGGTCGGTTCTCGTCAGAGGTCGTTTGTGTAGAGAAAGGCAAGCAGATCATCCGGATTTTGAAGGATAAAAGACCCGACGGCCAGGATATACTAGTCTGGATAATGCCCGAGAAGCTCACCGAAGACCTGGCCAACACATTAAACAACTTCAGGGAGCTGTTCTACGCGGCCGGGACGCCCAGCCTTATCTTCCTAAGCCAATCTTTTCTCACCGGCGTGATACGAGAAGCACCCGACTTCTGGAGGTATAGAGGAAATTACTACGAGCTGGAAGGCGAGGTGGGAGGGTTTGCCTTCCATGCGCTTGAGACGCTGGCCACCCCCCTCCATTATCAGGATGAGGCTGACTTGCTTAGGAGAAAGAGGATAAACGAGTACCTGCTCGAAAAGGTCACGGATAAGAAGGAAAAGGCCAAAGTTCTGGGTGAACTGGGCACAATATATTACAATTTGGGAGAATACCATGAAGCGCGCCGCTTCTACGAAGATAGCCTGAAGACGTTCCGTGAGCTGGGAGACAAGAGTGGCGTCGCCAGCTCGCTGCTCAATCTGGGAAACCTGGCGAAGATCACCGGCGACCTCGGCGAAGCGCGCCGCCTATACGAAGATAGCCTGAAGACGTTCCAAGAGCTGGGCGACAAGAGCAACGTCGCCAGCTCGCTGTTCAATCTGGGAATCCTGGTGAAGGACACCTGCGACCTCGGCGAAGCGCGCCGCCTATACGAAGATAGCCTGAAGATATCCCGAGAGCTGGGCGACAAGAGCGGCGTCGCCAGATCGCTGCGCAACCTGGGAATCCTGGCACAGGGCACCGGCGATATTGCCGAAGCGCGCCGCCTATACGAAGATAGCCTGAAGACGTTCCAAGAGCTGGGCTACAAGAGCGGCGTCGCCGGCTCGCTGGGCAATCTGGGAAACCTGGCGAAGGACACCGGCGACCTCGGCGAAGCGCGCCGCCTATACGAAGATAGCCTGAAGACGTTCCAAGAGCTTGGAGACAAGAGCAACGTCGCCAACTCGCTGGCCATGACAGCCCTCCTGGATGAGACGGAGGGCGACCTGGAACGAGCGCTGGACCTGATCCGGCGGGCGGAGACGTTGTTCATAGAATTGGGCAGCCCTGCGGCAGCCCAAGCCCAAAAAGATAGAGAACGGCTGGAGAAGAGCATCCAAAGTGGATAGACACCGCATCGAGCGCGCCCAACCGACCACCAACGCGGCGGAGTAGAACGAAAGCCCATTAATACCTGCTTTGTAGAGTAGGCCGCAAAGGTGTTATCATGATCTATTTCGTTACCGGAAACAAGGGCAAGTTCGAAGAGGCACAGGCCATCCTAGGTGAGGTCGTCCAGAAGAATATCGGGTATACCGAGATCCAGGCAGATGGCCTCGAAGAGGTCGCCATCTTCGGGATGAAAGAGGTGGTGGAGCGCCTCGACGGCCCGGTGATGATCGAGGACGCCGGCATGTTCGTAGAAGGGCTAAACGGCTTTCCCGGGGTCTACTCGGCCTACGTCTCCGACACCGTCGGGAACGAAGGCATACTGAGGCTGATGGGGGGCATGGAAGACCGGAAGGCGGTCTTCAGGTCGGTGTTGGGCTACGCAGAACCTGGATCGGATCCTGTCCTATTTGAGGGCGAACTGCGCGGTGAGATCACCCAGGAGCCCCGGGGCACAGGAGGGTTTGGGTACGACCCCATATTCGAGGTGGGGGGAAGAACCATAGCGGAGATGAGCCTGGAGGAGAAGAACGAGATATCCCACCGCGCCGTCGCCATCCGCGCCCTGGAGGAGTGGCTCGCCTCTCGGCGCTGATCAGAACCACTTCCTGTTCTTGAGGGCGCATTTGGGCAGCATGCTGCTATCGATCACCTTGATCCGGCGGGCCTGGACCGCGGATATGTAGAGCTTGCGGCCCTGGACGGTCATCACCAGGTCGGTGGGCTTGGGCGGCCTGATCCTGACCGGAAGAAGGATGGGGCCCTCGCAGGTGGTGCATATCCTGAACTCGGCGGAACTGTTCTTTATGTACTCCTCCATATCCGGGTCGACCTTGATGCTCATCCCGAGGAAAGAGGCGCTACCAGTAGAAATATCTTTTATACTCCTGGTCTCCAAGGGGGACCCGTGAACAGGAAGAAGAGGATGCGGAAGGCCAGGGACATCGCCTGGCAGCGTATCGGGAGGCTTTTCGAGATGGCCGAGGAGGAGCACGAATCCCATCTGGAGAGGTGCGACAGGTACGTTTACCTGGCCCGGCGAATCGGGATGCGTCTTCGGGTCAGGATTCCCCGCCGCCTTAAGAGGAAGATGTGCAAGCACTGTCACTGCTATCTCTCTCCTGATAGGTCTCGTGTCCGGCTCCGCAACGGGGTTCTGACGGTGACCTGTCTGAAGTGCGGTGGCCAGATGAGGTACCCCTACAGGAACTCAAGATTACCTTCTCATAGCACATAAAGTATAACTTTATGCGCTCCGGGTAAATATGAGCGCGAGCCGCGAGCGAACATTTACTTGTCCCCACCGTCGATCCGGCAACTTATAACTAGACTCGCCGCGTCTTTTGCTCAAATATGAAGATCATACGCCAGGGCAGGCCCGGGATATCGCAGGATGAGGGTCTCCAGGCGGATGAAGGGCGCCTGGCAGGCGTGGGATCAGGATCTCTGGAGAGGCTGCTCGCCGACGGTTCGGTGAGACGCCAGGTCCGCTGGAGGGCTGCCAGGGCCCTGGGCGATATTGGAAACGAGGGATCTCTTTGCGTCCTCTGTCTGGCGTTGGAGGACGAGAGCCCGGTGGTCCGGTGGGAAGCGGCATCGGCACTGGGCAAGGTGGGGGGATCCCTGGCGGTTGCCTCCCTCGTCGGTGTCCTCGATGACGAGAGCTACCAGGTGCGGAAAAATGCAGCCCAGGCCATAATTAGGTTAGAGGGCGTTCCAACACCGGGAGAGAATAACCTGGATCGATTGAAACAGCTCCTCCCTTCCAGGGACGAAGCGGTGATAGACGCCCTCGTCCGCACGGGTCTTCCTGCCAGAAGGGCGCTGGCTATCGCTCTCGAAGACGACCTGTTCTTCGTCCGTCAGGACGCGGCGCATACCCTGGCATGCAGCCTCAAAAAGACGATCGAGGACCCGATGAATAGTCGGAACTTCGGACCGGAGGAGGTCGCCAGTCTCTATAGCTTCAGGACCACCACCGAGGACGGCCTGGTGAAACGGGTGGAATACACCAGGTTCGACGAGATCTCAGATATAATCCTGGGCCGGAGAACCACGATGCTGAGGCTATCCTCGCCAGACAAAAGCCCCCTCCAGGCGCGGTCAGATACAAGATCGGTCGAGAGCATATCCCTGGAGAGCCTGGGCCTCGATGCAGACGAAATTGAGATGAAGGGCAGAACTCTGGTCGCCTCCTGCGGCAGGAGATGTCTGGCGATCAAGCTGGGCCAAGGCGGAGGTGACGGCGGCAGGCTCCTCGTCGAGGCCACGATCCAGGAGCATCTGAACTTGCACCAAGAAGGCCTCGGCCTTCACAGCCTTCTGCCCAGGCCTCTGGCACCGGACGGTGGCAGCTATCTATTCAGGCTCCGGGACCTGCCTTCGTCCACGAAGGCCGAACTGAACGTAGCCAGCGACCCGTATGCCATCTGCTACACCGCCGATGAGGCTTACTTCAGGTACCTGAACGACCCTTCCCTCTCTGCCAAGGAGACTGCCCGGGGCCTGGCCCTCTGCGCCCGGGACCTGGCGTCCCTGATCCGAAAGGGGCTGATCCATGACGCCCTCGTACCTCTCTTCCACAACCGCGAAACGACGGGCACCAGGCCCGACCGGGGCGCTTACCTGTGGTGGTCCCCGATCCCTGGCAGGCTGGACCGGTGGAGAGATTCCTGCCGGTATCCCAACCTCAGGGTCTCTGGCATCGCCGACTTCGAGCATATATCGTTTCTCCCACAGATATCGGCAACCGAGCTCCGGCATCGTATGGGCGATCATCTCCTGAGCATGAGCCTCGTTTTGGGGAGCTACTTCAGAAACCGGGGATGGTTCGACCACGAGGCGATGAGCACCGCGCTCAAGGAGATCTTTGAGACATACTACCGCGCTTTTGCCTCCGGAAGATCGCCTCTGGACGAGTGCGTCGACTGGGACCGTCTGGCCACCAGGATGATCGAAGAGATGGAGGGTGACAAGTACATGATCGCGCTGGTCCGGGGCGCGGGTCCTGGAGGTGGAGACCTGGAGGTCAAAAGCGGGCCTCACCTGGGCCACTTCAGTGGGTTCTTTCCAATACCCGAGCTGATCAAGGCGATCCACCTGGCTACGCTCTTCGCGGTGCTGGAGATGGATATCTAGCAACAAGTAAATCCGACAGAAGGGAGGATTTTTTTGTGGAACATGAGTCTTTTTCTATCTATGATGGTTGCAGAGGATCCTGTGACAGGAGCTTTTGCCCAGGGAGCAATATAGAGATGAGAAGAGCAATTATAGAGAATACGAGCATTGCCTTGAGAGCAGCTTTAATCGCGCTGATGCTGGCGATATCGTTGATTCTGACAACCTCCTGCGCGATATTTGGAGGGGTACTGATCATTAAGCTCTCTAGCTCTGTGTCGCTAATAAACCTAACATGTGTCTCCACAGCATTCTCTGTTTTCATCTTTATCGTATCGTCGAGCACTGTGCTCTCGTCGATCAGGGTGATGGCTCCCTGTGCAAGTGCTGCTATGAGGACAGTGCCTACAACAGACGTTCCAAAGGACCTCCCGAGGTTCTGGATTGTGGTATAGATTCCCGAAGCTTCGCTCACCTTGTTCTGTGGTACAATGGAGAGGACGAAGTTCGTGATCTGTGAGGCCAAAAATCCGCTTCCGATGCCGATGAGCACAAGCCCTGTGGTCAGTTCCTTTCCTGTTACCTCCGCGTCAATGGTGAGCATGATCACCATGATCCCCGCACCAATGCAAATCTGGCCAAGCTGGATGATGCGCTTTGGGGAAGCTATGAGTGCCAATCGTGTTGCCAGGACCGTAGTTATCAGCAGGGGTACAGATATGGGGAGGGTTGCTATGCCTGCCTGAAGCGCATTATACCCGAGCACAATCTGGAGGAACAACGGCAGGATGAAAAGGACGCCTACAATGATGGTATACTGCATAAGAGGGAGCTGCCCAGTCCGGCTGAAAAGTATCTGTCGCGGAGAATTGATACATGGATCAGGGGCATTCTGTCCCGGCGCATTAGGTAGATCTGCCAGATCACGAAGATGATTAATATGCTCATACCCAGTGTCAGGAGGATGGGAACGATGGATATGCCGAGGGGGGCAATCTCCAGGCCACTTATTGTGAACACCTGCTTTTGCTTCCACCGGCCGTATGTGGTCGTGTCCCCCACTTATTGAACAGACGCAGTGGAGCCGAGCGTTTGCGGCTACAGTATCTTGCATTTTTCATAAGTCTGGCTCTTCTTGACCAGGTAGTAGCCCACAGAAAGGGCGATGATCACGACCCCGATTCCTATCAGCGTCAAGCTGGGAAGCGTCTTTACGTCAAGTATGATCACCTTGCGCGCAATGGCAATAATTGCCACCAAGAGTACCACCTGGACGTTGATGACATGCTCTTCGAGATATATCTTGAGGGTCTCCAAGAGCTCGATCCCGATCATGATCAGGAGAAAATGACCAAAGATATCCAAGAGTTCGTTGATATCGAGTAGAATTGTGGGCGGGGAGATCATGTTGGTCAGGATTATGTAGACCAGATCTATCGTAGCCAGCATGATTACGAGTCCCATCGTCCACGTCAAGATGACCAGTATCAGTCTCTGAAATACGCTCAGACACTCTATCGTATCGACTTTCATATGTATCGTACCCGAACTTTGGACCAAAGCCTTCATGACGCCTATAATCTCTACCCGAATGCCGGGCCGAATAGATCGACCTATTTTTGAAGGACGCTCATATCTAATAAAATTTTCTGCACCTTTTTGGAATATCATAGACTCTCTGCCGACACCGTCCGATACTTCCTGTGAGTATAAGAAGATATTAATATCCAAGCAGATGATAGATGACGATCATGAGCTTGGACGAGAGGCGAAAGTACACCATAGGGTTGCTGGTCTTGGGTGTGATAATAATCTTGGCGGGGTTGCTCTCGTATATTCTTGCCGAGGACGACGATCTCTTCCTCGGCACGACGTTGATGATCAGCGGGGCGTTCCTGATTGTAATGGCCGCCCTGCGTCATTGGTGGCTAGACAGAAGAGAAGTCGATCATGATCGCGCCAAGAAAGACCAGGCTCATGCCATGGCCTGGTCCTGGCAGCTCACCGTCCTATTGTTGTTCGTCCTATTCTGGAAAGATCTGTTGGACCCCCAGGAGATGAGGATCAAGGACCTGACGTTGGGCATCATGGTGGTGATGCTCCTCAGCGTCCAAGCCTTCCAGCTGTACTTCCGCCGGAAAGAGGCCTAAAAGCTGACCGGTTGGGGGAGAACGCCCCAGAGACATCTTCGCCCGTTCACCACTTCCAGGCCGGCCATGCAGACGCGGCTCAGGTATATCCTGGCGCCCAAACCCCCTGGGCCTCGACGCCTGCGTCGGCCACAACGGTGCCGCACTCGAGCTCAGTTGGTTATTCGGCCTTCTATTATTTAGAAAGACGGTGTAATTGTCGCCACCATTGAGGCTGTCTCACAATCGACTTTGACGCTGGAAATCATCGTTCTTTTCGGATTTAAAGCCCTATTTGGACTTCTTCATCACTCAAGTCGGCCCCAGCCAGGACCGTCTCGTGAATTGCGACCGGATTCACGAGTCTTCAGAGGTCGATCGCATCGACGCTCAAAGCAGACCTCCAGCCCCTTATGGGCGGCCACTCGTCCTCGTGGAAGGTGAAGATCCTCTCCTCAGCTTCAGCCTCACCGAGCTTGATTATGATCCTCTTTGTATCGATGGAATAGCCCTGGGGCCAGTCGGGGTTCAGCCCCTCGACCGTCTCGATGACGATCGGCTGGTCGGAGGAGAGTTCCAGATAATCCGTGCCTTCTAGCTCTGCCTCCAGGTCCTCGATCTCCACGATCCTCTCGGAGGCGTAGGCGATTTGGCTCAGAAAGGTCATCGTGCTGCTGTTGAGAGTCCCGTAGCCCTCGGAGTCGGGCGCGACCTCGGTAAAGGTTCCGTTCCCGTAGTGGATCGTGTACGAGATTGCCGCGATCGCCGAAGGCTCGTCAAGTTGGGCCTCCCTGGCATCGGAGGAATCCTCTTCGATCCCAAGACACATCGCCATCGAGACGAAGACCAGAACCGTCCCAAAGATAGCGATCTTTGAAAGTTTCATTTTCATTTTCATCTCCATTTCGAGATATCCCTTAAGTTTCCAAAAAGAATTGGGGGCTCGGAAGAGCGAGCCCCTTTTCGACCTCGACACTTTTACCCAGGAAACTCTGACCCGGGATATTTCGACTTAGCTTGGGTTCTAGGTTCTAGGTCACCTGTTTAAGGGGTCCCGTGCTCAGGAGAGGTGTTAACGACACCTCTCTGAGGGGGATCGTTGAAACCATCCTTGACTCCTCATCCTTCATCCCCTTACCCGGCTCCTGGACACTGCTCCTGTCGACGGCCTTGCTCCTGTCGGGCTTCTGGAACGGCGTGCTTCCAGCCTTCGTCTTCAGGGCGTACATGTACTCCTGGAACTCGAACTGTCCGTCAGGGCCGGTGGCGTATCCTGAGAAGACGTAAATCGGCACGGTCACGTCCTGCCTCTCGTCTCCCGAGGTCTCGTAGTAGGCGAGATGGACGTCGGTGACCACAGCCTTATCCACGTTGGCGATCTCGGTGGTCAGACCCTTCTCCTGGAGCAGGTTGAAGGCCTCGTCAGGGACCAGAAGCTCGTAGGTCCTGTCGGCTTTTCCGGGCGTGGTGGAGGCGACGGCCATCCTCTCACCGATGTCTCTCGATACTTTGGTGTATCCCTGGACCTGGCCTCCATCGCCCAGGAGGACTGTGACGGTCGAGCCTGCACCCTCAACCGGGAGGTCCTCGAGGGTTCGGGAGTACTTCGCAATTCCCATCATATTTTCGGCTCGGCCCGTTGGCCCCTTCTCGCTTAACTGCTGCCTGGTTAGGAAGGACATTCCCGCGTACCGATAGCCATCGGGGAGGAGCCTGTTCTGGCTGGAGTAGGCGTCAGCGTTCCTCTTCATGACGTCCGCGTTAGGAAGCCCTTTCTCCGGGTCGCCAAAGGCGTTCTTGTAATCTAGGAAGAGCGTCTCTGCGCCTGAGGCCTTCTCGACAGATACGTATTGCTCCTCGTTCAAAATAACGTAGTTGGACCCCTGGTCCTGGACTTCTCCTTTAGCTCCCTTTGCTCCCGCCACCCCTACGGCGTAAGCCCTCGTCACGTCGGGGCTTTTCAGGGCGTAAATCCCGAGGGTGTCGGGAACGTCGGGAAGTTTCGCCTCAAGGACAAAGTCGGGCGTGGTATCGAACCCCTCCTTTTCGGGCAGGATCATCGTCAGGATAGAGCCGTCCGTGCAGAATCCCGGATCCTGATTAGGGATCAATCCACAGGCTCCGATCACCAGAGAGAGCCCTACCAAAAGGTAAGTGTAACCGCTTATCTTCATTCACATCACCTCTACTTCGTGAGCGTCCACACCCACCAGGTATCCCCCGGACTGGGATCGGAAGCCACAGAGCCTTCGCCCCATATGTGGTCGTTGGCGGTCGCCTGGGTTGCGATCACCCTCGCGGTGACGCCGCTAGGTTGTTTTTCGATGTGTTGCTGGAACCAGGCACCTTTGACGGTCCATCCGCTTAACATCAGCTGAGCCCAGCGGTCGCCAGCGTTTCTGGCGTAGCAGGTGTTCTTATGGCTGCACATCATGTGAGCGCCGTTGTTCCCGCAGACGGTGTATGCCCAAGCCGCGAGGTTGGAGTCCGCCAGAACAGAGCAAGAGTGGGCAGCCATCCATTCCATGTCCAGGTCTCCCCACCTGGCGTCGTCTTTGGAGCACTTGTTGTCATCGCAGCAGTCGTTAGGGAAGTAGATGCCGCTTGGAGAGCCGTGACCCTCGAAGAAGGCGAGATCGGCTGCATCGGCGTATCGATCATCCCATCCATCTTTCGTCACGTCTTTCCAGTCCTTCTCGAAGGCGGCGTTGTTTCCCCAGAGAAACTGCCTGTCCCATCCATTGGCGTCCATCCTGGAGGCGAAGTCGGTTGCAGAGTCGTAATTGACACCGAGCCCTCCAGTCGAGTCGTAGGAGACGCCATACTCAGCCGCGTCCCCAGTACACATCAGGCAAAGGAGAAGAGCACAGCTGACAAGGTAAGGCTTCAACAAACCTCTCATATAAATCCCCTAGAGTTTCATATAATCGATCATAGATAAGCGTGTCGGACCAAGGATATATGGAGTGTATGAAATCTATATCTTGAAAACATCGTAACTATATTGACATTGCCACATATCAACTACCATCCAATAGATCTTCGTGGAACATAAGTGATTTATATATCACATAGCATACACACCTCCTATAGAATGGGGGTAACTTGACAATGTCACAGTAATACCGAGTTAAGTTCAATATGACAATGTCAAGTTAGGGGTGTGAGTGGTAAGGACGCAGTTAAGGCCTTTGTCAGAGCTGGTGGAGTTGTGCGTCGCGGCAAAGGCGACCATGTAAATATCAAGATGCCAAATGGACAGATCATAACCATTCCCGTCTCCAGGGATCTCAAGATAGGTATTCTCAAGTCTGCAATAAAGAAGGCAGGATTGGATGATGAAGAGTTCATGATGTTCTTGAAGGGGTGACCGATCATGGAATATACAATTTTAATCCATCAGGCCGAGGAAGGTGGCTTCTGGTCCGAGGTTCCCGCTCTTTCAGGCTGCTGCTCTCAGGGGGAGACCATCGACGAAACTTTGCTGAACACCAAGGAGGCTATCGAGGCCTACCTGATCGCCCTCAAGGAGGATCTGGCAACGGCTCCGGTCGAGGAGAACATTTTCATAGGGAAGGTCCAGGTAGAGGTTGCAGACTCATGATCTCGCTATAAATCTGCTGATAATCTGCATGAAGATCTCACCTCTAAACGACGATCAACGGCAAGACCGCCGTGGTCAAGAAGGGGGCATCGAGGCGTTTCTGATACGCGAGGTCCTGCCCCACGCCACCGAAGCCGATGCGCAGCCTGGAGGAGATCTGGGCAGATATTCTGGCGCTCGGGCAGGAGACGGAAGGGCTGCGGGGTGAGATCTCACGCGATGGGTAAGGACCTGTCGATGAATGTGGGAGAAGCGCTCGATCTTCCTCAATTTCCTCGTCTCGAAACTACCGGCGCGCAAGATCCTGCTGCCCGACGTGGACGCCGAGATCGAACCTGTGCCGGCCAGCGGCGGCGGTCACAAGGCCGACCCGGAGCTGGACCAATTATCGAACATCATCAGGGCGTTGACACCGGCCGGGTGCACCGGCTCATCGCCGAAGATATCCCGGCCCGGGTGGCGGCCGACGGCGCCTATCGCAATGCCCAGCAGCCCTCCGACAGGCAGAATGGCCGCATCGAGCACGACAAGGCCCTGGTGCGCGTGATAGCAGTTCATGGACAACGA
>CAYQFP010000012.1:0-1387 GCA_964416865.1 uncultured Methanotrichaceae archaeon
CGCGAATGAACGCTAATATTTTCTTTTAATTCGCGTTCATTCGCGTTCATTCGCGTTCATTCGCGGTTTTACCCTTCGATTTTGACGATCTTGCTCTTTTCTATAAACGATTAAATGCTCTGCGTTCCTCTGCGTTCCTCTGCGGTTATTTTTCTTTCTTGTAGCGAGCATTTTCCCATCCTCATAAGCAGCAGCGATGCCAGGAGCGCTGCCGCGGCTCCGAACAAGAAAGGCGCCGTGGAACTCTCGTACTGCCAGAGAAGACCGGCGACGATGCCCGATAAGATCGCGGCCAGACCGACCGCCGCGTAATAGGCACCCAGGGCGGTACCCCTCGTGCTCGCCCTGGAGAGGTCGGATACGAACGCCCTTTCTGCGCCGTCAACCATGGCGAAGACCAGGCCGTAGAGAGCGAAGAGGATGATCAGGCCCGGGACGGTGGAGACGTATGCGAACCCCGCACAGACGAGGGCGAATAAGGCATACCCCACCAGGAGGACGTACCTTCGGCCCACCCGGTCGGACCATATGCCGCTGGGTATGGAGAGTCCGGCGTAGACGACGTTGAAGAATATATAGAGCAGAAGCGGAGCGCCCACGGCCAGGTCTCCGGCGAATAACTGGCTTGCCCGGAGGAGGAAGAACATATAGCTGAAGTTGCCCAGGGCGAAGATGGACGATATGACCACGAACCTGCAAAGGTCCGGGGAGAGGGACGATATGCCCATATCGCGACCGCGGTTCCGGAAGGGCGCCTTGATCGTCTCTCTGACGAGGATGAGCGGTCCCAGGGCGATTATGGCGATGATACCCGCCAGGATGAAGATCGACCTGAAATCCATCCCTCCTTGCCACAGCAGATAAGCCAGCGCCGAGCCGATTACGGCGCCTGTGGTGTCCAATGCCCTATGGATGCCAAACCCTCTTCCCCGCGACTCTTCGGGCGCGGACTCGGCGATGATGGCGTCCCTGGGCGCAGAACGTATCCCCTTGCCGCATCGCTCCAGGGTCTTCAGGATAAACACGTGCTGCCAGATCGCGGCCGTCGAGAGCAAAAGCTTGCCTACGGCAGAGATGCTATAGCCCGCGACGACAAAAGGCTTTCTTTGGCCCATGCGGTCGGACCAGTAGCCTGAAAGGATCTTCAGGACGCTGGGGAGACCGTCGCTCAGGCCTCCGATTAGGCCCACGGCCAGGCCGCCGCCACCCAAAGAGATTATGAACAGGGGCAGGATGGGCTGGATGATCTCGCTGCTGGCGTCGTTTAGGAGGCTTACCAGACCCAGGAGGGGAATGTTTTTCTTATCTTCTTGGGGCGGATCGGGCATCGGGTCGGGCATCGGGTCGGGCATCGGGTTGGCCTTAGTTGGGGCATGGACTATTAGGT